>NZ_BAAAEH010000035.1:0-468073 GCF_039522915.1 Sphingomonas oligophenolica
CTACCTCCATCTCCCCAACTCGCCCTCAATCTAGGCACAGCATGAAAAATCCCGGACAGCAGTGGGAACACGTCCGGGGTGACGCTGAAGTCAGCGTCAAGCGACCGTCGCAACGGCGTCAGTATCACAGAAAATTCCCTGCTATCGCGCCGAAATTCCCTGTTACGAAAGGAGGCGAAGAGTTAATCGATTGATCTAAAACATAAAGCCAGAGAGGGGCCATCGGAAAAATAAAAAGAACAGGGAAATCGGCCCGCTAACCGGGAAATCTCAGCCGACCGCCACCGCCGCGTCGCGCAAGATGCCCAGCACCAGCTCGGCATGCTCGGGCCGGCAGATCAGCAGATCCGGCATGTAAACATCCTCCTGGTTATAGCGCAGCGGAGATCCGTCGATCCGGCTGGCATGAAGCCCGAACGCGACCGCCACCGCGGCCGGCGCGCAGCTGTCCCATTCATATTGCCCGCCCGAATGCAGATAGATATCGGCCTCGCCCCGGATGATCGCCATTGCCTTGGCGCCCGCCGAGCCCATCGCCACCAGCTCGGCGCCGAGCTTCTCGGCCACCATCACTGCCTCGGCGGCGGGGCGAGTCCGGCTGACGACCATGCGCAATGGATTGCCGGGTTCAGGCAGCGCGAACGGCCGGTCGGTCCGCAGCACTGTGTCGAGCCCCGGCAACGCCACCGCGCCGACGCTCGCCACCCCGTCGATCGCGAGCGCGACATGCACCGCCCAGTCGGAGCGCGCCTCGCCATATTCGCGCGTGCCGTCGACCGGATCGATGATCCACACCCGGTCCATCCCCAGGCGGCTGCCGTCGCATTTGGTCTCTTCGGAGAGCAGCCCGTCATCGGGCCGCTGCTCGCGGATCGCCCGGCAGAGGAACTCGTTGGCGGTGGCATCGCCGGCCTTGCCGAGCGCCTTGGCCGAGAACACACCCGCCTCGCGGACCGCAAGCAGCAGCTTGCCCGCAGTCTCGGCAAGATGCGCGGCGAGTTCGGCGTCGGTCATGGGATGAGATGCTCGACGATCATATCGGCCGCCTGGTCGGGCGTCATGCGGGTCGTGTCGATCCGGATATCGGCATGCTCGGGCGCTTCATAGGGGCTGTCGATCCCGGTGAAGTTCTGCAACTCGCCGGCCCGCGCCTTCTTGTAGAGCCCCTTCACGTCGCGCGCTTCGGCCTCGGCCAATGGCGTGTCGATATGAATCTCGATGAACTCGCCCTCGGGCAGCATCTCGCGCACCATCTGCCGCTCGGCACGGAACGGCGAGATGAAGGCGGTGATGACGATCAGCCCGGCATCGGCCATCAGCTTCGCAACCTCGCCGACGCGGCGGATATTCTCGATCCGGTCCGCCTCGGTGAAGCCAAGGTCCTTGTTCAGCCCGTGCCGGACATTGTCGCCGTCGAGCAGGAAGGTGTGCCGGTTCATCCGGTGCAGCTTCTTCTCGACCAGATTGGCGATGGTCGATTTGCCCGCGCCCGACAGGCCGGTGAACCACAGCACCATCGGCTTCTGGTTCTTCATCGCCGCATGCGCTTCGCGGCTGATATCGACTGCCTGCCAATGCACATTCTGGGCGCGCCGCAGCGAGAAGTGCAGCATCCCAGCCGCGACCGTCGCATTGGTGATCTTGTCGATCAGGATGAAGCCGCCAAGCGTATGATTGTCGGCATAGGGGGTGAAGACGATCGGCCGGTCAGTCGCCATCTCGACGACGCCGATCGCATTCAGGTCGAGCGTCTTCGCCGCGAGATGCTCCATGGTGTTGATGTTGACCTGGTATTTCGGCGCCTGCACCGTCGCCGACACGGTCTGGGTCGCGAGCTTCAGCCAATAGGCACGGCCCGGGATCATCGCATCGTCAGCCATCCAGACGATCGTCGCCTCGAACCGGTCCGCCACCTGCGGTGGATCGCCGGCGATGCTGATCACGTCGCCGCGCGAGCAATCGATCTCGTCGGCAAGCGTCAGCGTCACCGATTGCCCGGCGACCGCCTCATCGAGATCGCCGCTACTGGTCACGATCCGCGCCACGGTCGAGGTTTTGCCCGAGGGCAGTACGCGCACCGCATCGCCCGGCGCGATCACGCCGCTCGCGACCAGCCCGGAAAAGCCGCGAAAGTCGAGATTGGGCCGGTTGACCCATTGCACCGGCATCCGGAACGGCCCCGCCTGCGCGATATCGGCGTCGAGCGACACATCCTCGAGATGCGCCATCAGCGGCGGGCCGGAATACCAGGGCATGTTCGGCGACGGGCTGGTGATATTGTCGCCCTTGAAGCCGGAGATCGGCATCGGCGTGAAACTCTCGATCCCGATCGAGGTGGCGAATTCGCCATATTCGGCGACGATCGTGTCGAACACGCCCTGGTCATAGTCGACCAGATCCATCTTGTTCACCGCGAGCACGATGTTCCTGATTCCGATCAGGTGCGCGAGATAGGAATGGCGCCGCGTCTGGGTCAGCACGCCCTTGCGCGCGTCGATCAGGATCACGGCGAGGTCGGCGGTCGAGGCGCCGGTCACCATGTTGCGGGTATATTGCTCGTGCCCGGGCGTGTCGGCGACGATGAACTTGCGCTTCTCGGTCGCGAAGAAGCGGTAAGCGACGTCGATCGTGATCCCCTGCTCGCGCTCGGCGGCGAGGCCGTCGACAAGGAGGGCGAAGTCGATCTCCTGCCCCTGCGTGCCGACCCGCTTGCTGTCCGCCTCGAGCGTCGCGAGCTGATCCTCGAAGATCATCTTGCTGTCGTACAGCAGCCGCCCGATCAGCGTCGACTTGCCGTCATCCACTGACCCGCAGGTGATGAAGCGCAACAGCGACTTGTGCTGATGCTGAAGGAGATAGGCGTCGATGTCCGAGGCGATGAGAGCGTCGGTCTGATAACTACTTTCCTCCCCTCCCGCGAGCGGGAGGGGACTGAGGGGTGGGCTCGCGCTATCAGCGAGCGTTCCGGTCGAGGTGAGCGGGAGCCCACCCCCAACCCCTCCCGCAAGCGGGAGGGGAGAAGAAGTTTCGCGTTCCATCAGAAATACCCCTCGGCCTTCTTCTTTTCCATGCTCGCCGCCTGATCATGGTCGATCGCGCGCCCCTGCCGTTCGCTGGTCGTCGTCAGCAGCATCTCCTGGATCACCTGCGGCAAGGTGGTCGCTTCGCTCTCCACCGCACCGGTCAGCGGATAGCAGCCAAGCGTGCGGAACCGGATCGACCGGTCGACCACTTCCTCGCCCCGCTTCAGGGGAAAGCGCTCGTCATCGACCATCAGGATCATCCCGTCGCGCACGACGGTCGGCCGCTGCGCCGAGAAATAGAGCGGCACGATCTCGATATTCTCGAGATGGATGTACTGCCAGATATCGAGCTCGGTCCAGTTCGAGATCGGGAACACCCGGATGCTCTCGCCCTTGGCCTTCTTCGCATTGTAGAGGTTCCAGAGTTCAGGCCGCTGGTTCTTCGGGTCCCAGCGATGATTGGCCGAGCGGAAGCTGAACACGCGCTCCTTCGCGCGGCTCTTCTCCTCGTCGCGCCGCGCGCCGCCAAAGGCGACGTCGAAGCCATATTTGTCGAGCGCCTGCTTCAGCCCTTCCGTCTTCCACATGTCGGTGTGGAGCGCGCCATGGTCGAAGGGGTTGATCCCGCGGTCCATCGCCTCCTGGTTGTGATGGACGAGCAGCTCCATGCCGGCATCGGCCGCTGCCTTGTCGCGCAGGTCGTACATCGCCTTGAACTTCCAGGTCGTGTCGACATGGAGCAGCGGGAAGGGCGGCGGTGCCGGGTAAAAGGCCTTCTTGGCCAGGTGCAGCATCACGGCCGAATCCTTGCCGACCGAATAGAGCATCACCGGCCGTTCAGCCTCGGCCACCACCTCGCGCAGGATATGGATGCTCTCGGCTTCGAGGCGCTCCAGGTGAGTCAATGTCTTCGCCATGTCTTCAGTCTCCGCCGGCTGCCTGCCCGGGATCGGGCGGCAGCGGCAAACAATCCATTCTTGTCAGGCCTAAGCCTGTTCGATCAGCCGTCGCGGCTCGTTGCCAGCCGGCTCTCCGCGTCGGCGATCTCCGCCTTCAGCCACATTGTCTCGCTCAGGTTCGATCCGTTGCTGGCGGCGGCCAATTGTTCGAGTGCTGCCTTCCTGACCGTCAGCGCATCGGCATTGGCCGGTTCTGCCGACAACGCAATCTCGACCAGATGAAGCGCCTCGAGCGGCCGCCCCTGTTCACTATGCGCCTTCGCCCTTGTTGCCAGCGGTGCCGCACCGCCCGCGAGTTCGACGAGATCTGCATCCACCACGGAACGCGGCGACCCGAACAAGGCGGTCGTGCCGTCCTCATAATGGAACCAGCCCGCATTCTCCTCCCAGATCGCGCGCACCACCCAGCTCGTCTTGCCGTGGAATTCGCCGATCCTGAGCTCGTCCGGCAGCACGATCGTCTGCATCAATTCCTGGACGGTCTTGCCGGCGTTCATGCCAGCGATCGTCTCGCGCTCCAGATACGAAACGGCGGCATGCATCGTATCGAGATCGGCGCGGATCTTCGCGGCGCCCCGGATCGGCTCGCCATGCCCGGTGATGACCAGCTCGGGCTCGAGCGCGCGGACCTGCTCGACCGAGCTGAGATAGGCGCGCACCAGCCGCGGCCGGTCACCCCTGATGGTGACGAGATTGGGCATTGCGCGCCAGACCGGGCCGAACAGATTGCCGGTGAAGATGGTGCGCTCCTCGGGCATCCAGACGAACACCGAGCACAGGGTTTCGCCGCCCGGCGTCTTCACCACGTCGAAGCGGCGGCCGCCCTGTTCGAAAGCATAGGTGCCCGCCGTCGTGATATCGGGCACCACGACCGGCGGCACCGGTGGCGGGCCGTTACGCCGCGTCATCGACGCCCAGAGCTTGCCCGAGCGGCGCGCGAGGAACGGCGCGAGCTTGTCGAAGAAGGCGCAGGTCTCGCTGAAGCCGTCGCCGGCGATCACCTCGGTGCCGTCCTCGATCAGGCCCGGCAGCGCGCCATAATGGTCGGCATGGGCCTGGGTGAGGATCACCCGCCGCAGCGGGCCGGTGCGGTGCGGCGCGAAAAGCGCCTTGTTGCGCTCGCCATTGCCGATGAACCCGGTGTTGACGAGCAGGTCGCCGTCAGCCGTCGTCACCAGATAGGCGTTCGAGATGTCCTTCACCATGAAGATGGTATCGGTGATCGCCTCGGCGTCGGCCTGGCCCTGGCCGGCCATGACCAGCGCTCCGAGTGGCGTCTGCTTGTCGTCGCTCATTTGTCCGCGCCTTCGAAGGCGATCATCACCTTGGCCGATTGCGGCGTGGCGGCGATGTCCAGCCCTTCGAGCACCTGGTCGAAGGGCAGGGTATGGCTGATCAACGCCGCGATCTTGTCGCGCAGGCGTGGCATCGCGGCGATCACATCGGGCATTTCGGTCGGATAGCCCACTGCAGTGGTAATCGTCATCTCAGAGGTCAGCATCTGGCCGGCGGGAAGCTCGATCGGCTTCATATAGGCAGCCGTGATCACGTGCCGCGCATGACGCTTGGCGAGCGCCACCACATCGGCGAGGATCGAGGCCGCGCCCGCCGCATCGATATAGGCATCGGTGCTGGCCCGCTCGCGGCCGAAATACATCTCGGCGCCGTGGATCTCCTTGATCCGCGCACCGAGATCCTCCCGAGACGGATTGATCGTCCGGGCGCCGAGTTCGCGGGCGCGCTCGAGCCGCTCCTCCGCAAGGTCGACCGCGATCACATCGCAGCCGCGGTCAACCGTCCAGAGCACCATGCCGAGTCCGATCGGCCCACAGCCGAAGATCACGAGCTTGTCGCCCGCCTTCGCGTCGGCGCGGTTGACGCCGTGCATCGCGACCGACAGCGGTTCGCACATCGCTGCGACCTCGAAGGGAATGCCCGCCGGGATCGGCAGCAGATTGTCGTTGAGCCGCCCGCCGCGCACCAGCAATTCCTCGGTGAACGCACCCTCTGGTCCGCCGCTGCCGATGAAGCTCGACGTATTCATCGGGTTGACGATCACCGACTGGCCGATCTCGATGCCTTCGACCTCGTCGCCGACGAACATCACTTCGCCGGCGCCTTCATGTCCAAGCGCGGTAACGCCGTCGGGCTGGCGATTGATGCCCCCGATCTTGATATAGGAAAGGTCGCTGCCGCAGATGCCGCACGCCTTCATCTTGAGGACGACGTCCTTGGGACCGGCCTCGGGCCGCGAATACGGGTCGAGGCGGACGTCGCCGACGCCGTGGATATTGAGTCTGCGCATGTTCAATTCCCCGCGGGATTACATCGGTCGGACCATATAGCCGCCGTCGACGGTGATGGTTTCACCGGAGACGAACGACGACGCGTCGCTGGCGAGATAGGCGCCGAGCCCCTCGAAATCCTCGGGCCTGCCGGCCCGCTGCAGCGGGGTGCGCTGGGCGAACATCTGCTCGACCTGCTCCATGCCGCCCCCGCCGATGCCGGTCAGGATGAAGCCCGGTGCGATGGTGTTGGCGCGGATGCCGTATTTGCCGAACTCGACCGCCATGCCGCGGATGATGGCGCCGAGCGCACCCTTGGACGCGGCATAATTCTGGCGACCGGCGAGCCCCTGAAACATCGAGAGGCTGCCGCACCCGACCAGACTGCCACCCGGCTCACCGGCTTCGGCGCGCTTCACCATCGCCCGCGCGCCCTCGCGCAGGGTGAAGAAGGTGCCGTGGAGATTGAGGTTGAGCAGGTCATGCCATTCCTCGGTCGGCATATCGAGCAACGCATGCTGCTTGGCCGAGCGCCCCGAATTGGCGAATACGCAATCGACCCGGCCGAAATCGGCGATCAGCGCCGCATAGCCGTCAATTACATTCTGCTCGCCGGTCACGTCGATCGAATAGGTTTCGACCCGGCCGGCGCCGGCATCGAGCAGGTCCTGCTTCGCTGCGGCGTTCTTCTCGGCGCTGCGCGCCCAGATGGCGATGTCGCCGCCCATCTTCGCGACCCCGCGAGCAAAGCCAAGGCCAATGCCGCTATTGCCGCCCGTGACGAGCGTCACCTTGCCGGTGCAATCGAACAAACCCCTGGACATGCCGCGCCTCTCCATCGTTGCGCCCGCCGGTTTCGGCGTGCCGCGCTGTCGAATGTCAGCCAGTGCGGTCCTGTCTGCAATGCGCCAGACTATCGACAGATGGCCATTGTCCTGTCAGGGAGCCAGAGACGGACTAGAGAAGGGAAGACGAGGCCGTGGCGGGCGATTCCTACGCGGATACGGTGTTCGAGGCAGAGCTGACGACGTCGCGGGCAAGCGCGCGGGTCGTCCGTTTTTTCACTGACCAGCCGACCAACCATGTGTTCCGCCCCAACCATTACTGGCTCGACATGTGCCTGACGCCGCGCCCGGAAAATGCGCGTGGCTGCTATTTCGATCGCTGGGGTCCGCATCGCTTCGAGCGGCTCGGCGAGATCTTCGTCGTGCCGCCCGGCGAGGCACTGCATGTGCGCAGTGACGGCGGCACCAACCAGGCATCGATCGTCTGCGAGATCCGGGCCGAGGCAATCGATCATTGGCTCGACGGCGGGATCGAATGGACTGACCGGCGGCTCGGCGCAGTGCTGAACATCGCTGATCCGCACCTGCGCTCATGCCTCGGCCGGCTCGCGCGCGAGGCCCGCAATCCCGAACATGGCAGCGAAGTGCTTGCCGAACTGATCGTCGAGCAGCTCGCCATCGAGGTCGCGCGCTATTGCCGCGCGGTCGCCGAAGGGCCGATCACCGGCGGTCTCGCGTCCTGGCGGTTGCGCCTGATCGACGAGCGGCTCGAGCAGCCCGGCCCGGTGCCGCCGCTCGAGGAGCTGGCCGCGCTCTGCAACACCTCGATCAGACAGCTGACGCGCGGTTTCCGCACCAGCCGGGGCTGCGCGATCGGCGACCATATCGCCCAGACCAGGATCGAAACAGCCAAGCGCCAGCTCGGCTCGGCCGAGAGCATCAAGGCGATCGCTTTCGCGCTTGGCTTCGCCTCTCCGTCCAGCTTTTCCTACGCCTTTCGCCGAGCGACCGGTTCGACGCCGCGCCAGTTCCGCCAGCGCCAGCTTCGTAAGGCGCCCTGACAGGCTTGTGGCCTGATCCTTCTACTATGGCTTGATTGCGAAAGTCATCGCCGTTGGCGGTGCCGGGCACGCTGCGCATGATACCGCAAAAATCCCCATAGGAGAGATTGTCATGAGCGCCCCCCTGGTCGCTGACGCACTGGTCGATGAGGCCATCAAGGCCACCGGCCTCGACCGGTTCGATTCCCGAAGCTTCCAGGAAGGCCTCGGCATTCTCGTATCCGACGCCAACAAGGCCGGGCTGTCGGAGAGCGGCCATGCCCGCATGCACGGCAGCATCGTCGACCTGCTGGCCGCCAGGCTGAAGACCACCGCCTATCTCGACGGCCGTCCCGAGCTGCTCGACCGCCCGATCGAAAAGCCGGTCTTCGTGTTCGGCATTCCCCGCACCGGCACCACGCTGCTCAGCAACCTGCTCGCCTGCGATCCGGCGCGCCGTTCACCATTGACCTGGGAAATCGATGACCCGGTCCCACCCGCCACATCGGCCACGCTGAAGACTGATCCGCGCGCGATCGCCCGGCTCGAGCAGGAAAAGGCGATGCTCGCGGCGCGCCCCGAAATGGGCAAATATTACCGCAACTCGGCTGTCTATCCGAACGAGTGCATCTTCTTCATGGCGCACGACTTCAAGGCGCTGGCGCTGGAATCGCGCGGCAAGCTACCCAACTATCGCGACTGGCTGTTCTCTACCGACATGAGCTCGGCCTATGCCTATCACAAGCGCTTCCTCCAGCTGCTCCAGGCCGATGCGCCCGGCATCTGGAACCTCAAGATGCCGAGCCACAGCCTGTGGCTCGACACGATCAGGCAAGTCTACCCCGACGCCCGCTTCATCTGGACTCACCGCGATCCCTTCACCGCGATGGGCAGCTTCTGTTCGATCATCTCGCTTGCCCATATGGGCTTCACCGGCCGCGTCGATGCTGAATGGCTGGGCGAGAACTGCACCTATCAGGCGGTCGAGCATGCCAACCGGATCATGGATTTCCGTGACCGCGAAGGCGAGGAGTCGATGGTCGATGTTCATTATGCCGATCTGCTGGCTGATCCGATCGGCACGATGCGCGGCCTTTACGCGGCGCTCGGCGACGACTTCACGCCCGAGATCGAGGCCGGGATGCACGCCTGGCTCGACGCGAACCCGCAGGGCAAGTTCGGCAAGCACGAATATGATCTCGAAAAATACGGAATCTCGGTCGAAGGGCTCGCGCCCAAATTCGATCGCTATCTGTCACGCTATGATATCGCGCGGGAGGGCTGAACCATGATCACCGGTCGCCACTATCAGAACGCCTATGTCACCCGGAACGTCGATAAGGCAGTCGCTGAATTCAAGCAGAATGCCGAGATCCGCAAGCTGATCGAGATCGAGGTTCCGGTCCAGCTCTGGACCCCGCAGGGCGAAGGCAAGGGCGTTCAGAAGCTTGCCTTCGTCTGGGTGGAGGATCTGCAGTTCGAGCTGATCCAGCCCGGCGAAGGCGATGTGCTCGCGCTGTACCGCGATGCCCTGCCGGCCGACGACCGGCTTGTCTTCCATCATATCTGCCATCTCGTCGATGACTGGGACGCCTTCATGGCCAAGGTCGATACCGAAAAATTCCCGATGGTGCTGAGAGGCGGCACGCCGGGGATGCTCGAATTTGCCTATTTCGACGCCCGTCAATGGCTCGGCCATTATCTGGAATATTGCTGGATGGTGCCTGATCGCTGGGCGGGGATGGGCGGGCGATAGGCCTGACCCGCTGTTCGCCGGGGCGATGATGGCAGCGGAAAGCCATGTCGGCCCGCGCTTGGCTTGACTCTTTGGGCGGCGCGGACAGGGATGTTGCCAGGCCCGATCAGAGGGATGGGCACGACCGGAGCAGCGATGACTGAAACCCGCAAACGGCGTTCAAGGGATCCGGTGGAGACTCGCGCCGCAATTCTTCGCGCCGCCAGGACCCTCCTTGCCAAGGACGGTCCAGAAGGGATCAGCCTGTCCGAGGTCGCCCATCTCGCGGGCGTCAATCGCGGCACCGCCTATCAGCATTTCGAAACCCGCGAGAAGCTCATCGCCGCGACGGCTGAATCGGTATCGGACACCATGTTCCGCATCGTGTTCGGTGATCCGGAAACCGTTGGCGAACGGCGGGTCGAACAGGTCGACATCGCTGACACCAATGATCGGCTGGCAAATTTCGCGATGGAAAATCCCGAACTATGCCGCATCTGGCTGCTCCAGCTCCTGTCCTCGTCCGATCCGGCGGCCGATCCTTTCTGGCGCGAATATGCGGGCTCCCTCCAGCGCTTCGCGGATACCGATCTTGCCCAGCCGGGGATCGATGCCGAAGTGATGTCGGTGCTCATCCTGTCGGGCACTTTCCTGTGGCCGATCTGGGCCCGCTCTCATGCCCATGGTGACGAGGAACGGCGTGCCCTCGCGCGACGCTTCACCCAGGAATGCCTGCGCCTCTGCATGTATGGCTCGCTGCAGAGCGACCGGTTTCCCCAGATCGCAGAGTTGCTCGGAACCGCCGCCGAGGCGCCGGCCAGGATACGCGCCGCGGGAGAATAGCGCTCCAACCGCGGGGCCCGCCTTTGCGGAACCCGACGACATCAACCAACCAACAGGGAAGAAACCCCATGTTCTCCGCAATTGTGATCGACAAGACCGACGACAAGCAAAGCGTCGCTCTGGCGCAACTCGACGAAGCCCAGCTGCCCGAAGGCGATGTGACGATCGATGTCGATTACTCCACGCTCAACTACAAGGATGGCCTAGCCATCACCGGCAAGTCGCCGGTCGTCCGCAAATTTCCGATGGTGCCCGGCATCGATCTCGCCGGGACCGTGCGTGAGTCCTCGCATGCCGACTGGAAGGCCGGCGACAAGGTCGTGCTCAACGGCTGGGGCGTCGGCGAGACTCATTGGGGCGGCCTCGCTCAGGTAGCCCGGCTGAAGGGCGACTGGCTGGTGCCGCTGCCGTCGGCGTTCACGCCGAAACAGGCAATGGCGATCGGCACCGCCGGCTATACCGCGGCCCTCTGCGTCGAGGCGCTGGTCAGGGCCGGCGTGAAGCCGGGCGACGGCGAGGTGCTCGTCACTGGCGCAACCGGCGGCGTCGGCAGCGTCGCCGTTGCCCTGCTCAAAAAGGCCGGCTTCACCGTGGCCGGCTCGACCGGCAAAGCGGCCGAGGCCGATTATCTGAAGCAGCTCGGCGCCGACACCATCATCGATCGCGCCGAGCTTTCGAACCCGGGCAAGCCGCTCCAGAAGGAGCGTTGGGCAGCGGCGATCGACTCGGTCGGCAGCCACACGCTTGCCAATGTCTGCGCCCAGACGCGCTATGGCGGCGCGGTCGCCGCCTGCGGGCTCGCCCAGGGCGCCGACTTCCCGACCACGGTCATGCCCTTCATCCTGCGCGGCGTGCGCCTGCTCGGCGTCGACAGCGTGATGGCGCCGAAGGCAGCGCGCCTTCCCGCCTGGGAACGGCTTGCCCGCGATCTAGATCCCGCCTTGCTCGAGGTGATCGCCACCGAGATCGGCCTGGCCGAGGCAATCAAGGCGGCCGCCGACCTGCTCGACGGCACGGTGCGCGGCCGCATCGTCGTCGACGTCAATCGTTGAGGACGCTGCAACAGGGGCGACCATCGGCCCTGTCGCAGCGCCGCTCGCCTGGGGTGTGGAATGACTGACCGGCCACTCTCGATCATCGCCGGGCCGCCGCTCGCGGACGAGCCCGGCATCGGCGCGCTGACGCTCGGCGGCTGGCTGCGCGAGGTCACCGAACGCTTCGGGCCGCGCGAGGCGCTTGTCCTGCGTGAGGCGGCCGGCGAGACGCGCTGGTCCTATGACGAACTATGGGATCGCGCCAACCAGGTAGCGCGCGCGTTGCTCGCCAGCGGCGTCGGCAAGGGCACGCGCGTCGGCGTGCTGATGACCAACCGCCCCGAGTTCCTTTCAGCAATGTTCGGCGCAGCGCTCGCCGGCGCGGTGCCGGCGACGCTCAGCACTTTCTCGACGGCGGCCGAGCTCGATCATCTGCTCAAGGCATCGGCCTGCTCGGTGCTGCTCCTCGAACGCACGGTCCTGAAAAAGGACTTTGCCGAAATGGTAGCCGCGCTCGAGCCGGAAACCCTGTCGGCGCCGCCGGGCGGTCTCGCCTCGCTCAACTTCCCGTTCCTGCGCCATATCGCGTCAGTCGGCGGCGGGCCCGGCATGATCGAGGACTGGGGCAGTTTCCTCGCGCGGGGCGCGGCCGTTTCGCAGGATCTGGTCGACGCCGCCGCAGCGACCGTCACCCCCGCCGATCCCGGCGCCCTGTTCTTCTCCTCGGGGACGACCGCCAAGCCCAAGGGAATTCTCAGCGCACATCGCGGGGTCTCGCTCCAGCTCTGGCGATGGAAGCGCTTCTACGCCACCGGGGGCGACACCCGGACCTGGTCGGCCAACGGCTTTTTCTGGTCGGGCAATTTCGGCATGGCGATCGGCGGGACGCTGTCGAGCGGCGGCAGCCTCATCCTGCAATCGACCTTCCAGCCCGAACAGGCGCTTGCCCTGCTCGACACGGAGAAGGCGACCATGGCGATCGCCTGGCCGCATCAATGGGCGCAGCTGGAAGCAGCCGCCAACTGGAACGCGGTCGACCTTTCGACGCTCAAATATGTCGGCCCGAAAACGCCGCTCGGGCGCCATCCCACCGTCACGACTGACTGGCAGGAACCGATGGCTGCCTATGGCAATACCGAGACCTTCACGATCAGCGCGATCTTCCCCTCGGGTACGCCCGAGGAGGTGATCGGCGGCAGCCACGGCACGCCGCAGCCGGGCATGGTCTTCAAGATCGTCGATCCGCTGAGCGGGGAGACAGTGCCGATGGGCGATCGCGGCGAGATTGCGGTCAAGGGCCCGACCCTGATGCTCGGCTATCTCGGCGTGCCCCTCGACGAGACGCTCGACGATCAGGGCTATTTCCGTACTGGCGACGGCGGTTATGTCGATGTCCTGCCCGACGGCACGCCGCGCCTGTTCTGGGAGGGTCGCCTCAACGACATCATCAAGACCGGTGGCGCCAATGTCTCGCCGGTCGAGATCGATTCCGTCCTGAAATCCTGCCCCGGCGTCAAGGTCACCCAGACAGTCGGCGTGCCGCACGACATGCTGGGCGAGCTCGTCGTCACCTGTATCGTTCCTCACGCCGGCGCGGCGCTTGACGAGGAGGGGGTACGCGGCTTCGCGAAGGAGCAGCTCGCGAGCTTCAAGGTGCCGCGCCGCGTGTTCTTCTTCGCCGAGGACGAGCTCGAACTGACCGGCACCGCCAAGATCAAGACCGCTGACCTGAAGGCGCTGGTCGTCAAGCGCCTCGAGGCCGAGAGCGCATGACCAGCCTCGCCGACGACATCGTCGCCATCCAGAACGTCAAGGCGCGCTATTGCTACGCAGTCGATCGGCTGGCCGAGGATCCGGAGGCCGCGCGCAAGGTTCTGGACGAGGTCTTCCTGCCCGGAGCGATCGGCCATTACGGCACTGATCCGCTGGTGGGCGCCGATGCGCTGGCCGAGTTTCTCTGCGTCGCGATCGCCGCCAATTCGGAGTGGCGCGTGCACATGATCCATACGCCGCTGATCGCGGTCGACGGCGACACGGCACATGCCGGCTGGACGGTGATGGTCCACCTCAAGCGCCGCGGCGGACCGGTGGACATCCTGATCGGCCGCTATTCGGACAGCTTCCGGCGCACCCCTGAAGGCTGGCGGATCGCGAGCGTCCGGTTCGAGCGCCAGGAATAGAATCGATCGGTCCTGCGCTGGGTAGGCGCGGCCGCCCTCGTCATCGCGAAAAAGAGGAATGGATCATGGCAGGCAGATTTACGGGCAAGACAGTGCTGGTAACCGGATCGGCGGGCGGCCTCGGCCGCGCTTACGCGCTCGCCTTCGCGAAGGAAGGCGCTGCGCTGATTCTCGCCGACGTCAACGCGGCCGGTCTCGCTGAAAGCCGGGCGATGATCGAGGCACTCGGCGGCACCGCGTCGGACCACCATGTCGACCTCGGCGACGAGGCGCTGATCACCGCCTTTGCGGCGACCGTGCTCGCTGCACATGACCGGCTCGATGTCCTGATCAACAATGCCGGCCTCGCTTATGGCGAGATCGCGCACGGCTTTTTCGGGCTCGGCATGGCCAAATGGCAGCGCTTCCTTGCGATCAACACCATTGCGCCGCTGCTGCTCGCCGAGGCGCTCAGGCCGGCGCTCGCCGCAGCCGAGGGGCTGGTCATCAACCAGTCCTCGATGGCGAGCTATACGCCGGCGACCGCCTATGGCGTCACCAAGGCATCGCTCAACGCGATGACCTTCGGCATGGCGACTCAATTGGGCGCTGACGGAATCCGCGTCGTCGCCATCGCCCCCGGCCTGATGGAAACCGAGGCAAGCCGCGCGTCATTGCCCGAGGCGACCTATCAGCGGGTCAAGGGAATGCAATTGCTCAAGCGCCAGGGGACGGCTGAGGATATCGCCAATCTCGGCATCTTCCTCGCATCCGACGAAGGCAGCTTCATCAACAACGAGATCATCATCATGGACGGCGGCAACCAGTTGCGCGGCTGGCGGATATGAGCACGGCCCCCGGTTTCGCCGACTGGCTGGCGATCGCCAATCTGAAGGCGCGCTATTGCCGCCTGCTCGATACCAAGGACTGGGCGGGATGGGCCGGGTTGTTCACCGCCGATTTCATCCTCGACGCGACGGGATCGGGCGGCCCGCGCATCGAGGGACGCGATGCCGCCGTCGCGAGCGTGCGCGCCTCGATCGACGCGGCAAGGACGGTCCACCAGGTCCATTCGCCCGAGATCGAGGTAACCGGCGACACCGCGACCGCCATCTGGGCGATGCAGGACTGGCTGACCTTCCCGAACGGCCGCACGATCGCGGGCAATGGCCATTATCACGAAGCCTATGCCCGCGAGGACGGCACCTGGCGGATCGCGCGGTCGGCGCTGACGCGCCTCGCGCTTGAGGTGAAGGCGCCTGAAGGGGACGGGTAGGGCGCACGATTTTTTTCTTCTTCCCCGGCCCTCGCCGGGGAAGGAATCCTCCCTGGTCATCGCTCACGGCACTCACGGTTAATCGCGCCGGTGATCATTGCATCCCCCGCCTTGCCAAGCTCGCCCGCTTTCCCGAGATGACCGGCAAGCCGAAGAACGGCAAAAGAAGCGAGGAGCCAGGATGAGCCTCTACACCACCATCCATCTCCACAACGTGCCCGCCGGGCGCGAGGCCGATTATGCGGCCTGGTTCGACGGCAAGCACGGCGGGGATCTCGCCCGCCTGCGCGGCTTCCGCAGCGCCGACCGCTATGAGGTGACGCCCGAACAGGTCATGCCGGACATCCCGCAGCCCTGGCGGTTCATGAGCGTCTATGAATTCGATTACCCGTCGCCCGAAATCGACCTTCCCGCGCTCGGCCCGCTGCTCGCCGAGGCGCGCGATGCCGGCCTGATCGATCTGGCCGGCGAGACCGAGCGGATCCACAGCTACGCCATGTATTCCGACTGGGTTTCGAGCCCCAATCACCAGCGCGACAAGCCCTTTTCGGGCGCCAGCATCATCCTCGCCAATTTTGTCGCCGGGCGCGAGGCGGAGTATCACAAATGGTATGACGAGGTGCACGGCCCCGAAGTGACCCGGGTGCCCGGCAAGGTCGCGATGAAGCGCGGTCGCCTGTCGCCGCTCCAGATCGAGCCGCGCCGCTATTGCCCGGGCAGCGATCTCGTCTTCTGCGCGCAGCAGACCGATGATCTGCTCTTCACGGTCAAGGATTTCAGCGCGCGCGCGCGGGGTGTCAGCCCGAGCGGAGTCGCCATGGCGCCGCGCTCAACGGCCGGCTCCTTCGCGCGGACGGTGCATTATTTCAGGAAGATCAGCGGCACCGAATTCTGGCCCGGCGGCATCGCCTATGATGGCGATCTGTCGGTCTATCCGGCCGATTTCGCGCGCCCGGCGGCGTGAAACCGGCACCCATCGCGGCGGCGATGGCAGCCCCCTTGTGGCGGGCCGGGCGGCAGGCGCACTTAGCATATCGGATTTCTTCAAACCGCGGAGCCTCAAGTGGGTAAGACAGTCGTTATAACCGGGGCGGGCGATGGGCTGGGGCGTGCGCTTGCGCGCCGTCTCGCCGCCGACGGCGATACGGTGATCCTGCTCGGCCGGACCTTCGCCAAGGTGCAGGCGATCGCCGATGAGCTTGGCGCGCCTCATTTTGCGGTCGAGTGCGATGTCGGCAATCCCGATTCAGTCCGCGCCGCCTTTGTGACGATCGCCGAGCGCCATCCGAAGATCGATGTGCTGATCAACAATGCCGGGATTTTCGAGCCGTTCACGCTGGCCGAGGCAAGCGACGCGCAGATTCTCGGCGCGCTGACGACGAACCTCGCCGGCCCGATTTTCTGTGCGCGCTCCGCTCTGCCGTTGTTCGGCGGCAGCGGGCATATCATCAACGTAACAAGCGAATCGGTGCATCTGCGGATGCCGATGCTGTGGATGTATGCCGGCACCAAGACCGGCCTCGAGTTTGTTTCCGACATGTGGTCGCGCGAGCTGGAAGGCGCCGGTGTCCGGGTGACGGTGGTGCGCGCCGGTCAGATGATGGACGAAACCAAGACCGGGACCAACTGGCCGACGGATGTCGCCATGCGCTTCGCCCAGGAAAACGCGAAGATCGGCCTCAACCTGCGCGAGCGCCCGATCTCCCATTACAAGTCGGTTACCGACGCGTTTCGCGCAGTGCTCGACATGCCCGCCGATCTGCATGTCGGCATGGTCACCCTGAGCGCCAGCCGGCGCTGATTCTCCCTTTACCACGACATAGGAACGATCCTCATGACGACCCTTCCCGACGCCAGGCTTTTCATCGATGGCGAGCTGCGCGATGCCGAGGGAGGCAGGACCTTCGACGTGATCGGCCCCTGGACCGGGGAACCCGTCGGCAAGGCGGCTGATGCGAGTGCCGCCGATGTCGAGGCAGCTATCGTCGCCGCACGCCGCGCCTTCGACCACACTGACTGGTCGACCAACATCGGCAAGCGCGTCGAGCTGGTGACGAAGCTGCGCGCGCTGTTCGAGGCGAACCGCGACCGCCTGTCCGATCTCGCCCGGCACGAAGCTGGCGCGGCGCTTGGTGCGGTCGGCCGCGCGCATGTCGACATGGCGCTCGATGGTTGGGACGATTATCTCGCCGTCTTCCCGCAGGTGACGTGGGAAAAGGATTACGGGACGCGCACCGGCTACGGCTTCGAAAGCCATCGCGTGGCGGTCTATGAGCCGGTCGGCGTCGTCGCCGCGATCACGCCGTGGAACGTCCCGCTCTACGTCAATGTCGGCAAGGTCGTCGCGGCGCTGCTCGCCGGCTGCACCCTCATCCTGAAGCCAGCGCCGAACACGCCGGGCATGGGGGCGATCTTCGGCGAGCTCGCGGCCGAGGCCGGCTTCCCCGCGGGCGTGGTCAACGTGGTTTTCGGCAGCGATCCGGCAATGGCGGGCGAGATGCTCGTCAAGGATCCGCGCGTCGATCTCATCTCCTTCACCGGCTCGACCGGTGTCGGCAAGCGCATCATGGAACAGGGTGCGGCCACCCTTAAACGCGTCTTCCTCGAGCTTGGCGGCAAGTCGGCCAAGATCGTCCTCGACGATGCGCCCAATTTCGCGATGGAAGTCGCCACCGCCATGCTCGTCTTCCACGCCGGCCAGGGCTGCGCGGTCCAGTCGCGGCTGCTGGTCCCGAAAAGCCGGTATGAGGAAGCCAGGGCGATCCTCGCGCATGGCTATGCCAGCTTCGGCGACAATTGGGGCGAGTTCGACAACCCGAAGCACATCATGGGCCCGGTCGTGTCGAAGCGGCAGATGGACCGGGTGATGTCCTATATCGAGCTCGGCATCGAGGAAGGCGCGACGCTCATCGCCGGCGGCAAGACCCGCCCGGACAAGGGTGGCGGCTATTTCATCGAGCCGACCTGCTTTGCCGACGTGACCAACGACATGCGCATCGCCCGCGAGGAGATTTTCGGGCCGGTCCTCGTCCTCATCCCCTTCGAGGATGACGATGACGCGGTGCGCATCGCCAACGAAAGCGATTATGGCCTGTCCGGTGGCGTTGCCTCGGGCAATCTCGATCGCGCGATGCGCGTCGCGCGCCGCATCCGCTCGGGCTCGGTGAGCGTGAATGGCGGCATGTGCATCGCCGGCGATTTGCCCTTTGGCGGTTATAAGGCCAGTGGTATGGGCCGCGAATGGGGCCTGGAAGGGATCGAGGAATTCCTCGAGACCAAGGCGATCGCCTGGCGGGTCGCTTAGGCCCGCCAATGGGATGGGCAGGGATTGTGGACGGACTATCGGCGACGAAGGATAAGGCGGATCCGGCGAAGGCTCGGTCGGGCGGGGCGCAGTCCGCCAAGCCGCTGAGCCATAATCTCAACGGCCAGCGGCTCGGCCGCAAGGGCCGCGACACGCGCGAGCGCATCCTGGCCGCGACCAATGAGCTGCTCGAAGAGGGCGATCAGCAGATTTCACTGAGCGCCGTCGCGCGCAAGGCGTCGCTGGGGATGACGTCGCTTTACCTCTATTTCAACGATCTCACCGAGCTGCTGGTCGCAGCGCTCGAGCCGGTGATGGCGACGGCAGAAGACTCCTATGTCTCGCTGATGCGGAGCCATTGGCCCGACGCTGAATTGCGCACGCGCGCGCGTGAATTCGTCGGCGCCTATCACGCCTTCTGGGTCAGGCATTCGCGCCTGCTCCACCTGCGCAACAACATGGCCGACAGGCGCGACGAACGCATGCTGATACTGCGCGTCCGCTCCGCCCAGCCGCTGATGCGGCTGATGGTCGAGCAGATGGACGGCGATCCCGATCAGACCGGTACCCCTGTCTCGAGCATGGCCACCGCGCTGATGACCGGCCTGGAACGCGTCGTGACGGTAACGACCGACGATGCGCTGGAGACGCTCCTCCACGCGCGCTTCTCGCCGAGCCATGCTCAATATTTGCTCGACGCCGAAGCGCGGATCCTGGAACTCGCCATCCGCGATTACCGCACGCTGGCGAAGACGGGCTGAGCGGGCCTGGCTTCGTCGGCCGCGCAGTTCGGCATCGTGCGGATTTCCGGCTGGCCCTCGCTAATGTCAGCCGGTGAGAGAGTCGCCACTCAGCGAAATCGCCTGCGCCGGGCACTGGTTGGCCGCCCGTCCCACCAGATCCTCGAGTTCCGGCGGCACCTCGTCGACCAGCACGGTGGCGTAGCCGTCTTCGTGCAGTTTGAAGATCTCGGGCGCGATCCCCACGCAGATCCCAAAACCGGCGCACAAATCCGTATCGATCCGGACTTTCATCGCGCGCCAGCCTCTACGGGATCGAACTCAAGGGCAATGTGAGTCAATCCGCGCAGGATGAAGGTCGGCAGATAGCTGTAGCGGCGTGCGTCGGCCGGGCCGTGGACCTTCTCGGAGATGCGGATGTCGCTGGTCCGGTCGAACATGCGGTTGAGGCTGACGACCGCTTCGGCCCGCGCCAGCGGCGCGCCGGGGCAGGCATGGCGGCCGGCGCCGAACGCCACATGCAGGCGGGCATTCTTCCGGTCCAGCTCGAACGCCGCGGGGTTTTCGAACTTGAGCGAATCCCGGTTGGCGGCGCTGTTGGCGATATAGAGGAAGGCGCCGGCCGGGATATCGACGCCGGCGACGCTCGTCGGTTTCTTCGCCAGGCGGAAGTCGCCCTTCACCGGGCCCTCGATCCGCAGGCATTCCTCGACGAAATTGGGGATGAGGCTGCGATCCGCGCGAAGACGTTGCTGGAGGTCGGGGCGTTCGCCGACCACCTTGAACGCATAGCTGAGCAAGCGCACCGTGGTTTCCTGGCCGGCGGCGAACAGATTGGCGGCAATCCGGGCGACGTCCATCGGCTCCGGCACGGCGCCACCGGGGAAGGTGGCCTTGGCGAGTCCGGTAAGGACATCCTCCTTGGGATCGCGCCTGCGGTCTTCGATATAGTGCGAGAATTTCTCGTACAGAAAGATCAGCGGCCCGTGCGTGACTTCTCCGTCGGTGCCGCCGACCACGGCGCCGCCACTCTCCCGCTCCACCCGGATCAGATGCTTGCGGAACTCGGTCCGGTCCTCGGGAGGTACGCCCAGCAGGTCGGACACGACGAGGACGGCGAAGGGCTGGGCGAAGGCATCCATGAACTCGCATTCGCCGCGCGAAAGGAATGTGTCGATCTGCTCGTCGGCCAGCTTCCACATGAAGTCCTCATTTTCCTTGAGGCGCTTCGGGGTGATCAGCGACATCAGCAACGCCCGGTGGGCGGTGTGGACCGGCGGATCCAAGGTCGGGAGCTGGTCGCTGAAGGGGGTCTGGTCGCGATAGGCTTCGATCAGGTCGGAAATGTCGTCCTTCTCGTGACCCGCCAGCGGAATGGGGCAGCCCGCAAACGGTCCCGTTGTCGACATGCAGGAGGAGAAGCGGGCGGGGTCGTTATAGACCTCGAGGGCTTCGTTGTAGCCCGTCACCATGAAGATGCCCTGATGCGGCTCACGCACGACCGGAGACTGGTCTCTCAGATAATCGAAATAGGCGTACGGGTCGTTGATGAACTGGTCGCTGCGGAAGAAGTCATGCGCTTCAAACGCGTTGGGCGTATCGTTCATGGTCTCTCCTTCAAGCGCGCCCGCCGCCATGCTTACGGTTCACAATTGGTCTGAAGCCGGACGTATAACAAATGTCGCTGTGCACCGGCTACACGCCCGCTTTGGACAACGATGTTGATCGCCCGCGCGATCCATTCTGGTCGCTGGCGGTCACCCGGATGAGGGATGAAGGGACGACAGCTTTTCCCCGGCCGAGATCTTCAACGTCAATGCGCAGGATCGCGATTGAATGGATCGGCAGTGCACGCCCCAATCGCTGGCAACCTTTCAGCAGCCAATCCAGCTGAACGGTGGGCTGTCCAAAATTCCGCGGAACCATTTCATCTATGCGTCGGATTGAGAGGGGGCACCGTTCACCGCCTCTTATGATCGCGCGAGGGCCCGCGGCTGGACGACGAGAGAGGTCGCGTGTGGCCACGACGTCATGCTCGACCGCCCCGAGGCCGTCACGTCGGAGTTGATTGGTATAGCGAGCGTTGCCGGCTGACCGTGATGACCTGGAGCACGTCCCTCCAAGCCGCAGCTGCGCCTGCGGGAGCGAGTTCGCATTAGACTGGCGGCACCGTCCCGATGCAGATTGGATCGCAATCTGACGAGGAGCGGAATGGCCGCGTCCAGGAAGAGCGCGAACTGCACTACCCGTCTGCAACTAGAGCGCAAAACCGCCTCTCGCAGCGACGCCTCCTCTTTGGGATTTCAGCGTCCCTGCCGGTCGCGTATGGCAGCCGGATAGCGCTCGCCGACCAATTCGATCTGCGCGAGCGTCTCGCCGATACGATCCAGCTCCTCGGGCGACAGGATCACATCGACCGCACCCAGATTCTCCTCCAGCCGATGCAGCTTGGTGGTGCCGGGGATCGGCACGATCCACGGCCTCTGCGCGAGCAACCATGCCAGCGCGATCTGCGCGTTAGTGACGCCCTTTTCGGTGGCCAACTCGCCGACGCGGTCGACCAGCGCCAGGTTCGCCTTGCGGTTCTCCGCTTGGAACCGGGGCACGATCGCGCGAAAATCGCCTTCGCCGAACTCGGTCCTCTCGTCGATCTTGCCAGTGAGAAAGCCTTTGCCGAGCGGGCTGAACGGCACGAAGCCGATCCCCAATTCTTCGAGCAGCGGCAGGATTTCCTTCTCCGGTTCGCGCCAGAACAGCGAATATTCGCTTTGCAGCGCCGCCACTGGCTGCACCGAATGCGCCTTGCGGATTGACCCTGCACCGGCTTCGGACAGGCCGAAATGCTTGATCTTGCCCTCGGCGATCAGGTCACGGACGGTGCCGGCGACATCCTCCATTGGCACGTTCGGATCCACGCGATGCTGATAAAACAGGTCGATCCTGTCGGTCTTGAGGTGCCTGAGCGATGCCTCCGCCACCGCGCGAATGCGTTCGGGCCGGCTGTCGAGGCCCTTCATCGCCTGCCCGTCCAGGAAACCGAACTTGGTGGCGATCACGACGTCGTCGCGGAACGGAGCCAGCGCTTCACCCACCACGTCCTCGTTTGCACCTTGGCCATAGGCTTCGGCGGTATCGAAGAAGGTGACGCCACGCTCGACCGCAGCACGGATCAGCGCAATTGCCTCGCCACGTTCGGTTGCCGGCCCCAACCCGAAGGTCAGCCCCATGCAGCCCAGACCGAGCGCGGAGACTTGCGGGCCGTTTCGGCCCAGGGTTCTGGTCTGCATAAATGCTCCTTTGCGATGCGCACCCGGCACGAGGTGCCTCGAGAGAAGTGCAGATAGGCACTGCCGACTTGGTCGATAAGTCGCTAAGATCGGCAAGCACTTATCTTCGAGGTTCATGAATGAAGCGCGACGAGGTCGGCGATCTGTTGGCGTTTCTGGCGGTGGCTCGAGCGGGTAGCTTTACTCGCGCAGCGGCGCAGCTCGGCACATCGCAATCCGCGCTGAGCCATACCGTTCGTCGGCTGGAAGCGCGTCTCGGCCTGCGGCTGCTATCGCGCACCACGCGCAGCGTCGCAGTTACCGACGCGGGCGCGCGCCTGATGGAGCGGATCGAGCCCGCCTTCGCCGAGATCAAGCTGGGCCTGTCCGCGGTCGGCGAGTTGCGCGACAAGCCCGCGGGGGTCGTCCGCATGACGACCTCGGAACACGCGGCACAGTCGGTGGTATGGCCGGCGCTCGTTCCTTTGCTGCGTGACTATCCGGACATCCATGTCGAATTGGCAATCGACCCGGGCTTCATCGACATCGTGGCCGAGCGGTTCGACGCCGGGGTTCGCTTGGGCGAATCGATCGCGCGAGACATGATCGCAGTACGGATCGGACCCGATCTGCGGATGGCGGTCGTCGGAGCACCTTTCTATTTCAAGGGGCGGCCGATCCCTCAGACCCCGCAGGACCTCGCACAGCATCGCTGTATCAACCTTCGCATGGCGACCGCCGGTGGCCTATACGCCTGGGAGTTGGAGCGGGACGCGCGCGAGCTCCGCGTGCGCGTCGACGGGCAGTTGGTGTTCAACAATTCGCAGATGGTCGTCAGGGCCGCCCTCGAGGGCTTCGGCTTAGCCTGTGTTTTAGAGGATTACGTCGTACAGGACCTCGCAGAGGGCCGTCTCACGCGCGTGCTCACCGACTGGTGCCCGCCGTTCGCGGGCTATCATCTGTATTATCCTAGTCGCCGCCAGCCATCCGCCGCGTTTTCACTCGTCGTCGACGCGCTGCGCTATCGCCAGACTGCCGACTGACCAATTCACCACCCATATTGTGAGCGGAGCTATTCAGGACGGCCGTTTAACGACCCGAATTGGGCGCGAAGCTGTCCCTTGATCGTGTCAATTTCAGTCGCCCGAGCAGGCAAGGCGATTCAATCGTCGAAGAGATTGTAGAACGGTGGCGCCGGACAGAATCCCACATCGATTCCGTCCCGCTCTTTGACATGACCGCATTTGATTGAACCACGGCTTGGTGCGGCCACGGCCTCGCGTCCCGCTGTTCCTTGCTGTTCCCCGCTGTTCCCGCCCGCTGTTCCGCCGCTGTTTTCCCGCTGTTTTCCGCTGTTATTCGATAACAGCGGGATCGTCATCAAGGCACTGAGAATACTCGGAAAAATCGCACCAAAAATCCAACATAACAGCGGGAGAAAAAACTTTTCGCCAGGAACAGCAAAGAACAGCGGGGCAGGGGCCCCTGACGCCCCGTCGGGCCCTAGCCCTTCTTCCCGCCGACGCCCTTCAGATACCGCTCGATTCCCTCGAGATAGCTCGGATTGAGCATCAGCGCGCTGTTGGCCATCCGCTCGACATGCCGCCCCATCTCGGGGCCGAGCTCGGCGGCGAGCTCGATCGCGATCTTGGCGGCGCCCATCTGCTCGCCATTCTGTTTGGTCAGGTGCCGGCAGAAGTCGAGCGCCGCTTCCTCGAAGCCCTCGTCAGGCATCACGTCATGGACAAGTCCCATGATCAGCGCCCGGTCGGCATCGGCCTTCTGGTTGGCCATGATCAGCCAGCGCGCCCAGTGCGGGCCACAGATCCGCGTCAGCCGGCTGACCCCGTTGGAGGCGGGCAGCACGCCGAACAGCCCTTCGGGAAAGGCGAAGGCGGCGCTCTTCGCGGCGAGGCGGAAGTCGCAGGAGAGCATCATCTCGAGCCCGCCGCCGACGCATGCTGCGTGGATCGCGCCGACGATCGGCTTCTCCACATGCTCCATCTCGTCATAGATGCGGTGCATGTTGTTCAGCCCGCGGCGATGATTCTCGCGGATGGCCGAGGCAGTGCGGGGCTGCGCCGCCGGCGATCCGCCGCGCAGGTCGGCGCCGGAACAGAAGTAACGGCCGGTCGCGCGTACCAGCATCACCTTCAGCTCGGGCGTGTCGCGGAACCGGCCCAGCGCTTCCTCGAACAGCTGCATCGTCTCGGCGGACAATGCGTTCAGCTTGTCGGGCCGGTTGAGCGTCGCGATCAGGATGCCGTCCTGCTCTTGCGTCAGGAGATGCGGTTCTTTGGACACGTCTCTTCCCCTCAGGCGCGCGTGCGCGGCAGGCCGAGCCCGCGCTCCGCGATCATCGAGCGATGCACTTCGCTCGTGCCACCATAGATGGTTGACCCTTGCGCGTGTCGATAGAATTGATTGATTTCGGCCGCAGCCCCCGGCCGCTTCGACAAGGAGAGGGGGGCGGTGAGGTCGATCAGGTCGCGGGCGTCGCTCAGGAACTTCTCCGAGGAGGACATCTTCGCCATCGGCCCATAAGCGAGGTTGGGCTTCTTCTCGGCGATCACCCAGGTCGCGCGATAGGTGAGGAGTTCGGACGCCCAGAGATTGGCGGTGGTCCGCGCGAGCCGGGCCTGGGCGCTGCCGTCCTCGATCAGCGGCTTGCCGTGATAGGAAATCTCGCGGCACAGCGTCTCCGCTGCCTCGAGCATCTTGCGCTGATATTTGGAGAAGCCGCCGCCATGCTCGAGCTCGAGGCTGGCGCTCATCGTCTTCACCCCGCCATCGACCTCGCCGAGCCGGTAGCTGTCGGGGATCTTCACCCCGTCATAGAAGGTGATGTTGGTCCGCTCGTCCTGGAAGGTGTAAACCGGCTGGATCGTGATGCCCTCGGCCTTCAGCGGCACGATATACATGGTCAGCCCCTTGTGCTTGGGCACATCGGGGTTGGTGCGGCAGAGCATCAGCACATAATCGGCGAGGTTGGCGCCGCTCGTGAACATCTTGGTGCCGTCGATCCGCCAGCCATTGCCGTCGGGCGTCGCGCGGCATTGGGCGGCGAACACGTCGGATCCCGATGCGGGCTCCGAATAGCCGAGGCTGCAGATCACCTCGCCCGACATGATCCGCCCGAGAACGTCCTGCTTGAGCTCGTCGGTGCCGAAGCGGTGGATGATCAGCGAGACCATCTGGGCGACGTTCGCGGCCGGGTTGTTGTACCCCTCATTCTCGAAGGCATCCATCGCCGCGATCTTGGCATAGGGCGAAAGGCCGCGCCCGCCGACGTCCCTGGGCAGGCCGAGATAGAGCAGGTTCGCCGCTGCCAGCTTCTTGTTGAGCTCGGGGTTATAGCCCTCCCAGCTGTAATGGAACTTGGCGCGCATCTCCGGCGTCACATTGGCCTTGAAGAAGGCTTGGATCTCGGCAGTGATCGCCTTCGCATCCTCGCCAAGGTCGAAGTCGATCGGGCAGTCGCCCGCCTCGGGCAGCGCGGCTTTCTCCCCGGCATAGAGGCGGCGCCCGGCTTCCTCGATCAGCCGCTGCGGATCGCCGAGCACGAGCGGCCAGGCCTTGGCGCGCAGGTTGAAGAGGTGGATGTCGTACTCAGTGGTGAGGCCGTAACCGCCAAAGGTATGGAGCGACTGCGCGACGGAGCGGGCACAGGCATCGGCATTCCACCATGCCGCGAGCGACACCGCGGCAGCGGCGCTGTCGGCGCCGTCATGCACGTCGCGGATCGCCTTCCAGACCAGGAACTCGCCGGCATCGACATCGCAGAGCAGGTCGGCAAGCGGGTGCGAGATGCCCTGGAAGGTGCCGATCGGCTGGCCGAACTGTTTGCGCTCGCAGGCATAAGCCGCCGCCATGCGGAGCGCCTGGTGGCCGACCCCCGCGAGCCCCGCGGAGATCAGCAGCTTCCACTCCTCGATCGCCGCCGCAAAGGTCGCGAGCGCAGCATCGCCCGAGGCGAGCATCACCGTGGGAAGCGCGGCGAAGTCGATCTCGGCCAGCGGCGTGGAGGCCAGATTCTCCTCGGCGACGCGCGCCGCGACAGGCACCGTCACCAGGACGATGTGATCGTCCATGCGCGCGACGACCGCTTCCGCGACGAGGCCGCCCGCGATCCACTGCACCGGTTCGTCGGCGATATTGCGGAAGGCAAGGGTGGCCACCGCTTCCCCGGCGGAGACTCGGCCGAGCAGGTCAGCGGTCTGCTCCCCGCCAAGCTGCGCCAGCAGCCGCGCCGTCACCAGCGTCTCGGCGAGCGGCCCCGAGACCAGCGTCCGCCCGGCCTCAGCCATCAGGATGGCGGCATCGAACATACCGAAGCCAAGGCCGCCATCCGCCTCGGGAACGCGCATCGACAGGGCGCCCAGTTCGGCCAGCCCCTTCCACAGCGCCGCGTCGAAGCCCGACGGCATCGCCGCGCGGACCCGCGCCATGCTGCTGTTCTCGTCGAGGAAGCGCGCGAAGGTGTCGCGCACCATCTGCTGGTCGTCGGTCAGGTCGAAGTTCATGGCTGGGCCGGTCCTGTCATCATCGCCGGCCCGGCCAGTCTCGCACCGGCCGGCCGGTATCCTGGGTTACTGCGCCGCTGCGGGCGCGGGCCGCCCGCGCATCATCACGCTCAGGTCCACCTGGCCGGTCGCGACGCCGCCCATGAAGCCGCCATCGACCGGGAAGACGACGCCGTTGACGATGCTCGCCAGCGCGCTGTTGAGCAGCACCATGCCGCCGGCCTGCTCCTCGGGCGTCGAATAGCGCCCCATCGGCTGGGTCGCCGCCTCGATGACGTCCTTGCCGGCTGCCGCTTCGAACTGCGCCATCATCGGCGTCTGGGTCGGCGAGGGCAGGGTGCAGTTGATCCGGATGCCCTGCTTGATCAGGTGCGCGCCCATATACTGGGTCCAGACGATCACATTCTCCTTGGAGAAGGAATAGCCTTCCCTGACCGTCTCCATATTGGCCTCGCACCAGGCGACCGCCGCATCGAAGCCCTTGGTCGTGACGAGCTCCATGTTGGTCGGGATGCGCCGGCTCCAGCCGAGGCCGCCGGTCGAGGCGATGCTGGCGATCGCCGCGCCCGGCTTCATCAGCTTCAGCACCTGCTCGGTGAGATGGCGCAGGCCGATGAAGTTGACCTTCATCACATCCATCGGCGGAAAGGATTGCGGCAGCCCGGCGCAGTTGAACAGCGCATGCACGTCGCCGCCGATGCCGGCGACACCCGCTTCGATCGACGCCGGATCGCGCAGGTCGACATTGGTGAAGGAAGCGAGCGAGACGCTCGAGTCCTTGTAGTCGAGCCCATGCACCTCGGCGCCCAGCTCGACGAGCAGCTTCGCCGTCGCGGCGCCCATGCCCGAATAGCAGCCGCTCACGATGACGCGCTTGCCCTTGTAGCCCAGAATGTCGCTCATATGTGTCTCCGAAAGGCCCTCAGGCGCTGGCCTGGGGTGGCCATGAAATGCTGCCATCGTCTTCGATGACGAAGATGATCCGCTCGGGGCAGGCGCGCGCGCCGTTCCGGGCGGTCTTTTCCTGGCCCTCGGGCACGTCGAAGCCTTCGGTGGCGATGTAGCCGTCGTCGTCCAGCGGAAACATCTCCGCGGAAACCGCGGCGCAGCGCGCGTTCCCGACACAGGCTGCCTTCTCGATTCGGATCCTCATGTGCCTCTCCCAGGCTGATGCCGATATCCTAGAATGGAGAAGCGGCGCGGGATCAACAGGCCGCCGACGTCATCGCTCGCGCGATGACCTTGCCCGCCCGCTTTCTCGGGACCGCAATCAGGTTATGGTCGATTTGGCCCGCGTCGAGCGGCGCAGCTGCTCCACAAGCGCATCGAAGTACGGGAGATCTCTATGGTTCACGCCGCCCTAAGTCCCGCCGTCGCAAAGCCTGCGCATGTGGCCGAGGACCTGGTCTATGATTTCGACATCCATGCCGATCCCGGCCTCCTCGCCAATCCGCACGCGCGCATCCTCGATATGGTGCGGAACGCGCCGCCGGTCTTCTGGACGCCGCGTAACGGCGGCGGCTGGGTGGCGCTCACTCACGCTGCCAACTATGCCGCGTCACGCGATCCCGAGACGTTTTCGAGCGAGTTCGTTCCAGCTGAGAAGATGAAGGCGATGCTCGCGGCACTGCCGGCCGGCGCGCCGCACATCCCCCAGCCGATCCCGATCACCCTGGATCCGCCCGAGCACACCAAATATCGCCAGCCGCTGCAGAAGGTGTTCTCGCCCAAGACGATCTCCGGCCTGCGTGACAGCATCCGGGCGCTCGCCGGCGAGCTGATCGATGCGGTCAGGCCCGATGGCGGCTGCGAGTTCATGGCGACCGTCGCCGAGCCGCTGCCGGTCAAGGTGTTTCTCAAGATGCTTGGCCTGCCGCTCGATCGCCTGCCCGAATATCGCGCGATCGTGAAGGAGCATATGGAAGCGATCGACACTGATCGCGAAGGCTCGGTGCAGCGTCTCCAGCGGATCAGCGCCGCGATGCGCGACACGATCCTCGATCGGAAGGATAACCCCCGCGACGACATCCTGTCGCTGCTCTGGCAGACCGAGATTGACGGCCAGCCGACCACGCTCGCCGATATGGAGAATTACGGCGTGCTTCTGTTCATCGCCGGGCTCGACACGGTAATGAACGGCATGGGCCTGGCGATGCGCGGGCTTGCGCTCGACCAGGAGCTCCAGGCAACGCTCCGCGCCGACCCCAAGCTCGTCAACGAAGCGGCTGAGGAGATGCTGCGCCGCTATACCTTCACCGTGCCGATGCGCGTGGTGAAGCGCGAAACCGAGCTGGCCGGCGCCCGGATGTTGCCGGGCGACATGCTGAAGCTGTTCCTGCCGGGTGCCGATCTCGACGCGCGCGAGTTTCCCGAGCCCGACAAATATGAGCTCAGCCGCGAGAACAATGTCCATATCGCCTTCGGTGTCGGGCCGCATCGCTGCCTCGGTTCGCATCTTGCGCGCGTTGAGTTGCAGGTTCTCTATGAGGAGATGCTCGCGCGCCTCCCCGCCTTCCGGCTTGACCCCGACCGCCCGACAGTCTTCCACGGCGGGCATGTGATCGGCATCGAGGAGATGCATCTCCTCTGGGATGCTTGAGCGTGGCGTGGCAGCGCTCGCGTCCGCGGCTCGACAATGACAACCGCGCCTTCTGGACAGGCGGCGCCGAGGGCAAGCTGAACATCGCCCGGTGCGGCGATTGCGGCGGCTTCATCCATCCGCCGCGCGAGATCTGCCGCTTCTGCCAGTCCGAGAATGTCGCGCCCTTCGCAGTTGCGGGAACCGGCGTGGTCGATACCTATACGGTCAATCACCAGGCCTGGGCGAAGGACATGGAAGTGCCCTTCGTGATCGCCCGGGTTAAGCTCGACGATGCGCCCGGCGTCTATCTGACGACCAACATCGTCAATTGCCCGGTCGACGCGGTCGACATCGACGACAAGGTTCGCGTCGTGTTCGAGGAGCAGGACGGCATCTGGTTCCCGCTGTTCGAGAAGATGGCCTGATGGCGCGCGAAGCCTATATCACCGGCATCGGCATGTCCGAGGTGGGCGTTCGCCTGACCCGCTCGCCGCTCGCGCTCACCGTGGATGCAGTCAGGGAAGCGATTGCCGATGCCGGCCTGACCCTCGACCAGATCGACGGTGTCGCCACTTATCCAGGCAAGATGCAGATCTTTCTCGGCTTTTCGCCGCTCGGCGCCGACGATCTGATCGAGACGCTGGGGCTGAAGACTCGCTGGCATATCGGCGCTGCCGAGATGACCGCCCAGCTCGGCGCGATCGCCGAGGCAGCCAATGCGGTGAAGGCAGGGCTGGCCCGCCATGTGATCTGCTTCCGCACGGTTTACGAGGCGGCGGCCCTGGCGCGGCCCGAGGAGTTTCCGGCGCTAGAACGCCGCAAGGATGTCTCCGGCAATTCGCAATGGGTCTCCCCTTTCGGCGCCTTCTCGGCGGCCAACTGGACGGCGCAGTTCGCGATGCGCCACATGAAGCGTTACGGTCTCACCCGCGAGCAGCTCGCCCAGGTCGCGCTCAACGACCACGCCAATGCAGCGATCAACCCGCGCGCCATCGTCAAGAAGCCGCTGACGATGGACGAGTATATGGCCGCCCGGCTGATCTCGACTCCCTTCTGCCTCTATGATTGCGATCGCTTCACTGATTGCTCGACCGTGATCATCGTGTCTGCCGGCGACGCGCTGGGCGAAGTCAAGACAACCCCGATCCGCATCGCCGCGTCCGCCGGCTCGGTCGAGCGCTACAGCTGGGACCAGGCCGAATGGGCGAGCGCCTATCCGACCGGCCGCGATCTGTGGAAGAACACCGATTACGGCCCCGACGATGTCGACACTGTCCAGCTCTATGACGGCTTCGCCTTCCAGCCGATCACCTGGCTCGAAGGCCTCGGCTTTTGCGGCGTGGGCGAGGGAGGCCAGTTCCTCGAAGGCGGGACCCGCATCGCGCGTGACGGCGCGCTGCCGATGAACACCGGCGGCGGCCAGCTCGGCTGGGGGCGGCTTCACGGTTTCGGCTTCGCCTTTGAAGGAGTCGTGCAGTTGCGTGGCGAGGGCGGCGCGCGGCAGATCCCCGGCGATCCCAAGGTCGCGGTCGCCACCTCGGGCGGCGGCCCGATGGCGGCAGCCCTGTTGCTCGCCAAGGACTGATCGTGACGACAGTCGAGGACATCGCCTGCCTCCCGGGTTTCCGGCGGCGCTTCCTCGTGGTGCCGGCGACCGATCGAGTCACTGCCGCGGTCGAGGACGATTATCACTGCATGACGGTCACGCTGCATCACGATGGTGCGATCGTGATGTCGGTGGAGTCAGTGATGGACCGTGCCCCCTGGACGACCTGCCCGGGCGCACCGGCGGTGCTTGCGACGACCTTCGCCGGTGTTGCGCTCGCGGACGTGGCGAAGCGCGGCGAGAAGCAGAGCAACTGCACGCATCTTCACGACCTCGCCCTGCTCGCCGCTGCGCACGCGGCGGATGATGCGCCGACGCGGTACGAGATCTTGGTGTGCGATCCAGTCGACGAACGAGTGACTGCGGAGATCCGTCGCGACGGCGCGCCCGTCCTCCGCTTCGAGCACCGCGACGACATCCTCACCGCGCCGGCCGAGATTGCGGGCACATCCCTGTTCAGGCTGCGCGGTTGGATCGACACGCTCGAGGGCCCCGCGCGCGAGGCAGCGCGATTGCTGCAATGGGGCACGATCCTCGCGCATGGCCGCATCACCCCGATGGAGCGCCAGTCCGACGCAAGCCGGATGCCGCCCAATTGCTACACCTTCCAGCCCGACAGGAAGATGGAGGCAAAGCGGGTCGGCCTCATCCTCGATTTCACCAACGGCCCGATCGAGCCGCTCGACCATTTCGACGGCCAGCGCTTCCGGGAGGGGCGGCGCGTACCGTCACAATAGCAGGAGAGCCGATGACCATCGATCCGCGCGCTTATGTCGCCAAAGAGCTGCTGCCCGGCCTGGATGTCATTCCAACCCTTGACCTCAATGACGAGAGTATCGTCCAGTTTCGGGGTATGATTGCTCTGGCGTCGCTGGAGGTCCCGCCCGAAGTGGCGGTGGTCACCTGCGAGGAGCGATTCGTGCCCGGATCGCCAGATGCTCCCGATGTGCGGATCTTGCTCTATGTTCCGCCCGGCGCGGCTGACAGCCCGCGACCCGCCTATCTCCATATCCATGGCGGCGGTTATGTGCTCGGCCGGCCCGAGCTGAACGACCTTTCCAACCGCGCGATGGCGCTGACGCATGGTTGCGTCGTTGTCTCGGTCGCCTATCGCCTCGCACCCGAGGCCAGTTTCCCGGCCGCGCGCGACGATTGCTATGCGGCGCTCGCGTGGCTTCACCGCGAGGCTGCTTCGCTGGGCGTCGATCCTGCGCGCATCGCCATCGGCGGCGAGAGCGCCGGCGGGGGACACGCTGCCGCACTCGCGCTCCATGCGCGCGATTTCGGCCAGCTGCCGATCTGCTTCATGCTGCTCGATTCGCCCATGCTCGATGATCGCACCGGCAGCACTATCGAGACGTCACCTCATTTCGGGCAACTGGTCTGGACCGCCGGTCTCAATCGCTATGGCTGGAAATCGATGCTCGGCCGCGAACCCGGGGGAGACGATATCCCTGCCGAAGCCGTGCCCGCGCGCTGCGCCGATATGAGCGGCCTGCCGCCGGCCTTCATCGTGGTCGGCGCGCTTGACCTGTTCCTGCTCGAGGACCTGGCCTTCGCCGCCGGGCTGGCCAGCGCGGGCGTCCCGGTCGAGCTGCACGTCGTGCCGGGCGCGTATCACGGCTTCGGCGCCGCAGGGCCTGCCGCGCCGCAGGTCCAGATGGCCCAGTCGTTGCGCCAGGCCGCGCTCGCCCGGGCCTTCGCCGGGAGCTGAAAAGAAAAGGGCCGCCCGTCATGATGACGGGCGGCCCAAAGGTGTCTGCGCTTCGGCGTTGGCTCAGAAGGGCAGATTGTAGAGCTTGGAAGCATTGGTTTGCAGAACCTTCTTCTTGGTCTCGTAATCATAGCCGCCGAGCGTCTCGACGAGATGGGCCTGCACGCCGGGATAGAGCGAGGTGGGATGCGGGAAGTCAGTTTCGAACATGACCTTGTCGACCCCGATCGTCTCGAGCAGCAGCTTGGGGCCGACCGTCTCGAACCAGAAGGTCACCCAGAAGTGATCCTTGAAATATTCCCATGGCCGCTTGTGAAGCAGACCCGCCTTGCTGGGCAGCATCTCGTCGAACTGATGCTCGAGCGCTTCGAGCGCGAAGGGCACCCAGCCCATGCCGCTCTCGATCAAGCCGATCTTGAGGCCCGGATGCCGGTCGAGCCGCCCGGAGACGATCCAGTTGCCGAGCGTCGCCGCATTGGCGATCGAGAACATCGTCGCCACCACTGACAGGGTCTGTTCGAAGGCAAAGCCCTCCCAGGTCAGCGTATTGGGGTCGATCGCCGAGTTGAGGTGGAAGTTGAGCGGCGTGCCGGTCGCGTCGCACATCTCGAGGAACGGCGTCCAGTAATCATGGTTGAACGACGGCACCCCGACCCGCTCCGGGGTGTCGGGCAGCACGAAGCCCTTCAGCCCCATGTCGATGCAGCGCTTCGCTTCCTTTTCGAGTTCGGCCTGGTCCCAGAAGGGCAGGTGCGCCATGTTGAAGATGCGCTGGCCCGAGGTCTCCTGATATTCGACCGAGGCGTCGTTATACATCTGGATGACGGCGAGCGCGAGTTCGGGGTCGCCAAGCGACATCAGTGAGCCTGCCTGAGTCACGCCTGAATTCTGGAAGCAGATCTGGGCATAGACGCCCATGTCGTCCATCGCCTTGAGGCGGGGCCCGATCAGATGGCCGCCGGGATGGGCCTGTTCGAGCTTGGGGAAAGCGAGGCGGCCGAGCAGCTTGTTGTTGTCGGCGCGGATGACATTACCGCCCATCGAGCCGAAATTGCGATCGCCGACATACCAGCGCTCGACCCCATCGGCATCGAGCTTCACATAGGGGACCTTGTTCTTCATGCCGGCGGGCGCGCGCGAGGTGAAGAGATCGGGCGCTTCGGTAATATGGGTGTCCGTATCGACGATCTTGATCCCGGCGAGCGAGGGATCGAGCCCGTGTGACTGGGATGCGTAATCCACTTCGCGGACGACGCCGCCGGGGAGATACCCTTCCGACGACCAATATTTGCGGGCGTTGGCCGCCATCTCGGCGGTGTCGCTCTCAGCCATCTATCTTCTCCGTCTTATATTTTCATTCGGGCGTGACGTTCAGGCGGCGTTGAAAAGGCGCTGAACGCTCGTTGCTTCCTGGCCTTCTTTTCCGACCGAGCGCGCCACGGCGTCCTGCAGGCTGTGCAACAGTGTCTCGGGGTCGATCTGGTCGGACGGTTCGTACAGGAAGCCGATCGCCAGCGGCTGATTTTCCGGCAGTCCCGGGAGCAGCACCGCACACATGTCGGCGATCGACCCGAAGCCGGCGACGCCGATCGCATAGCCCTGCTCGCGGCACTGCTGCACACGGGCGGAGACATCGGCAAAGGCGAAGCGGCGTTCGGGCGCTGCCTCTGCGTTCAGGCGGCGGATCATGCCGTCGCGGTTGGGCTGTGCGACGGTCGAGAGCAGCAGCAGACCGGCGGCTGAGTCAGTCAGATTCTCCTGCTGGCCACTCCGGACGCCGGCAGGATTGGCGGTGCGCAGCGGCGGCTTGCCGTTGCACCAGCCATAAACCTGCACGTTGAGGCCGACCATGCCGAAGATGCCGACGCCGAGACCGGTCTGAGCGCACAGGCGGTCCATCAGGCCGACCAGCCGGCCATCGCGGACAATGCCAGGCTGTACCGCACTGCCGAGCATCGCTGCGCGCGGAGTCAACGAATAGGAACGGGTCTGGCGGTCCTTGTAGAGGAGGCCGAGGCCGACGAGGTTGGACAGGAGCTCCGACGTGCTCGATTGCGGCCGGTCGAAGCGGCGGACGATATCCATCACCGTTGCCTGGGGATGATCCTCGTCGAAAAATTCGAGCACCTCGATCACGCGCCGCGCGATGCGGGCCTTGTTCGACTCGGTGAAAGCCATCGTCCTCTCCTCTTCTTATTGAACTGAGTTGTTCACCAAGGAGTCGGGCTTGTCAAATATAAATGAGAGTGTCTCGGTTTTTTGCGATAGGTTGTGGCTCAGCCAGGCATGGCTTGAAAAAGGCGGGCAACTGCGGGCCGGTCGAGCTTGAGCGAAGGGGTACGCGGCAGGTCGGCGCAGAACAGCCACCGAGCGGGAACATGGGTGGCGAGGACATGCTGCCGGACATGCGATTCGAGCGTGTCGGTGGTCGGCGCCACTTCGCCGGGCTTCAGGCGGACTGCGGCCACCGGCACTTCCCCCAAGCGCCGATCGGGAATACCGACCACTATCGCTTCCGACACTGCCGGGTGCAGCATCAGTGCGCGTTCGACGGGTTCGGGCAGGATCTTGAAGCCGCCGCGCATGATCGCTCCATCAGCCCGGCCGCGGTGGAACAGGAAGCCATCCCCGTCGATCATCGCGATGTCGGATGTCCTGATCCACTCGGGCCCGATTCGCGGCGACACGACCTCGAGCACCCCTTCGATTCCCGGAGGCAGCTCGGCACCCGAGTCGGGGTCGACAATCCGGAGCCTGGCGCCTGGCATCGCCCGCCCCACCGTGCCGATCTTGCTGCGGCCCCATCCGGCATGCAGTTCGGGCGTCATCGCTGCCACCGGCCCGGCAAACTCCGTGGCGCCGTAGGAGAGGAGAATAGGGATGCCGTAGCGATCCTCGAACGCCTTCTGGACGTTCGCGTCGAGCGGCGCGGCGCCCACGCCGAGGAAACGGATCGAGGCCAGATCTTCCCTGGGGAGGTTCTGGTCCAGCACGAGTTGCACGCAGGACGGCGGCAAGCCCGAATGGGTCGGACGATAGCGAACGACATAGTCGCGCCACGCCGAAATCGAGAAGCGCTCGAGCAGAACGACGCGCTGGCCGCGGATCAGCATCGGCAGCGTCGAATAGAGGCCCGAGATATTGCCGAGCGGAAAATAGAGCAGGAAAGGGGGCAGGGATTGCGGCCCTTCGCCCTGGCGTGCGGTGAGCGGACTGGAGAGGAAATGCTGTTCGATCAGCGTGTAGCTGATCCCGAACTGCTTCGGTGGGCCGGTCGTGCCGCTCGTTAGGATATCGATACGTGGCTCGCCGTTGGCGATTCTCGATCGCGCGGCACCCGCTCTCTTGAACCCGGCGAGAGGGGATGCCGCCATGGCTTCCAATGCGACCGCTGCAATGCCTGCCCTGGCGAGCGCCTCGCAGACTTCTGAGGTGAAGTCCTCCCGGTGTGCGACGATTGCCGCAGGCTCGGTCCTGGCGATGGCGGCGGCGATGCCCGCCGGCGACTGGAAGGCATAGATCATCTGGATCGTGCGACCCTGGGCGATCAGGCCAAGCAGCGCCGCGAAGGAAGCCGGGCGGTTTCGCGGGATGAAGGCGACGGGCGCGCACGGATCGATTCCACTCGCGGCGAGTGCGGCTCCGACACCGTTCGCGACGTGTGCCATCTCACCCCAATCGTACCAGCGATCCTCGAAAGCGATCGCGTCGAGCGTCGGCTCGCGCTGCAATGCCTCGATGGTACGCCGCTGCAGTTCCGTCACGCGATCCTCCTCGCGCAATTGTGGCTCGCCGGTAACCCCGGGACCAGCGCAAGCTGCACCGCCCCCGCGATCATTGGCGCCGGCCGCACTTGATTGGGCCCGCCGAGTTTCTAGGCTGCCGCAGTGAACACGCCGCTTTTCCTGGTCGATCCGGAGACCTTTGCGTTGCCCTTCGTCGGCGACGCGCCGCCGATCGGCGTCATCGACCTCGATCTCGCCGGCGATGATATCGGCCGTCTCGTCATGCCGCCCTTTCCGCTGATCGGGGCAGGAAATCCCGCGCATCCCCTCGCGCCGCAACTCGACGCGGTGACCGGATCCCCGGTGATGTTGCAGAGGATCGTCGCGAATGCCCGCCGGACGCCCGAGACCGCAGCGGTCGCAGTGCAGACCTTGCGCCTGATCGAGCATCTGGAGACCGGGCCGGCGCTGATCGCCGAGTCGCTGGCTTATGGCCTGTTACAGGGCAGCGCCGAGCATGCAGCATGGCTGGCGTCCCGGCCAGCCACGCCGGCATTGCCGGCATCGCCGGCAGGTCGAGTCTCGCTCACGAGAAAGGAGCGGCATCTCGACATCCGTCTGGACCGGGTCGGGGCGCTCAATGCGATCGATTGTCCGATGCGGGATGCGCTGCGTGAGGCGTTCGAGCTGGCCGCGCTCGATCCGGAAATCGACCGGGTCACAATGCGAGGGCTGGGCAAGGCTTTCTCGGTCGGTGCCGATCTCGCCGAGTTCGGCACCACACGCGACCCGGCCACCGCGCATGCGATCCGGATGCAGACGCTCCCCGCGCACGCGATCGCGCGGTGTGCGGAGAAGCTCGACGTGCATATCCAGGGGGCGTGCGTCGGCTCCGCACTGGAAATGGCTTCCTTCGCGCGGCGGGTGACTGCCGGCCCGCGCGCCTGGTTCCAGTTGCCCGAGCTCGCAATGGGCCTGATCCCGGGTGCCGGCGGCTGCGTGTCGATATCGCGCCGGATCGGCCGGCAGGACGCCACGCTGCTGATCCTGTCAGGCCGCCGGATCGATGCGCGCGGCGCGCGCGCCATCGGGCTGGTCGATGCGATCGTGGACGATTGAACCGTCGATCACCGTCATTCGTACATCGCCGGCGCCCAGTCGCAGCCGCGCCTCGCCCCAGGGTCGATCGAGCAGGCACAGATCGGCCGCGGAGCCCGGCTCGATCCGCCGCTCGCGGGCTAGGTCGATGGGGTCGGCGAGGTAGAGCGTCAGCGCTTCTTCGGGTGTCAGCGCCTCATCCGCACCGATTGTCTCGCCATCATCGGTTCTGCGTGAAACTGCGGCGCGCATCGCGGCCCAGGGATCGAAACTGCCGAACGGCGCGTCGCTGCCCGCCGCGAGGACGATCCCGGCCCTGCGCAAGCCGGCGAGGCGATAGAGGAAAGGCCGTGCAACCGCCTCCACCTCGCGCAGATAGAGGTCGCCCCGCTCGGCAATGAAATGAGGCTGACTGACGACGCGCAGTTCCAGCCGCGCGATCTCCTCCACGAGAGGGTCGGGCGCGACCGACGCATGCTCGATCCGGTCGCCCGTCCTCGTTCCGGCCGCCTCAAGCGCGGCCAGCGCGAAGACGAGCTCGGTTTCAGTCACACAGTGGATCGCAGCGACGCGCTCCTGCCGATGCGTTGCGGTGAGGAATGCCACCGTCTCGTCAAAATCGGGCAAGGCTGATTCGTGGAGATGAAGCTTGCCCGGCCCGAGCCGGAGTTGCTCGTTGAAAGCGCCAGCGGCGAGGGCGAGCGTACCACCCATGACGCAGCGTTGCCGAAGCGCGCCGCGCCGTTGCTCAGCGGCGAAATGCGCCGCGATGGCGGGCTCGTTGGCGGGAGACAGATCGGTAAGCCCGGTGACGCCCATCTCGGCGAAGATCGCGCCGATCGCGGCGAAACCCGGCGGCTTGCTGCCCAGCGCATCGCGCAGCCAGCGATCTTCGTCGAACAGGCGGCCAGTCCAGCGTCCGTGACGCTGCTCGAGCCCGGGCGGCGCCGGTGCTCGGTCGAGCAGTAGTGCCAGGGCATGGCTGTTGAGGAACCACATCCGCCCCGATCTGTGCTGGATACGTACCGGCCTGCGCGGTGACAGCCGATCGAGCGCTTCGGCATCGAGCATGCCTGCCACGCTTTCATGATAGCCAATGCCGCGCAGCCAGCCCGATCCCGGCTCCGCCAGCGCTGCGGCAAGATCCGCCTCGTTCAGGACGTCGGGCGGGCCGCATCGGGTCGAGGCGCGGGCAACTGCCAAGGCTGACAAATGGAGATGATGATCGTGCAGGCCGGGCAGCAACGCTCCCCCATGAGCGTCGATTAGTGTCTCGCCGTCGCGTGGCTCGAGACGCCCGATCTCGGCGATCCGGCCCGCCGCAATGCGCAGGTCAAGGGTGCCATTGCGCCATATCTCCGCGTTGCGGATCAGCATGTCGGAGAGGCCCCGAGCCACCGATCATTGTCCGCGCCGAATGCCGCCACTGCCCCCGGCCTGCGCGGCACGATCGCGGGAAACGGCCGGCCCTCTGTCTCCGACCAATGCTGCAGTGCCCGCGTCAGTGATCCCGCGTGGCGCTCGGCCGTCAGCGCCTCGGCCACGATGCCGCTCATCGACAGCACCAGATGCGCGCCCTCGCGGCGGTAGAGTTGGGTGAGCGCGATCCGGGCCGCGTGGATTCCCGTCAGGGGGTCGGCGCACGCGTCACCGACGAAACCAATCATGCCGGTGGCATCGCGCAACGCAGCGCTCGCGCCGCCGGCCACGCCGCAATCATCTCCAAACCCTGCCCAGTCAGCGGCGTCGCCGCTAATACCGTGGCCGGTGATCGTGATCCACACCAGTCCCGGCACCTCGCGCACCAGGGTGTCGGCGTCGATGCCCAGTTGCCGCAGCGCACGGGGCCGCGACGCAGCGACGATGATTTGTGCCCGGCGGGTCAGCGTAATCAGCGCGTCGCGGCCCGCCGGCGACGCAAGGTCGAGCGCAACGCTCGCCTTGCCCTGGTTCAGCAGCGCGAACAGCCCGGGATCGCCGTCTCGCATCGAATCCGGCCGCGAGCGGCTTTCCACCTTCACCACCTCGGCGCCGGCAAGCCGGAGAATCGAGGTGGCCAACGGCCCCGCCCAAAGTGCGGAAAGGTCGATCACCAGAGGCGGGTGCCGCGATTGCCGGGCAGGGCCCCCTCGCGCCGTCATCATCGTGGCCGGACTCACCGGCACTTCATCGATCGTCGCCATGGCAAGGCCGAGCATCCGTCCCCGCGCCACGATTGGGGCCGCGTCCTCGCTCCGGAATCGGGTGGCAATCATCTCATCGTCATCGGGGTCGATCGTCGCATCGCCGAACAGCGCCGCAAGCATGCCACGATCATCGGGGCGGGACAGGTTGAGCGCGACATGGCCGCCCGAAGCATCGAACAGCCGGCACCCACCACCTGCGGATACACGGCCCGGAATGGTGAAGCTATTGAGCGCCGCACGTTCGCCCAGCAGCGTTTCCCCGGAGAGAGCCGCGATCTCGGCCGCGCCGCCGAGCCTTGCTATCGCCTGTAACTGCGCATCCGCCCAGCCCGAAAACGGAAGGGTCGCCGCCGCAGCCACCTCAGCCCGCGAACAGTTTCTTGACCTCGCGGCGCAGCAGCTTGCCCATTTCATTATAGGGGAGCGCGTCGACGAACAGGATGGATTCGGGCACACGCGAGGAGCGAAGCCGGTCGCGTACCAATGCCTTCAGCGCGTCCACGTCGGGCCGCTCATGCCCTTCGCGGATCGTGGCGGCAACGCCCACCGCCTCACCCCATTCGCGCGAAGGGATCGCAACCGCGGCGACATCGGCCAGGTCCGGATGAGTCAGCAGCACATCCTCAATCTCGCCCGGCGAGATATTCTCGCCGCCGCGCACGATCACGTCGTCGGCGCGGCCCGCCAGGAACAGATAACCATGCTCATCGATCCACCCGGCGTCGCGCGTCGGGAACCAGCCGCCCGAGTCGAGTGCGCTGCGATCCTTGTACTCGCCCGACACCTGGTCGCCGCGAACATGGATTTCGCCGCTCTCGCCAGGCGACAGGCGCTTGCCCTCCTCGTCGCGAATCTCGATCTCGACAGTCGGGAGCGGCCTGCCGACAGAAGCTAGCCGGGCCTGTACCTGTGGATCGTCCGACGCATGTGCGGCGCGGTGCTCGTCAGGTCCGAGCAGGGCGACGGTCGAACTCGTCTCGGTCAGGCCATAGGCGTTGGTGAAGCCGGTCTGCGGGAACTGATCGAGCGCGCGCCGGATCAGTTCGAGCGGCATCTTGCCGCCGCCATAGGCGATCGACTTGAGGCTGGAGAGATCGGCGCTGGGGTCGCGGTCGATCGCCTCGACGATTCGCGACAACATGGTCGGGACGACGAACGCGTTGGTCGCTCTTTCGCGGGACGCAAGGTCGATCCACGCCTCGGGGCTGAAGGCCGGCAGGAGCAGGATGCGGCGCTGGGCGTAGATCGAGCTCAGCAACGCCGCGATCCCCGCGATATGATAGGGTGGAACGCTGACGAGCGCGGCCTCTTCTTCAGCCGCTGATCCGAATTCGATCGTTCCGAGGATATAGGAAGCGAGATTGGCGTGCCGCAGGATTGCTGCCTTGGGTGCGGCCGTGGTACCGCTCGTGAAGAGCTGGATCGCGATGCCTTCGCCTGCATCGCCCTCGCTTGCGATATCCCTGGACGCTTCGAGCGCGGCGTCGACGAACGCGGCGCGGGCGAGCACGACATTGGCATCGGCCCGGTACAGGCGCGTCACCCGATCCCTGTCGCCGATGATCAACGCGGGAGCGATCCGCTCCAGCAGCGCGGCGAGGTCGGCGTCGGCGAGCCGGTAGTTGAGAGGGACATAGGGCACCCCCGCGAGCGCGGCCCCGAACAGCGCCATGACGGCGGCCTCGCTGCTTTCGTCGAGCAACGCGACATGAGCGCAGCCGCTCTTGCGGATCACTTCAGCGGCACCGCGCGCGCCGGCCAGCAGCTCGTCATAGCGCCACCGGCGGCCGTCGCACACGAGCCCGGTGCGGTCGGGCGCACCCTCCGCTGCCATCTCCAGGAAAAGCGCGATATTCATTGTCGTGCGGTCAGTCCGACGCTGGCAGGGGCTTGGCTTCCTTGACGGTCAGCGCGACGCCGTTCACCGACAGCGAACCCTTGCCCGGCTTCACGCACAGCAATTCGAATGTGCCGGCGCTATCGACATAGCGCTTGCCCATCAAGGAGCCGGTTGCATGCGCCGGATCGACCGCCCCGATCGTCTCCGGCTTCGCCTCAGCCATCGGTGCGCCACCGCATTCGATCGTGCCGGCGCCACTTCGGATCACCATCACTTCGGTGTCGCACACCGCGCTCTTCAGTCTCGTCCCGGGTTTCATCGGTCAGTCCCTTGTTGCGACGCTGCGTTGCGGCTCAGGCGATTGCGCCGCACGCTTTCAATTCCTCGATCCTATCCCATTCGAGGCCAAGCTCCATCAGGACAAGTTCGGTATGCTCGGACGCCTGGGGGGAGCGGGTGGTCTCGAGCGGTTCGCCGTTGAACTGTACCGGTCCGCGTACCAGCCTGAGCGGCGCGCCGCCATCGGCGCCCTCGACCTCGATGATCATGTCGTTGGCCAGCGCCTGCTCATCGGTCAGCAGATCCTGGAAACTCTGGACGGGCGCCCATTGGCCTTTCATCGATTTCAGATGCTCGCGCCAATAGGCGAACGGCCTCGCGGCGAACGCCTTGACCAGGATGTCGCTTGCCGCGCCCGCATTCTCGATCAGGGAGTGGACGTCCTTGAAGCGCGGATCGTCGGCCGCTTCCGGCACGCCGACCTTTTCGAACGTGTCGCGGATCAGGCCGGTCGGGCTGACCATGCACAGATTGATCGTGCCGCCATCGGAGGTGTGGAAATTGCCCATGAACGGATTGCGCAGCGACCCGCCCGAGGAAGGCATGCCGTTGCGGGTGAGCTGGCCGGTTTCCATCACCTGCGAGATCAGCGCGCCCGATGCCCACCACGCGGCGCTCAACAGCGATACATCGAGCTCGACGCCCTCGCCGGTCTTCTCGCGGTGATAGAGCGCACCGGAAATGCCGCCGGCGATGAACATGCCGCCGATCGAATCGCCGAACGCTGGTATTCCCTGGGTCAGCGGGCCGGGCAGTTCGGCGGGTGTCATCGAATAAGCGATGCCGCTGCGCGACCAGAAGCAGGTACCGTCGAAGCCGCCGATCTCGCGCTCGGGCCCCTTGTTGCCCAGGGCGCTGCCGCGGGCATAGATGATGTCGGGCTTTACCGCGCGGATATGCTCGACGTCGAATTTGTTCTTCTGCCGGACCTGCGGCAGATAATTGGTCAGGAACACATCGGCTGTCTTCGCCAGCTCGTAGAGAAGTTCCTGCCCTTCGGGGGTCGACAGATCGATGCCGACGCTGCGCTTGCCGCGATTGGGGTGCTCGAACAGAGTGTGGCGCAGCGGGTCGAGCGTGACGCCGCCCATATTGAGGAAGCCCCGCTGGGTATCGCCGCGGATCGGATGCTCGATCTTGACCACGTCGGCGCCCCAATCGGCAAGAATGGCACCGGCGGCCGGTACATAAGTAAATTGCGCCACTTCAAGGACGCGTACGCCGTTCATTACCCGAGTCATGACTTTTCCGAATTCCCCCGCGCCACAAGAGCGCAGCTAATCGCCGGCAACCTATGAGATGAGGCAGGCAGCGCAAACCACAAACTCGCGGTTTGGCGGTGCTATCGCCGGTACGATACGCGGCTCTTCGCCAACGCTGTGGCGATATTGCTTTCCCGGCCTGCGGTACGAGTTGAGCGGCGGCGCGACCCGGCCAATAGCGGGCGCAACCAGGACCGAGGAACAGCTGCCATGAACATCGACCCTTCGCTTTCAGCCGTCGTCACCGGCGGCGCATCGGGCCTCGGATTGGCGACGGTCAAGGCGCTGCGCGCAGCCGGCGCCAAGGTCGCCATCTTCGATGTCAACGAAGAACAGGGCGCGCGCACCGCCCAGGAAACCGGCGCCCTCTTCTGCAAGGTCGACATCATGTCGGAGGAAAGCGCGCTTGCCGGCTTCGAAGCGGCGCGCGCCGCCAATGGTCAGGAACAGGTACTGGTCCACTGCGCTGTCTATACAAAGGGCGGCAAGACGGTCAGCAAGGACAAGGCCACCGGCGGCTTCAAGCGCCTGTCGACCGAGGATTACGCGATTTCGGCCGAGGGCGTGCTCGTTGCCAGCTATCGGATGGCGTCGATCGCGGCGCTCGGCATGGCTGGGCTCGAGCCGGACGAGGATGGCGGTCGCGGCGCGATCATCCTCACCTCGAGCGCGGCCGCGCAGGATGGCCAGGTCGGCCAGGTCGTCTATGGTTCGCTGAAGGCGGGCGTGAACGGACTGGTGCTGCCGATGGCCCGCGACCTCATGGATCTCGGCATCCGCGTCAACTCGATCATGCCCGGCATTTTCGCGACGCCGCCGATGCTGCGCTTCAAGGACATGAATCCGGCGATGTGGGATGCGCTCAACGCGTCGGTTCCCTTCCCGAAGCGGCTCGGCAAGCCAGAGGAGTTCGCCAGCCTCGTGCTCGAACTGGTCCGAAATTCCTACATGAACGCCCAGACGATCCGGATTGACGGCGCCATCCGCATGCCCCCCCGCTGATTTCAGCCGGCATCCTCAGTGTCAGATTCCCTGCATTTCCGCAGCATTTCGCAATCGCGCGTGCGTCTCGCGCATGCTGCAGTGCAAAATTTCGACGCACTGGCCTCTTGACGCGAAAAAGGAAAAACACTAACCTTGGTTACTATTAAGGGGGTAGCCGGTGCTTCCTCCAGATGGAGTAACCGAGATGAAGATTTCCCCGCTGTTCGCCGTTGTGGCCCTCGCTCTGGCCCCCGTCGCTGCCCAGGCTGCCGAGAGCGTGGCGCCGGTTGCCGTGCCCGGCGTTACGGTCACCCCGGGCAAGATGCTCTATGCCGCCGGCGGCAAGCGCCTCGCCGCGGTGTACCGCGTCGCAGCTGACGGCTCTCCCCAGATCATCCTAGACGGCAAGCTGATCACCGTGCCTGTCTCGACGCTGGCGATGGACGGTGACAAGGCAACGACCAGCCTGACCAAGGCGCAGCTGTCGCGCTGATCCGTCGGCATTTTCCGGACGGACGGGATCGCCGTCCGATTCGCAAAAGAGCCGAAAAGGCGAAAATCCAGGGCGCTGAACGGTCAGGTCGTTCAGCGCCCTTTCGCTTCCAACCCTATCCGCTGACGTTTTCGTAGATCTTGTCGAGCAGCGCACTCAGCTTTTCGAGGTCGCTGTCGTCGATGCCGCGAAAGGTGCGTTCCTCGTGCTTCGCGCCCATCGCGCTGAGCCGCTCCAACAGAGGCCGCGCCGCGTCGGTCAGGTACACGCAATAAGCGCGCTTGTCGTCGGCCTTCGCCCGGCGCTCGAGTAGTCCCTCGGTACAAAGCCGGTCGATAAGCCGTCCCGCGGCCGCCTCGGACATGTCGAGCGCGTCGGCGATGGTGCGCTGGGTCGCGCCCGCGCGTCGCGCGACGACGACGACCGCGGTCCATTGCGAGCGCGTGACCCCCCAGCCTTCCAGGTCCCGGTCGAAGAGCTTGCGCATCTGACGGGCGATGACCGTGATCTTGAGCGAGATGTTGCGCTGTGTGGTGGTTTCCTCGTTGATCGCCTGTCGCCTTTGCCGGCCTAGAGCCGCTCGATGATGATGGCCGGGGCCATGCCGCCGGCGGCGCACATGGTGATCAGGCCGTAGCGGCCGCCCGATCGCTCGAGTTCGTCGAGCGCAGTGCCGATCAGCACCGCTCCCGTCGCCCCGATCGGATGGCCGAGCGCGATCGCGCCGCCATTGATGTTGATCTTTGCGCGGTCGATGTCCAGATCGCGGATGAATTTCTCGACGACGACGGCAAAGGCTTCGTTGACCTCCCAGACATCGATATCGTCCTTGGTCAGCCCGGCCTTGGCGAGCACCTTGCGCGCGGCGGGGACCGGGCCGTTGAGCATCAGTGTCGGGCAATCGCCGAGATTGGCTGTGGCGACGACCCGCGCGCGGGGCTTCAGGCCCGACTTTTCGACATAAGCCTTCGATGCCAGCAGGATCGCGGCTGCCCCGTCGACCACGCCGGAAGAGGTGCCGGCATGGTGCAGCGGCTCGATCGTGACATCGGGATATTTCTGGTTGACCAGCTGACGAAAGGTTGGGCCGTCGGCACGCGACGGCATGTCGGCGATCATGCCGAACGCCGGCTTCAGCTGGGCGAGTTGCTCGATCGTGGTGTCGGGGCGCGGATATTCCTCATGGTCCAGGATCACGCTACCGTCATCGTCGAGCACCGGCACGACTGACTTGTCGAAACGGCCTTCCTTGATGGCGACGGCGGCGCGACGCTGGCTTTCGAGCCCGAACGCGTCGAGCTCAGCGCGGGTGATGCCTTCCATCGCGGCGATCGCATCGGCGGCGACGCCCTGGTTGGTTTGCGGATGCTTTTCCTGAAGCCTGAGATTGCCCGTGCCGATCCCGCCCGCCGACTTCACGCCCGCTTCGCGCAGGCTTGCGCCATACCAGGTGACATAGGACATCATCTCGGTGCCCCCGGCGACGAGCAGATCCTCCATGCCCGACATGATCTGCGCCGCGGCAAGGCTGGTCGCGGTGATGCCGCTGCCGCAGAAACGGTCGAGCGTGACGCCCGACGCCTTGACGTCATAGTCGGCGTCGAGGGCTGCCATGCGGCCCATGTCGCCGCCCTGCAGGCCCATCTGCGCGCTGGTGCCCCAGATGATGTCGTCGACATCGGCGGTATCGAAATGGTTGCGGTCCTTGATCGCCTTGAGGACGGTCGCGGCGAGGTGCTGCGGATGCATCTCGGAAAGCGCGCCCTTGCCCATTTTGCCGATGCTGCGGGGGGTGCGGACTGCATCGATGATATAGGCTTCGGCCATGGCTCTCTCTTCGATAGGGTGCGCTGTCAGCGCTGTCCCGGAGCCTATCGCACGGCTGTTTGACCCGTGCCACAGATGACCGATCGCGTGGGCGATCAATGCGCCGGGAGACGTGGCTCGCAACCCGCGAAGTTCGAAGCAAGCTATTGGTTTACATAGTCATTCCGGCGCTCTCGCCGATATGGCGGCATCGGCCGCCCTGTTTCCGGCGCGGCAAGTTGAGGCATAGGGCAGGCAAGGGAGCGGCGCAGACCAATGAAGGCGGAGACCGGCCGGGAAATCACGAGACGTGTCGGCGCATTCGCGCCGCTTCGCGCACCCGTGTTTCGCCGGATATGGTCGGCAAGCGTCATCTCCAATTTCGGCCAGCTCATTCTCGGGGTTGGCGCTGCATGGGAGATGACGCGGCTGACGTCCGACGCGTCGCTGGTTGCGTTGGTGCAGACAGCGCTGATGCTGCCGCTGATGGTCGTCGCCGTACCCGCCGGGGCGATCGCCGACATGTTCGATCGGCGCAAGATCGCGATGGCCGGCCTCAGCTTCTCGGTTGCGTGCGCCTGCGTCCTGACCAGCCTGTCCTGGGCCGGGCTGACATCGCCCGGGGTGCTGCTCGTCTTTTGTTCGCTGATCGGTGCCGGCGTCGCGCTGTACAGCCCCGCCTGGCAGGCCTCGATCCCCGAACAGGTCGAATCGCACCACTTGCCGGCCGCAATCGCGCTCGGCAGCATCAGCTACAATGTCGCGCGCAGCGTGGGGCCGGCGCTGGGCGGGCTGATCGTGCTCGCCGCCGGCGCCACCGCCGCCTTTGCGATCAACGCCCTGTGCTATCTGCCACTGCTGCTGGGATTCTTCCTGTGGCAGCGCCGCCACGTGCCGTCCCGCCTGCCGCCCGAGCGGATCGACCGTGCGATCGTCTCGGGCGCGCGCTACGCGTTGCATTCGGAATCGATTCGCACGGTGTTCGTCCGCGCCTTTCTGTTCGGTCTCGCCGGCGCCACCGCGACGGCGCTGGCGCCGCTGATCGCCAAGGATATGCTGCACGGCGATTCCGGCACCTATGGCATCATGCTCGGCTCGAGCGGTGTCGGCGCCGTCGTCGGCGCATTGCTGGTCAGCCGGTTCCGCGAGCGGATGGGGGCAGAGGCCGCCGCGAGGCTGCTGGCGATCCTGTCCGGCCTTGCGCTGGTCCTTGTCGGCCTCAGTCACGCCTTGCTGCTGACGTGTTTAGCCCTGTTCATCGCCGGCGGCGCGAACATCATGACGATCGCACTGTTCAACATCTCGGTGCAGCTCGCTGCGCCGCGCTGGGTGACGGCTCGGGCGCTCTCGCTGTTCTCGTCAGCACTGACCGGCGGGATCGCGATCGGATCGGTGATCTGGGGTATTGTCGCCAGTAGCTGGTCGGTCGAGGTGGCGGTGATCGCCTCGGGCGTTCTGATGCTCGCGATGATGCTGCTGTCGCGGTTCTTTCCGTTGCCCGAGGCGAGCGATGCCGGGGTCGAGCCGGTCGAGCTTGCCGCGCAACCCGAGGTGGCGCTTGCCCTGACCCTGCGCTCCGGGCCGATCGTCATCGAGGTCGATTATCGAGTCGATCCGGAGCAGGCGCGCGACTTTTACGATGCCATGCTCAAGGTCCAGCGGTCTCGGTTACGCGCCGGCGCTTTCGACTGGTCGATCTCGCGCGATGTCGGCGATGCGACCCTGTGGACCGAGCGCTACCAGTGCCCGACCTGGGGCGATTATCTGCGGTTGCGCGACAGGGTCAGCCAGGGTGACCTCGATGCGCAGTCGGCCGCTGACATCTTCACGCTGCCAGGGAAGCGCAAGGTCGTCCGGCGCCGCCTCGAGCGGCCGTTCGGCTCAGTACGGTGGAAGACCGACTCACCGGATCCGCGCCAGGACGCGATCGGCTACATCGCGCCATGACCGACACATAGTGGAAGGAGAGTTTTCGATGGAGGCGAAGCGCTATCGCGTCGTCCAATGGGCGACGGGCAATATCGGCACCAAGTCGCTGCGCGCGGTGATCGAACACCCCCGGTTCGATCTCGTCGGCCTGTATGTCAGCGCGCCGGACAAGGTCGGCAAGGACGCGGGTGCGCTGTGCGGCGCCGCGCCGACGGGTATCATCGCGACGTCGTCGCTCGCCGACATCGTGGCGCTCAAGGCGGATTGCGTGCTCTATATGCGCCAGGGCACTGATCCCGATGAGCTCTGCGCGCTTCTGGAAGCAGGCACCAACATCGTCACCACGCGGGGCGACTTCCACCATCCACGCGCCATGGACCCGGCGCTCCGCGAGCGGGTGGAGGCTGCCTGCGCCCGCGGCAACAGCTCGATCTACAGCACCGGCTCGAGCCCGGGCTTCATCACCGAGGCGCTCGCGATCCCGCTGCTGTCGCTCGCGCGCCGGCATGATTGCCTGACGATCGACGAATATGCCGACATGTCGAGCCGCGATTCGCCCGACATGATCTTCAAGATCATGGGCTTCGGCGTACCGATGGGCGAATTCGATCAGGGCAAGGTCGACTATGTGAAGCATGATTTCGCCGCCTCGCTTGGCCAGCTCGCCGACGCGATCGGGCTGCCCTGCGACAGCTTCGACGCGACGGGGGAGATGGCGGCGGCGCGCAATGACCATCATATCGCGGCGGGGCTGATCGCGGCGGGCAGCGTCGGCGCGATGCGCATCACCGTCACCGGGCGGCGCGCGGGCAAACCCGTCGTCCGCTTCCGCGCAAACTGGTATTGCACTGACGACATTGCGGAGGACTGGGGCCTGCGCGCCTCGGGCTGGAAGGTGCTGACCGAGGGCGATACGCCGCTCGAGGTCGCCATCACCTTCCCGGTGGCGCCGGAAGATTATGCTGCCTTTACGCCGGGCCTGACCGGGCATCGCGCGGTGAATGCGGTGATTGCCGTGTGCGAGGCGCCGGCGGGGATTCGCACGACGACTGATCTGCCACAGATCATGGCGCAGTTCGGGGGCTAGGCGCCACGTAGCTGTTTTTTGCCGGGGAGGAAGAAATGCGGACCGAGGCCAAGCGCCCTCAATAGCACGCGACCAAGGCCTCGCTGACCTCCCACAACCGCCGCGCGGCATCATCGTCCTGCGCGGCGGGGGAGGGAGTAATCGCGAGCCGCTCGTAAAAATAAAGCCCATTGGTAAGCCCAGGCTCGTCAGCGCTCGCCAGCCACACCAAGGTATCGGCGGCCTGCTCCGGCGTGTTGGCGCGGTCCCTGATCGATTCCATATAGGCTTGCATCGGCGCGTCGCAGTGGCTGGCGAAATTGCTGTCGACCACCCCGGGATGCATGGCGTGCGAGACGATCCCATCCGGCCCCGCGCGGCGCGCGAGCTCGCGTGCGAACAGGATGTTGGCGAGCTTGGCATGGCAATAGGCTGCGCCGCCCGTAAAGCCTTCGGCATAGGTGAGATCGTCCCACTTCATGGCGGGGCAATGCTCGTGCCCCGTCGACGAGACGCCCACCACGCGCACCGCTCCCGGCGCGCCTCTCGCCGCTGCCACCTTCAGCTGCGGCATCAGCTTTTTCGTCAGCAGGAAGGGTGCGAGATGATTGGCGGCGAAGGTCGCTTCATTCCCCTCGGCGGTGACGACGCGCTCAGCGCGAACGCCGCCGGCATTGTTGAGCAGCGCGTCGATCTCGGGCGCACAGGCGGCAATCTCGCCGGCGACGCGCGCGGTCTCCGCAAGCAACGACAGATCGGCGCGGAGCATGGTGAAATCGGCATCCGCTATCGCCGCCAATTCCGCCTCGGCGTCGGTGCATCGCCCGGCATCGCGGCCAACACCGATCACGCGCCAGCCCTGCTCGAGCAGCGCCCCGGCCGCCGCCTTGCCGATCCCGGCGCTCGCTCCGGTCACCACTGCGACGCGCTTGCCCATGGCATCAGTCATTCTTTGCTCTCCTTTGTCGCATCGGGCGCGGCGGGCGCGTTCAGGAACAGGCGCACCGCACGGGTGACCAGATCATCGATCTCGTCCTCGTTCAGCATGTTGCCGACACGATGATGCGAACCCGGCCTTCGACGACCAAGTCGATGAACAACCTCGCTGCCATTTCCGGGCGATCAACGCCAATCGCCCCGGCGCTATCGAGACGACGCGCAAGATCGGCGAGGACGCCCGAGCGATATCTGCCACGGCGTGCGCGCGATCACTTTACAGTAGGGGCGGGCTCGCGACATCCCGCGCCGAACGACCGACAAGAACAGGAGCGGATCATGCCGGGCATTCTCTCGGGCAAAGTCGCCCTTGTCACCGGCGCTTCGTCCGGAATCGGCGAAGCGGCGGCGCTGGCGCTGGCCGAGGCCGGGGCGGCCGTCGCGGTCTCGGCGCGGCGGGCCGGCCGGCTCGCCTCGCTGGTCACGCGGATTACTGGCAGCGGCGGCGAAGCCATCGCTCTCCCCGGGGACGTTTCCTCCGAGGAGGATGCCACCCGCGCCGTCGCCGATACCGTGGCGCGGCTCGGGCGTATCAATATCCTCGTCAATTCGGCCGGCATCATCCAGGCGGGCGGCGTCGAGAGCCTGTCGCTCGACGAATGGCGGCGAGTGATCGACATCAACCTGATGGGCACGCTCTACACCTGCAAGGCAGCGATCGGCCCGATGAAGGCGCAAGGATCGGGCGATATCATCAACATCTCCTCGACCGCGGGCCGCCGTGCCGCCGGTATCTTCGGTCCCTATTCGACCAGCAAGTTCGGCCTGACGGGCCTGACCGAGGGATTGCGCCAGGAAGTCGGCGGCGCTGGTATCCGAGTCAGCATCGTCGAGCCCGGCGCGACTGCGACCGAAGTCGCCGGCGGAATCAGCGACCCGACGATGCGCGCGGCGATGGCCCAGCACGTCGCCAAGGAAGGCGCGATGCAGCCGGCCGACATCGCGAGCGCGATCGTTTTCATCGCGTCGCTCCCGCCGCGTGTGAACGTCTCGCAGATGCTGATACGACCGACCATCGATACCGCCCCGATGTAACCGGGCGGCGCAAGCACAGAGCGCAGGATGATCGCGCCGGGACAGGGTGAGGAACAGCGCATGGCCGATCGGAAACCGCCTCCACCGCCCCCGCCCGAGGAGCTGCCGAGCCTGGCCTATCGATCCTATTTCCTCCTGATGATGGTGCTTGTCTCGGCCTCGGTCGTCGGCGAGCGCTACATGATGGTCGTGATGGTCGAGCCGATCCGCCACGAGCTTCACCTAACCGACACGGCGATCGGCATGGCCAAGGACATGATCATCGCCATCGTCTATATCCTCGCGGTCATTCCGCTGGCGCGGCTTGCCGATCGCTGGTCGAAGCGCAAGGTCGTCGGTATGGCCGCGGTCGTCTGGAGTTCAGCGGTGATCCTGTGCGGCTCGGCAAAGAGCTTCGCCGTCCTGCTGGTCGGCCGCGCCGGAATCGGTCTGGGCGAGGGTGGATTCACCCCGCCGTCCCAGGCCTGGATCGCTGACCTGTTCCCGATCAAGCAGCGCGCAACCGCACTGTCGATCTTCCTACTCGGTGCCTCGATGGGCACCTTCCTCGGTCCTGCCCTCGGCGGCTGGGCGGCGCATGCCTATGGTTGGCGCAACGCCTTGCTGTTCGCGAGCATTCCCGGCTTCATCCTGGCGCCGATCGTGTGGTTCACGCTGCGCGATACAAGAGCAGGGCTGGCTGACAATGCGCCCGCGATCCGGGAGCCGACGCTTCCATTCCTCCAGACCGCGCGCGAGCTGATGGCGATCGGGACGTTGCCGCCGCTGATCCTCGCCGCCGGGCTGAATGCACTCCTCACCCTGGGGCTGGTCAGCTGGGCGCCCGCCTTCATGGAGCGCACCCACGGCATGCCGGCCAATCAGGCCGGGCTGCAACTGGGTGGCGCCTTGTTTTTCGGATCGATCATCGGCCACACCGCCGGCGGTCCGCTGGCCGACTTCCTCGGGAGGCGCGATCTGCGCTGGTATATCTGGATCCTGATGCTGAGCGGCGCAGTCGCCGCAGCGCTCGGTTATGTGATCCTGACGGGGCCGGGCGACCGGGTATTCCCGCTCTTCGGGCTGACCATGATGCTGGGCGGCCTTTCAGCGGCGCCGCTGATGGCGGTGGTGACCGGCCTCGCCCCGGTCCGGTCGCGGGCGACCGCAGTCGCGATTCTGATGGTAACCATCCAGGTTGTCGGCCTTGGTGGCGGCCCGGTCTTTGTCGGCTGGTTGAGCGACACGCTCCATCCGGTTTACGGCGAGGCATCGCTCGGCATCGCGATGCGCTGGGTGCTGCTGGCCGGAATCCCCAGCACCATCCTGGCGTGGATGGCGAGCCGAACCTGCCGACGTGATTTTGCTGCCGCTGGCGGTTGGGGTGGCCCCGTCGCCAAATCGGCGATGCTTCACTGAGCGCGAGGCTTGGCAGGGACGCGCTGGCCGATCAGAATATCAAAGGAATCCATCGATGAGCGACGACATCAAGCCCCGCATCCTGCCGCTGCCGCGCGCGGAATGGAGTGACGACGCCCGCGAGGTCTTCGCCTATTGGGGCGAGCCCAATGCGTGGGAGGAGGGGTCGAAAACCAACATCATCATGGTGATGGGCAACCACCCCGATCTCGGCAAGGCCTTCAACGTCTGGGGCAAGCATCTGCTCATGTCGAACACGCTGCCGACGCGCGCGCTCGAGCTCCTCATCCTGCGCGTCGCGTGGCGGGTGAAGTCAGCCTATGAGTGGCACAACCATGTCGGTTACGGCATCAACGCCGGCCTCACCCTCGACGAGATCGCAGCGCTCCGCACCTTCCCCGACGGCGGCGACTGGAACGAGCAGGACGCGCTCGTCCTGCGTTCAGTCGACGAGCTGATCGACAGCGGCAATCTGAGCGACGCGACCTGGGATGCACTCGGCGCCCATTTCGACAAGCGCCAGAAGATGGATCTGGTTTTCTCGATCGGCCATTACGTGATGACCAGCTGGGCGCTGTCGGTTTTCGGCGTCCAAATCGAGGGTGGCGCCGACCGGATCGGGTTTGACCTGAAGACTGCCTCGGGCAGGATTCCGGGCAAGACCTGGAAGCCCGGCGAGGCCGAAAACTGGGTCGATACACGCGGCTATTGAGCGGTCTTCGCACTATCCGCCGCATCGCTCTAACGATATCGCGCCGGCCCGCTCGGGATTTCGCATTGCCTCGCGCGGGCGTGGCGATAGCACGGGCGCAAAGCGCACCTCAGTCCAAAGGGATCCGACACATCATGGCTACCGAAATCCTGCTTCCGAAGCTCGGTTTCTCGATGACCGAGGGCGAGATTGCCGAGTGGCTTGCCGCAGACGGCGATCATGTGAACGAGGGCGATCCGCTGTTCCTGCTCGAGGCCGACAAGTCGACCAACGAAGTCGAGGCACCGGCGAGCGGCATCCTGCATATCCTCGCCGAGGCCGGCGAGATCTATGAGGTAGGTACGATCCTCGGCACCATCGAGTGACGGCCGGTCTTGTCCGCGCCTGAAGCCAATCCTGCCGTGCGCCCGCTAAGGGTCGCGATCATCAGCGCGGCATGGGGCGCCTTCGCGCACCTTCCCGCGTGGCGGGCCATTCCCGGCGTCGAGGTCACGGCGATCTGCACCTCGCGGCGCGAGACCGCCGAGGCGGCGGCGTCACGACTGGGGCTGCCGCGTCCCTTCTGGAATGCAGCAGCGCTCGCCACCGATCCGGATATCGACATCATCGATTGCGGTACCCGGCCGAGCATCCGCCTGCCGATGGTGCTGGCCGCGCTCGCCGGCGGCAAACATGTCTATAATGCGAGCCCGCACGCGCCCGACTGGCCCGGCGCGAAGGCGATCGACGCAGCATGGCGCGCAAGTGGCCGCATCGGCGTCGTCGATGCCTTTGCCGAGTGGATTCCGGCCCAGCGCCAGATGAAGGCGATGGTCGAAGCCGGCTATATCGGCGCCCCGTTCGGCGGCACCTGTCACTTCAATCTCTCGCTGTTCAACCGGCCCGACAAGCGCTTCCCGTACAACTGGTTCGCGCAAGCGGGGCAGGGCGTCTCCGCGGTCCGCAACAATGGCAGTCACGCCCTTTATGCCCTGATCGACCTTTTCGGACCCGTGGCCGAGCTCGTCGCCGACGATCGCCAGCTGCTCGGGAAATGGGAATTCGCGGATGGTGATGCGATCTATCCCGAAACCAATGATTTCGTCAGCGTCATCCTGCGCTTCGGAAGCGGCCTGGTCCTGCAGATGCAGATCAGCTGGAGCATGGCGCTGCACGATGGCTGGCTGATCGACGTGTTCGGAAAGCAGGGCCGGCTTGTCGCGAGCTCACCGACCTTCCCGACCGCCCGCGACTGCACGCTGCGGGGCGGACAACTGGGAGGTGCGCTCGAACCGATCGACATCCCGGATGCGTTCCGTTCGGTCCCCGGCATCGCCCTCGACTGGCAGAGTGAACCGCAACCGAGCTTCCCGATGGCGCTCTCGATGCACGCCATGGTCGAAGCGATCCATGGCCGCGGTCGGGCGACGCCGGATTTCGCGCGAGCGCTCGAGGTCGAGCGGATCCAGGAAGCGATCCGGCTTTCTAGCCTCGAACGGCGCTGGGTGCGGGTCGCCGATATCGCCTGATCTGCGGCGGGTCTCGCCGTCACGTCAGAATGATGTCGGGCGACGTATTCTCCGCTTCGAGATGAACGCCACCCACGGCGTGCAATGAAAGACGCTCATCAGCACGTACATCGGGACCATGCCGGTCAGGGGCGACATGCCCGGCATATCCGCCGGGCCATGAGTCGCCGTCAGGACCGCCATGAACGCGAAGCTTGGCGTGGCCGCGAGGCTCAGCCAGCCGGCGCCGCCTTCATAAGGGGAGGTCATGCCTTCGTCTCTGGATCGTTCCGGAAGGCAGCCTCGCCGGCATCCGAGACTTCGACCCATTTCGGGTCGGGCGCGGCTTCAGCGGCGTAATTGTCGTGCCAGTTCCACCATTTATAGGGTGGGGTCCGGGGATAGCCCGCGGGCGAATCCTCCCATGCTTCCTGGCGCCCGAGCGGAGTCGCGTCGAGATAGCTCCACACGCTCCCCATCGCCTCGTCGCCGCGGCTGTTGATGAGATAGGTCCGAAACACCCGATCGCCGTCGCGGATGAAGACATTATGGCCGTGCCACTCGTCCACGCCGAAGTCGGCGTCGAAGCTGTCGGTGATGGTGTACCAGGGCATTTCCCAGCCCATCCGCGCCTTCAGCCGGGCGATATCGGCCTGGGGTGCGCGCGAGGCATAAGCGAGCGTGGTGTCGCGAGCATTGAGATGGGCGAGATGCGAGACCTGGTCGGCCCCCAGGGAGCAGCCGCGACAGGCATGGTCGGGCCAGCCGAACACGCCGGGCTCGAAAAAGGCGCGATAGACGATCAACTGCCGCCGGCCTTCGAACAGGTCGATCAGGCTCATCTGGCCGTCCGGGCCCTCGAATAGATAGGCCTTCTCGACAGCCATCCACGGCATCCGCCGGCGTTCGGCGGCAAGCGCGTCACGCGCCCGGGCATGGGCCTTTTCCTTCACGAGCATCTCGGCCCATGCCGCCTGCCAGAGCTGCGGCGACACGACCGGCGGATGGTTCCTCGGCAGTTCCTGTTCCATGGCTATTCCTCCTGCTCCCCGCTGATCTCGCCGATGCGCGAGACGACTTTCATCCAGCCGCCGCCCATGTTCCGATAGGCCAGCTCGTTCCGGGGCAGGACAAAGCCCGAATGAACGACGCGCAGCCGCGTGCCGCCGTCGTTCTTCTCCAGCGTGAAGGTCACGATGGTGTCGAGCGGCGCGCCATAGCCGACATTGCTCTCATGCCCGCCTGTCCAGCGATAGACGAAGCGCGCGTTCGGGATCACTTCGAGCACTTCGCACTGGATCGTGCCGTCCCATTCGCCCGCCGGCGTCGTCCGATAGGTGAAACGGCTGCCGGCCACCGGCTCGAAACCCGACGGCGTCATGCTGAGCCAGCGGCCCATCAATTCGGGCGTGGTCAGCGTCTTCCACACCGTCTCCGGGGTGTGGGGAAACACCTCGTCAACGACAATCTCTCGGGCGTCCGTCATCGTCGCTGCATGGTTCATGGGTCGATCTCCTTGAGCAGGCTTCTGAGGTCAGCAAAGCGGTCGCGCCAGAACACGCCATAATGGCTCATCCAGTCGACCAGCGGCGCCAGCCCCTCTGGCTTGGCGCGGTAATAGACGTTGCGCCCCTCCGGCCGCTCGGCGACCAGCCCGGCCCGCTTCAGCGATTTCAGGTGCTGGGAAATCGCGCCCTGGGTCACGAGGCTGCCCCGGGTCAGCTCGCTTACCGTGATCTCGTCGGATCTGACGATCCGCTCGAACACCGCGCGGCGAGTCGGGTCGGCGAGCGTGCGCATGACGGTGTCGATGGTGGCGGCTTCAGGCATGTAGAATCAATTAGTAGGCACTAATCTATTAGTCAATACTAATTCGTTTTCATTCGTGCGACACCGTGGGTCAAGGCCGACCGCACGGCCCGCCGGGGATGATACCAATACTCAAGTATTTGCTTGACAATTGGCGTCATGGGTTGATAGTCAAGGATATGCTTGACTATCAACCCATCGATAGCTGCTTCAAGGCCCTTGCCGACAGCACGCGCGTCGCGATTTTCGAACGCCTCAGTCGCGGCCCCGCCAGCGTGAGCGACCTCGCCAAGCCCTTTTCCATGTCGCTGACCGCCATTGGCCAGCACCTCACCATCCTGGAGAATAGCGGCCTGATCAGGACCCGGAAGATTGGCCGCGTACGGACATGCAGCGTCGACGCCGCGGGCTTGAGCAGGCTGACCGACTGGGTCGCGGAGCGCCGATCGCTCGTCGAGCGTCGCCTCGATCGCCTCGGTCAGCTGCTCGCCGCTGAAGACGAAGACCGGCCCATTTCACTGATCAACAAAGGAGAAATCGCCAATGAGTGACATTGCCACAGCCGATGCGGACGCCAGGGCGGCGCTTCATTCGACTTTCCAGGTCGAGCGCGATTATCCGCAATCGCCGTCGCGCGTTTTTCGGGCATTTGCCGACAAGGAGATGGTTCGCCGGTGGCGCGTCGAGGACGAAGGGTGCGAGATCCACGAATTCACCTTCGATTTCCGGATCGGCGGACGCGAGCTCTCCAGGTTCAGCTTTGCCGGCGGCCCCGAGATCCGGCTCGATGCCGAGTTCCAGGATATCGTTCCCGATCAGCGTATCGTCTTCGCCTACCGGATGGGGGTCGGGTCCAACCCGTTCTCGGCCTCGCTCACGACCATCGAGCTGACGCCGTCGGGCACTGGCACGCACCTCACTTATACCGAGCAGGTCGCGATGCTCGACGGCTCTGATTCAGCCCGGGGACGCGAGGAGGGTTGCCGCCAGCTTCTGGAAAAGCTTGCCGCCGAGCTTGATGGTCCAGGCTGATTGCGTTTCAGCCGGCGTCGACCCACGATCATGGCGCTGTCGCTGTCATCCTGTCCCGCCGCCCGCTCCTCCCCGGCGCGCTCGGCGGGCAGCGCGCTCAGGGCTGAACGAGCACCGGGTGGAGCACGACGGGATTGATTGGCGGCAGGCGCCGCAGCGGGCTCGGCAGCGAGGCCCAGGCGTTCCACGGGCCGGGCATGTTGCTGCCCGGCGCACCGGTGAGCAGGCCGTAGGAGGTGGCCCGGTACATGCGCCCGTCGGCCGCGATGCCCATCAGCACGAGCATGCCGGCTCCTCCGCCCTGCTTCATCGCGGCAATATTGTGCAGCGATCCCGGAATCTGCGCCCAGCCGGTGTACAGGTTGCCCGAGCCAAGCTTGACCCGCTGGAAGATCCGGTCGTCCCTGGTCAGGCAGAAGATGTTGACCCGCCCGCCAAGGTCGAGCGTCGCCGCGATCGCCCGCATCGGTGCCGGAACGTCGATCTGCGTCCAGCCCGACCAGGCGCCGCTCGCGGTCGGGTCAGTGGCATCGCGGGTATTTTGCTGGCGATGGAACAGCTGGCCGGCGCTGTTGACGCCGAGCAGGTGGATGAGCCCGTCGGTGCCGGTCACCGCCGCGACCTGAGCCAGCGCACCATCCAGCTGCTTCCAGGGCGTCCAGGTATCGGTCGCCGGCAGCGGAGGGTTGCGCTGTACTGACGCTTCCTGATCGCCGCCCAGCACCTGGTTGCGCGTGAAGATGTTCCCGAACTGGTTGGTACCGAAGACCTGCAGCGTCCCGTTGTGATTGCGGGCAACGGCAATCGAGTTCAGCTGGCCGTCCATCTGCGCCATTCCCGACCAACGGCTGCCGTCGCCCGGCGAGAGCTCCCAGCGATGATAAATGCCGCCGATCCTGCTGATGCCGAACGTCTCGACGCGGCCATCGGCATTGGCGCCCGCTGCCATCGAGACAAAGGCGCCGTCCTCTCCTTTCCATCCCGAAAAGGAAGGATTGGGGCCGCTCGGAACCGGGTTCAGCGTTCCCTGATAGGAGCTGCTGCCACCCGCCAGAAACGCATCCATCGGCTTGTAGATGATGTTGGCATACATCGTCATCGCTACCGGCGAGGCAACCGGCCCCGAATCCGGCTCGAGCCGGTCAAGCGCCACATGGGCGATCTGCCAGCTTGTGCCCTGCATCGCCTCGGCGGCAGCGATGGAGAAATCGACCCCCCGGGCAAAGAACGCGGTATGTCCGCGCCACCACAATAAGTCGTCGTCCGGATAGGCCTTGCCGAGCAGCGGCCAGTACAGAAACGCCCTGCCCGGCCCATGGGGGAGGTAAAAGACGCCGCCCCGCTCGCCCACCTCGACCCGCGCCGGCGTCGGCACGGTGAAATTGTAGCAGGCGCCGTGTCCGGTAACCGTTCCGCTGAACGTCGGCAGGTCATCCGGGTTGTCGATCGAGACATCGCAGGTCGGCGCGAGCTTGCTGATGAGTTGCTGGTTCGCCTGCAGGATGTGCAGCCTCAGCGTATCGGTCGGCAACCCCACATGCACTTTCGCTGCCAGCGCGATCGGCCCGACGAGGTTGAGCGCAAAGCCCATCTTGTCGACGGCTCTCTTGTCCGTAGCGGGGCCAGCGGCGGCGATCTGCGCCTGGGCATCATTGACGCATTGGTCGGCTGAGATGGCGAAGGCCTGCTGGTTGTCCGGCGAGAGCTGATCGATGATCTGGAATGTATCGACCGCAGTTTGCGCGCAGGAGGCGATCGTTGCAGCGGTGATGCCATCTATCTCGGCGATGATCTGCGCCTTGGATTGCGTGATCAGCGCCTGCAGCACCGAGAGGTCGCTTGGCTTGTTCTGGATCAATTTATAGGCGTCATAGCCTTTGCTGACGAAGGTCAGGAGAATATCGAACTGGGCATTGGCGGGCGTCGCCGCCAGGCTGGTCGAAACCAGCGCCGCGACACAGATCGCGACCCTGCGCCGGAACCGCCCGGCAGGCTTGGCCCCGGCCGTCACTTCACCAGTTCCGGATGACGATGATCGCGAACGATCACCGGGTGGCGCACCTGCCGGGCAGCCCGCACCGCCGCGCGTCTCTGTTTCACAATGGCGGATACCTCCATCATATAGGTCCGATACTCGTCGATCGTGCGGATCGCCGCCACGCGGGCACGGATCTGGGCATGCTGGTCGGGCGCCGCCGCCATGTGCTGGATTGCAGCGCTCTGCAGCGACGGGAGGAAATTCTCGTCGGAGATCGCGCTCAGCAAGGTGCCGGGCGGCTTGCTGGTCGGTGCTCCCGGCACCGTCCGCGCGCTGGCATCCGGCACCGTGACTGAATTCGGCAGCCGCGCCGGCGTGTCGGTGCGCGGCGCCTTCAAGGTCGCGAGGCTCTGCAGCCCGACCAGATTGGCGTCCCGGTCAGTCAGCGGATCGAGGTTGAAGAGCTGCTCGACCGTCGCCGGAATCACTGAATGCTCGAGGACGCGGTGTTCGATCAGCTTGCGGGGAATGAGCGGCGAAATGACGATGGCGGGAACGCGCGTGCCAAGCTGGTCGAACATGAAGCCGTGCTTCTTCCCGCGCTTGCCGGTCGGCGTGGCGCGCGGCGGCAGGACGTGATCGTAAAAGCCGCCGGCCTCGTCCCAGGTGATCACCAAGAGGCTGCTGTTCCACACCGGCGAGTTTCGGATCGTTTCATAGACTGACTTGATGAAGTCCTCGCCCGCCGCGACTCCGCCGCGCGGATGCTGCGAATTGCCGTTGTAGAAATCCTCGCTGAACGGGCTCACCACATCATAATTGGGCTCGATGAAGGTATAGGCCGCGTCATAGCCGTCATGCAGGTCGTCGCTGAAATCCTCATAATCGTCGATGTCGGTATAGACGCTGATGCCGTGCAGGATGGCGACATTGGGGAAATCGTCGCCGGCATAGATGCGGAAGCTGACATTCGCCTTGCGCAGGCGATCGAAGATCGTGCCATGATCGAAGCTGATATCCTCGCCGAGGATCTCGGCTTCGGCCTGGTCGCCGGGGCTGGGTGAATCGTCCCAGGTGTCGCACTCGGCGGCATGGACGAACATGCGGTTCGGCTCGGTCGGGCCGGGCATCGAGCCGAACCAGTTGTCGCACACCACGAACTCCTGGGCGAGCGCGTTGAGAACCTGAAGATTCTTCGGCGGGAAGCATTTCATCACTTCGCCTGCGCTGTCCTGGTCCGTGACGATGCCGTACGCGGCGGCATATCCCGATCCGTTCACCGGCGGATAGGCGCCGCCGTTCGGATTGAAATTGTCGTGATCAGCGCCGCATAGCGCGACCATGAAATCGTTGAAATTATGCGGCGGTCCGGGCGTGATCCGGTCAGTCGCATTGCCGTTGGCCGGGAAGGACTTTGCTTCGTAGCTCTGGGTTTCCCCGCCCTTCAGGCCATTCGCGCTGGTCGGCGCGCCCGAGTGCGCATCCGCCCCGTTGATGGCCGCAAGGCCGAGGAAATGATCATAGGACCGGTTCTCCATCATGCAGACAAAGACATGCTTGATTCCGGTCCGGCCTGATTTCGCCCCGAAATCGGCGAGCATGAAATGCGCCTCGCCAAAAGTCCCGTCGCCATTGTTGAGCGCGGTCCACACCCCGTCATCGCCAAAGCCGACAATGTCGGGCCGTCCGTCGCCGGTGATGTCGGCGAGAAAGCGCGGGTGGAGATCGATACGCCAACCCTGGTTGAAGCCGAACCCGGCCAGCACGAACCGCGCCTCGCCAAAGCCGCCATTGCCGTCGCCGAGCGCCACCCACACGCCGTCATTGCCGAAGCCGATCAGGTCGGCCCGCCCGTCGCCGTTGAGGTCGGTGACGAAGCGCGGATGCTGCTCGATCCGCCAGCCCTGGTTATAGCCGAGATTCGCCAGCACGAACTGTGCGTCGGTGACGGTGCCGTCGCCATTGCCGCGGCTGGTCCAGACCCCGGCATCCCCGAAGCCGACAATGTCGCTGCGGCCATCGCCGGTGAGATCTGCAGCGAAGCGCGGGTGCCGGTCGACCCGCCAGCCCTGATTATAGCCGAGATTGGCGAGCACGAACTTCGCCTCGGCAAAGCCGCCGTCGCCCGTCCCCAGGCTGGCCCACACGCCTGCGTCGCCGAAGCCGATGATGTCGGCATGGCGGTCGCCGGTGAGATCGGCCAGCGCGCGGACATGCTTCGCGCCCTGCCAGCCCTGATTGACCCCGAAATTCGCCAGCACGAACTTGCTCGGCGCAAAGGAGGGTGCCCCCCCGCTTCCGCCGAGGCAGAGCGACGTCCAGACGCCGTCATTGCCGAAGCCGACGATATCCGACAGGCCGTCGCCGTTCAGGTCGGCGAGGATGCGGGGGTGCAGCCCGACCTGCCAGCCCTGCTCGACGCTGAAATTATTCTGAACGAAGGTGACCGGCCCGAAGGCGCTGCCGCCCTGGCTCAGCGCCGCCCAGGTGCCGTGATCGCCGAAGCCCATCAGGCCCGGCACGATCCGCTCGGGAAGGTGGATGCCGCCGCCGAGGATGATCCGGGACCGGGCGACGGCCGCCCCGGTGGCCGCGCTCCTGCTCGCCTCGGCCCGGGAGAGCGTGGTGCCCGGATTGGCGCTGACGGTGAGCGGCGCCTTGGCGAAATTGCCGGTGGTCCGCACATGCTTTCCGACTCGCCAGGACTGATTATAGCCGAGATCGTTGAAGGCGAGCTCGGGCGGTGCGAAATTGCCATGCCCGTCATTGCGCGACACCCAGGTGCCGGTCAGCCCGCACCCCACGATATCGGCGCGTCCGTCGCCATTCAGATCCACAGGAAAACGCGGATATTCCGCGGTCCAGTCGACACCGGTCCAGCTCATAGGGGCTCTCCGTCAAAGACGTTGCATATGTCTTGGGTACGGCGCCATGCGGCACGGGGTTCGTGCGCTGTTCGCTTCGCTTCGGGCGACTCTGCTGATCAGGGTACGCCTAACCGGGGGCAAAGCCAGCCGGGGCGGCTGGCGGGTAATCTTGAGCGGATAACGGTCCGTCGCATCCTGTGTCGTCTTTTTACGACGCCATCTGCTTGGTCGCCTGTTAGCCCCGATGCCTGCGAGATGCCCCGCGGTTGTCGGCGATCGGATATGGCTTCTTCCGCAAAACGCCCGAATTATGGGCCTGTCGGGGTATCAGGGCTCGGATCTCCCCCGGGTTCCAGAAGCCTGGGAAGGGCCAAGATCGGCGCGAACGCCCTCCGCGCGTGCGGCCCCGACTTTCAGAAGGGCGGACACTTCGTTTGCAGCGACGGCCTGGCTGAAGAGAAAACCCTGCATGGCCGGGCAGCCGCTGTGCCGAAGATGTTCGAACTGCTCCATCGTTTCGACGCCCTCGGCAATGCAGTCGATATCGAGCCGGCGCGCCAGATCGAGAATGCCTTGAACAATCACCGCCGTGCCGGAGTCGTTCAGGAGATCGCGCACGAAGGATCGGTCGATCTTGATACGGTCGAGTGGAAACCGCTTGAGATAGGCAAGGGAAGACCAACCGGTGCCAAAGTCGTCCAGCGAAAGTTCGACACCAAGCGCCTTTAGTTCGTGCATGATCCGCAGCGTCGTTTCGGTGTCGTCCAGGGTCAGGGATTCCGTCAGCTCCAGTTCAAGCCATTCGGGCGACAGCCCGGAATCGCCAAGGGCCTGCCGAACGGTGCGGACGATGTCGCCGACATAGAATTGCTGGCCGGACAGATTCACGGCGACGCGGACCGGCGGCAAGCCTTGCGCCTGCCATGCCGCGTTCTGGGCGCAGGCGGTGCGGAGCACCCATTGCCCGACTTCGACCATCCGCCCATGTTCCTCGAGCAGGGGGATGAACAGGCCCGGCGCGATCAGGCCCTCGGTGGGATGCTGCCAGCGCAGCAGGGCTTCCAGCCCGCTTATGGTGCCGGTCTCGAGAGACATCTGGGGCTGGTAGTGAATGACGAATTCGCCGCGCTCGCAGGCGCCATGCATATCGTTCGACAAGGCATGCCACCGTTTGGCGGCGATGCTCAGATCGCGGCTGAACAGCCGATATGTGCCCCGGCGCTTCTTCTTCGCCTGATACATTGCTGCGTCGGCGGCCTGCAGCAACGCGGCAGGATTGTCGCCGTCGCTCGGATAGAGGCTGATCCCGATCGTCGCCCCGGCGTGAAGTGTCCGCCCCTGGATCACATAAGGTGGCGCGAGCACGTGCAGGACGCGCTCCGCCAGGGCTTCCGCGTCTGCTGCGCCGGACAGGCCGGGCACCGCCAGCACAAACTCATCCCCGCCCAGGCGCGCTGCCGTATCCTGTTCGCCGAGCACGGTCCGGAGACGCTTCGACACCTGCTCGAGAAGCTCGTCCCCAATGAAATGGCCGAGGCTGTCATTGACATGCTTGAAATGATCGAGGTCCAGCAGCAACAGGCCTATCTGGCTGTTCTCGCGACGCGCCTCACCGATCGCGACGTTGAGGCGATCGAGCAGCAACGTTCGGTTGGGGAGTCCGGTCAGTGCGTCGTGCGACGCCATGTAGCGGACGCGGGCCTCTGCTTCCTTGCGCGCGCAAATGTCCCGAAAGGTGCATTGGGCGAGAAGGCGGTCGCCTGCGCGATAGGTGCGTCCGATCACCTCGACGCTCATCGTCGAGCCGTCCGGGCGCTCCCATGACCAGTCGTCCCATTTCATCTGCCCTTCGTTCCGCAGGGCCTGGGCGATCGTCTGGCCGGGCGCCGCGTTGCGCAAGGCCGGGAGATCATTCAGCGCCAGTCCGCGCACCTCGTCCGGCGGCAGCCCCAGCATCTCGCCGCACTGGGCATTCAGGTCGGTTATCGTCTCCGTCTCGCAGTCGATAACCAGAATGCCGTCGCCGGCTTCTTCGAAGAGGCGGCGATGATGCAGTTCGGACTCGCGAAGCGAGTTCTCCGCGGCGAACCGGGCGGCAATTTCGGCCTCCAGGTCGCGCTTCTGGTCGATCATGTCGAGCTGCGCCGCGCGGAGCGCCAGATGGGTCCGCACGCGCGCCAGCAACTCCTCGTTTTGGAACGGCTTGCTGATGTAATCCACGCCGCCGGCCGCAAAAGCGGCGATCTTGTCCGCAACGTCGTCCAACGCAGTCATGAAGATGATCGGGATATCGCGGGTATCGTCCTGCTGTTTGAGGCGCTGACAGGTTTCGAGCCCGTTCATGACCGGCATCATGACGTCGAGAAGGATCAGATCCGGCCTGGCAAAGGCAGCACGCTCCAGCGCCTCGAGGCCGCCGAGCGCCACAAGCACCTCATATCCCTCGCTTTCAAGATTCTCGACGACGAATCCCAGATTGACCGGGTTGTCGTCGACGATCAGGATCTTTGCGTGCAGATCGGCCGCCCGCATTCTCGTCATGCGGCTTCTCCGGCTTCGATATGCTGCTCGATAAGCCGCAGCACGGCAGGGGATTGATAAGCGGCAGCCAGCGCCTCCAGGCGCAGGGCAAACGGGCGATATTGCGGGTCGAGATTGAGGATCGTCGAGGCCTCCGTCCGGACGGCACGCATGTTGCCGGTACGCGCAAGGGTCAGGAGCCGTATCATTTGGTCCGCGGGCGGAATGGTCATGGGCTGTCGGCCGTCTGCGATCCCGTCCTCCTGCCGACGGACCAGGAGATCCTCGATGCAGCGATGCAGCTGTGTCAGGTCGATCGGTTTGGCCAGCAGCCCTTCGGCTCCGGCCGCGCGCACTTCCGCTTCCATCTCCGCAGTCGGATTGGCTGAGATGGCAATGATCGGGATCATCCGCAGTGTCTGCCGGTGTTGCAGGCGCCGCATTGCTTCCAATCCGTCGAGCACCGGCATTTTGAGGTCCATCAGAATCAGGTCGGGCGCTGCCGCTTCGGCGAGCTCGACTGCCTCCAGGCCGTCCGCGGCTTCGCGGACCCTGTATCCGCGGTTTTCCAGGACATCGCGCAGCAAGGTTCGATTGGCCGCAACATCGTCGACGACCAGCACCTCGCAGCCGGCGCCGCCCGCGGGTTTGCCTGAAGCTGCCCCGGGCGCCGGCAGTTCGACCGCGGCGAGCGGAAAGCTCGCTTCCACGCGGAAGCGGCTGCCCTTGCCGACCGTGCTCATCACGTCGATCTGGCCCTCCATCACCTCGACGATCTGGCGCGTGATGCTCAGGCCCAATCCGGTGCCGCCGATGCGATCCCTGGCACTGCCGACCTGCTCGAAGGGTTGAAAGATGAGGTTGAGCTGATCGCTTCGGATCCCTGGGCCAGTGTCCAGCACATCGAAGCGCAGGCGCACATTGCCCCCCTCCCAGGATACCGTCGAGACGGTCAACCGCACCTCGCCGGCGGTGGTGAACTTGGTAGCGTTCCCCAGCAGGTTGATCAGCACTTGCCGGATCCGCTTGCGGTCGCCCACCAGATGGCGCGGCACATCGTCGCTGATCTCGACGATGAAGCGCAGGTCCTTTTCCTCGGCGCGCAGTCGGATCATCTGGGCGACATTGTCGACCGTGGCGCGGAGATCGAACGGGGCAGGCAGCAGTTCGAGCCGGCCGGCCTCGACCTTGGAGAGATCGAGGAGGTCAGTGATCAGTGCCAGCAGATGCTCGCCGCTCTGGTTGATCGTCTGCACGGCCGATAATTGCCGGTCCGTCAGGCCGTCGCTCCTCAGCAACTGCGCATAGCCGAGAATTGCGTTGAGCGGCGTCCGAAGCTCGTGGCTCATATTGGCAAGGAATTGCGATTTGGCCGCGCTCGCCGCTTCGGCCTCGGTGCGGGCAGCGACGAGTTCGCGACTTTCGGCCACCTGGCGCTGTTGACGATCTTCATAGCCGCGCCTGACCCGAAACATGCGATACACCAGGAAGATCGCGGTCAGCACGAGCCAGACGCTGATGATCACCAGATACCATTGGGCCGACGACAAATAGACGCCCTCGAAGACGATGCTCTGCACCGCTACGCTGAATGTGCCGAGCGTCGCCCCGCTGCCGGACAAGATGTCGACCGCGATCACATTGCCGAATTCGGGTTTCGCCTGCTCCGGTGACAGATGATGGCTGGTTGCCCACCATTGGTCGACCGCGAACTGGTCCCGCGTGAGGTGGATTTCGTTTTCGCCATCGACGACGGCGAACTCGGCGACATTGGGTTTGGTGCTGTCACCCGCCCCCGCCCGGCTGTATTTCGGATCGAAGTTCTTCAGGAGCAGCTTCAGATGTCCGGGCGGGCCGTGATAGATGAGCCGCAAGGTGATGGTTTCGTAGTTTGAAAAGACGCGGCCCTTGGTATTGTCGGCGGGGTCGAACAACATCCCGTAGCCGCAATAGGGATAGGCAAAGCCGGACCGCAATGTACACGTCCAGGACAATATAGCGGGATTGAGCGAAATGCTCGACGCGCCGGCGTTGTCGTGGTCGCTATAGGCATAGGGCGCGAAGGTGCCGGCCTCCGGGGCGAGCGTCAGCCTCTGTCGGATAATGGCATTCTGGCCCAGCATCGCCGCGAACGTCGCGACGAGGAGCAGGAAGATCGCTGCCTCCACCTTGAAGGTGGTACCGCGGAACCATTTGCCCGGCGGCTGATGTGCCGGTGCATCCTCCATCTGAACCGCCGCGCCCCGACCGGGAACGATGGAGGCCGAGTTTTGACCGGCGATACGCAACAGGGTCCGTCCTCGACTGGGCTGTGGCAGGCCACATGCCGGCCTCGCCAGGGGCGGCGAAGCTTAAACCCTCACGGTGGCATCATTTAGTTATGGAAAGGTTTGCAGGCCCGTGCGCCCATAAGGTGCAGCATGAGATGAGGTCCGACCATCGCCACGCGCCCGTTCAAAGATAGGAATATTTGAGGACAGCCTCGGGCAGGCGAGCGCCCTGAATGTCGATTTGGCCGATCGCGGTTTCGATTTCGGCGAGGTCCCCGTCCGACAGGGCGACCTCCGCGGCACCCAGATTTTCCTCCACTCGATCAAGCCTGCGCGTGCCGAAGATCGGGACGATGAAAGGCTTGCGCGCCAGCAGCCAGGCGAGCGCGATCTGGGCCGGGGTCGCACTCTTGGCATCGGCGATCCGCGTGAGGAGACTGACGAGCCCCTGGTTGGCCTTGCGGGCTTCCTCGGTGAAACGGGGCGATGCAGCGCGGAAATCGCCGCTGTCGATCGGCGTCGTCGCATCGATCTTGCCGGTGAGGTAGCCGGCGCCCAGCGGACTCCACGGCACGAAACCGATACCGAGCTCCTCGCAGAGCGGCAGCACCTCGGGTTCGGGGTCGCGGGTCCACAGCGAATATTCGCTCTGGATGGCGGTCACCGGCTGCACCGCATGGGCGCGCCTGATCGAGGCGGCGCCTGCCTCCGACAAGCCGAAATGCCGCACCTTCCCCGCCGCGATAAGCTCCTTCACGGCACCCGCGACATCCTCCATCGGCAGATCGCCATCAACCTCGATTCAAATCCGTCCCAGACCGCGTCAACGTCCGGCCGGGCCGACTCCTCCCCGGAGCGCACCCATCGCCTCCCTCAGGACGGAAAAATGTTGGACGTTTCGTGCTGGCTGTTCCTGGCTGTTCCGCCGAAAAACCTGGCTGTTATGCTGGCTGATACCTGGCTGTTAGCTGGCTGTTATTCGATAACAGCCAGCCCCTCGTACTTCATTGAAAACACTGCGGGAATCCAGAGTTCGCGCCCAATTGGCGGCCGGCAAAAAAATAGCTGGCTGATAAAACAGCCAGGAACAGCCAGCTTTTCGCATTTCTGTTGGACGCGACTCGCCCGTCCGGTCACCTCACCGCCCGGTAAAAACCGCTTTCCGCTTCTCGCGCAACGCGGCGAGCCCCTCGCGATGATCCCCGCTCCGCACGCTGAGCGACTCATAGGCGATCCCCGCCTCCAGCACCGCCCCGGCAATCCGCTTGAGTTCCATATTGGTCAGCAGCTTGGTCCAGCGGATCGCGTTCGGCGCGCCGTCGAGCAGGCGCTGGCACAGGCCATCGACCGTCGCGTCGAGCTGGTCGGCGGGCACTGCGTGGTTGATCAGGCCGATCTCGGCGGCCTTGGCCGCGGTCAGCAGCTCGCCGGTCAGCAGATATTCCTTGGCCCGCGCAAGCCCGATGCGCTCGGCCCAGACCACGGCGCCGCCATCGCCCGCGACCAGCCCGATGCCGACATGCGGGTCGCCGATCTTCGCCGTGTCGGCCGCGATGATGATGTCGCACAGCAGGGCGATCGTCGCGCCGAGCCCGACTGCGTGCCCGTTCATCCGGCATACCACAGGCTTCTCCACGTCGAGCAGCGCGGTGAGGATCCGCTTCGCCTGCCGCGCCTCGTGGTCGAAGAGATGCGGGTTGGCGGCATTATGTTCCATATGGTCGAGATCGCCCCCGGCGGAAAAGGCGCGGCCGGCGCCGGTCAGCAGGATCACGTCGGAGCCGCTGTCCTGCGTCGCAAAGGCAAGCGCTTCGGGCAGCTCGTCGTGCAGCGCGAGGTTGACCGCGTTGAGCGCGTCGGGGCGGTTGAGCGTCAGCGTGAGCAGGCGGCCGCGGCGCGCGAGCAGGATGGTATCGAAAGCGGGCAGGTCGGGCATCATCGGCGAGGGTCTCCTGGATGCGCCCGCATAACACGCCCGGGCGATATGAGAACGCCGCGGGGGCGATGCCCACTTGTTCCCGCACCCGGGCGACGCTCTTATTCGCCGCATAAGAGGAGAGGCGCGCATGGCCGCATTTGACGAGATTTTCGACTGGGTGGTCGTCGGCAGCGGGGCTGGCTCGATGGCGTCCGCCCTGGTCATGCGCCGCGCGGGCAAGTCGGTTGTCGTGCTGGAAAAGGAACCCTTTGTCGGCGGCACCACGGCCAAGTCGGGCGGGGTGATGTGGGTGCCGAACAATCGCTTCATGCATGAGGCGGGCGAAACCGACAGCGCAGAGGCAGCGATCACCTATCTCGATGCGGTAGTGGCGACCGATGGCGGCGCGGCGCCCGGCACCAGCCGGGAGAAGCGGCTTGCCTATGTCAACGAAGCGCCGAAGCTGATCGATTTCCTGGTCGAACAGGGCGTCGCGCTGGAGCGCGGGCCTGACTTCTGGCCGGATTATTACGACTCGTTGCCGGGCGGGTGCAAAACCAGCCGGACGGTCGTTGCGGTGCCGTTCAACAAGAAGGAGCTGGGGCCCTGGACGAAGAAGCTGCGCAAGGGCTTTGCTGAGTTTCCGGTGCGGCTGGGCGACGCGATGAAGCTCGCTTATGTCCGGCGCGACCCGGCGTTGAAGAAGCTCACGATGCGCATCGTGCTGCGCACGATCGGCACCAAGCTGATCGGGAAGCATTATGTGACCGCAGGCGCCGCGCTCCAGGGGCGGATGCTGAAGGCGTCGCTCGCCGCCGGGGTCGAGTTCCGGACCGACAGCCCGGCTTCCGAATTGATCGTCGAGGACGGCAGGGTGACCGGCGTGGTCGCTGCGCGGGACGGGAAGACGATGCGCATCGGCGGCCGGCTGGGCGTTCTCGTGAATGCCGGGGGCTTTGCGCAGAACCAGGCGATGCGCGACAAATATATGCCAGGCACAAAGGCTGAATGGTCGCAGACGCCCGAAGGCGACACGGGCGAGATGCTGGTCGAGCTTGAGCGCGCCGGCGGCGTGCTGGCGCAGATGGACCAGATGGTCGGCTATCAGTCGACGCCGGCGCCGGGCTGGGAAAAAATGTACGTCATGCCGCCCGGGCAGAGCCTGACCGGCAAGCCGCATGCGATCCTCGTCGACCAGTCAGGCGTGCGCTACATGAACGAAGGCGGGTCGTACGAGCTTTATTGCGAGACGATGCTGAAGCGCAACGCGAGCGTTCCGGCGGTGCCGAGCTGGGCGATCCTCGATTCTCAGTATGTCGCCCATTACAAGGTCGCGGACAAATGGATCGACAAGAAGATACCGAAGGGCTGGATCGAGCAGGGCTATCTGCACAAGGCCGATAATATCGAGGCGCTCGCGGCGAGCATCGGCGTCGATGCGGCGACACTGGCGGCCACGGTGGAGCGCTGGAACGGCTTTGTCGCTGCGGGTGTCGACCAGGATTTTCATCGCGGCGAGAGCGCCTATGATTCCTGGCTTGGCGACCCGTATCACGGCCCCAACAAGGCGCTGGGGAAGATCGAGAAGGCGCCCTTCTACGCCGTCCCCGTCATCCCCGGCGACGTCAGCACCTATGGCGGCGTGGTGACCGACGCAGCCGGCCGGGTGTTGAAGGGCGATGGCACGCCGATCGAGGGGCTCTATGCGACGGGCGTCTCGACCGCGTCGGTGATGGGCAATGTCTATCCCGGCGCGGGCGCGAGCATCGGCCCGTCGATGACCTTCGGCTACATCGCCGCCACCCATGCGGCTGGGCTGGGGAACCGGATGTGAGGGCGATCGGCACCCATAACTCCTCTCCTTTGGGAGAGCATTTGACTCCCCTCAAGACTCAGGCTCCTTCTCGAATGTCGCCGGGCGCGAGAGCAGATAGGGCAGTTCGGGCGAGGCGATCTTCGACTGGTTCCCGTTGGCGTGGATCAGCGTCACCCGCCCCACCCCGGGCGACGACACGACGCCGACCACCGTCTCGACCCATTGCCGCAGCGCCTCGCGCGCCAGCTGCAGCTCTTGGCCCGCGGTCAGCGCCGCACCCGCGCTCTCGAGTTCTTCCTCGAGCGCCAGGACGCGCTTCGCCGCGTCTTCGACAGGCTGGTTGTCTGCCATGCTGATTGTCACTCCCGTCCGAGATCGTATCCGTGCCCGCCGATCGGCGAGCCTGATCCATCTATGCGCCAGCGCCGCCGATTGTTGCATGCGATCGCCCCGCCACGCCCCGCAAGGGCCAAATATCGCTGGGGCGAGATTGACCTCATCTGGCCCCCGCCCGAGAACGCGCGGGCATCCAACCACATCGAGGAACCCATGGCAGAGCTAAGCAATGCGCCGGTGCCAAGCCCGGAACAGCTGGTCGATATCTACCGGCGCATGATCCGGATCGAGCGCAATGACGACGCCATCCGCAAGACGATCCGCCTCGGCCGCCTTCAGATGCCCTATTATTCGGCGCGCGGGCAGGAGGTGATCCCGTCGACCCTTTCGTCGCTGCTCACCGACGACGACAAGATCTGCACCATCTATCGCGGCATCCACGATATGGTCGCGAAAGACATGCCGCTTCGCCCGCTCTGGGCCGAGATCGCCGGCCGCGTCGACGGCACCTGCAAGGGCAAGGGCGGGCCGATGCACCTGACCCATCCCGAGACCGGCGTGATGGTGACGACCGGGATCGTCGGCTCCTCGATGCCGATCGCCAACGGCCTTGGCTGGGCAGCTTTGCTCGACGGCAGCAAGCAGGTGACGATCGCCTATTTCGGCGACGGCGCCTCCAATATCGGCGCCTTTCATGAGTCGCTGAACCTCGCCTCGCTGTGGAAGTTGCCCGTGTTGTTCGTCTGCCAGAATAACGGTTTCGCCGAGCATACCCGCTACGAAAACGGCACTTCGGTCGACTTCATCGCCAAGCGCGCCGCCGGTTACGGGATGCCGGGCTTCACCGTCGACGGCAATGATCCCTGGGCGATGTTCGCAGCCGCGCAGGTCGCGATCGAGCGTGCCCGCGCCGGGGAGGGGCCGACACTGCTCGAGTGCAAGACCTTCCGGTTCCTCGGTCACGTCTTCGGCGACGACGACAAATACATGACCAAGGAAGAGAAAGCGGCGGCGATGGCCGACGATCCGCTGCCCAAGTTCCGCGCGCGGCTGATCGCCGAGGGCCATGCCACCGAGGAGCAGCTCGCCGCGCTGCAGGCCGATATCGAGGCCGAAGTGGCCGACGCGCAGGAGTTCGGGCTGGCCAGCGCCTTCCCGTCGACCGACGAACTGCGCCGTGATGTGTTTGCCGAGGAGATCGCAGCGTGACCGCGACCGTGAAGATGAATTCGCTCCAGGCCGTCAATGCGGCGTTGATGGAAGCAATGGAGCAGGACCCCAAGGTGCTCGTCCTCGGCGAGGATATAGGTGATCGCGAAGGCGGCGGCGTGACCGGCGCGACGGCTGGCCTCTCGACCAAGTTCGGCGATCTGCGGGTGCGGACGACGCCGATCTCCGAACAGGCGATCATTGGGGCCGCGATCGGCGCAGCGCTCGGCGGCTACAAGCCGGTCGCCGAGATCATGCTGATGAACTTCACCACCGTCGCGATGGACATGATCTTCAACCATGCCGCCAAGCTCCGCTTCATGTCCGGCGGGCAGAGCCAGGTGCCGATCACCATCCGCACCCTGACCGGCGCGGGCTGGCAGACGGCGGGGCAGCATGCCGATCATCTCGAGGGCTGGTTCGCGCATTCGGCGGGCCTCAAGGTCGTCGCGCCGTCGAACCCGGCCGATTACAAGGGCCTGCTCCTGTCCTGCATCCAGGATCCGGATCCGTGCATCTTCATCGAGTCAGCTGGCTCGCTGTTCATTCCCGCCGAGGTCGCGGTCGATCAGGGCCCGATCCCGCTCGGCAAGGCGCGGATCGCGCAGGAGGGGACTGACGTCACCATCGTCACCTGGTCGTCCCAGGCGGTGCGCTGCCAGGCGGCGCTTCCCGCGCTCGCCGAGGCCGGCATCTCGGTCGAGCTGGTCGATCTGCGCACCATCTCGCCCTGGGACAAGCAGGCAGTGCTCGCCTCAGCCGCCAAGACCGGCCGGGTCGTGATCGCGCACGAGGCGATGCGCAGCTTCGGCCCCGGCGCCGAGATCGCGGCGACCATCAATGAGGAGCTGTTCGGCCAGCTGAAGGCCCCGGTCCGCCGGCTCGGCGCACCCTATTCGCCGGTCCCCTTCTCCAAGCCGCTCGAGGATGCGTTCCTCGTCTCGCCCGAGAAGGTGGTGGAGACGGTCAAGGCGCTGATGGGGTGACGGCGTGGGGTGGGTCGGTCCGGCGTCAACCGGGGGTGGTGGCGAGGAAATGCCGACCGGCCCGTTCCTCATGCCGATCGGCATCGCCGCCCAGCGCGCAATTGAGCAGCGCGCGCTTGAGGAACAAATGGCACTCATGCTCAATGGTCAGGCCGATGCCGCCATGGAGCTGTACCGCCTCTTCGGCGATGGTGCGGTAGACGCCGGTGGCAAGCGCCTTGAGCGCGCCGATCTCGGCCAGCGGCACTGATTCAACACCTGCCCGGACCCAGTACAAGGCCTCGGCGGCCGCAAGCCGGGTCTTCATGTCGGCGACCCGGTGCTTGAGCGCCTGGAACATCGCGAGCGGCCGGTCGAACTGGCGGCGCATCTTGAGATAGTCGATGGTGATGGAGAGGATCGCGTCAGCCCCGCCAAGCGAATCCCCCGCCAGCGCGAGGAGGAGCTGGGCTTCGAGCCGCTCGGACAACGCGGCGGCCGCGTCGCCTTCGGCGATCACCAAAGCTTCAGGTCCATCGAGCGCGACGTCGAACAGCCGGCGTGTCTTGTCCCATGTCTCCCGGGCCGTAAGGATCGCACCGTCGAGCAGTACGAGCGAAACGCGGCCGCTATCGACCAGCAGCAGATGGCTGGCCCGGTCGGCATCGGGGATGCAGGTGAGGTTCGCATTGCCCCGGCCCGCAAGCGAGGTCGTCATCACCCGGCCGGCCATCGCCTCGGCGAGCAGCACGTCGCGCCCCGCCCGCCCGCCGGTCGCGCACAGCGCCTCGATTACCAGCATCTGCGCGATCGCCGGGCCGGGCACGAGCGCGCGGCCGAGCTCGTTGTGGATCACCGCGGCCGCTTCTGTGCCAAGACCGAGGCCGCCGAGCGCCTCGGGCACGGTCATCATCAGCCAGCCCATCTCGCCGATCAGCTGCCAGGTCGTCTCGGCGTCGCGGCTGCGATCGCCGAACGCCTGGCGCGCCGCGTCCTGCAGCTCGGCTCGGGTCATGCTCATGCCGCCGCCCCCGCCGAGGTCCAGCCCTTGGGCTCCCGCGGCATGCCGAGCAGCCGCTCGGCGATGATGTTGCGCTGAACCTCGTCGCTGCCGCCCGCGATCGTCCATGCATAGCTGTTCATGAAGTCGGCCATCCAGTTGCCGGTCTCCATCCCGCCGCCAAAGGTGATCGGCGCATGATATTGCGCCTCCATCCCGCCCAGCCTGAGGCCGAGCAGCGTGAACTCCCGCAGCGTCCGCGAATAGGTCAGCTTGACGAGCGAGGCATCGCCGACCTGCTCCTCGCCGGCGATGCGGGCCGCGATGAACTGGTCTGCGATCGCAACGGCCGCGTCGATCTTCGTCGCCAACCTGCCGACGTCGCGCAGCACACCGGGGTCCTCGGCGCGGCCTGTCCCGCGGATCAGGCCGACGATCCGCCACAGGCTGCCCCGCAGGCGCGCGCCGAGCTCGAGCAGGGTGAGGCCGCGCTCGGAGGACAAGGTCGATTGCGCGACGGCCCAGCCCTGGCCTTCCGCGCCGAGCCGGTCACCGACGGGGATCTCGACATCGTCGAGAAACAGCTCGGCGAACTCCTCGTCGCCATGGATCTGGTGGATCGGCCGCACGGTCACGCCCTTGGCCTTCAGGTCGAGCAGCAGGTAGGTCAGCCCCGCCTGCTTCGCGCCTTCGCTGCTGGTGCGCACGAGCAACAGGCATTTGTCGGCGAACTGGCCCATGGTCGACCAGAGCTTCTGGCCGTTGACGACATAGACATCACCGCGCCGCTCGGCCCGCGTGTTGAGCGCCGCCAGATCGGAACCGGCATTGGGCTCGGAGAAGCCCTGGCACCAGATCTCGCCCTCGAGGATGCGGGGGATATAATGCTGTTGCTGCGCCGCGCTGCCCCATTCGAACAGGGTGCAGGCGGCGTGATAGGTCGACATGAACGAGAGCAGGAGGCGCGGCGTATCGGCCCGGGCGAACTCCTCGTAGATCACCTTCTGCTCGGCGAGGCTGCGGCCGCCGCCCGGCCATTCGGCCGGCCAGTGCGGCACGGCATAGCCGCCCTCGACCAGCTTCGCGAACCAGCTGCGTTGCGTGTCCAGGAACGACTGGTGATCGGTGCACGCCTCGCGCCAGCCCCGGGGCGCGTTCGCCTCGAGCCAGGTGCGCACTCCCTGGCGCAGCGTTTCGAGTGCCTCGGTCAAGCCTGTTGTTCCTTAGAATGCGTCCAGCGCCTCGTGCCTGTCCCGGCGTGCCCATCGCAAGGCGCGTTCGCAGATATCGGCAAGGCGATGCGTCGCCATCACGCTGCCAGCTCGATCATTTCCCCGGCGATACGGACAGCGAAGGTCTCGATCGGCAGCTCCGCGGGACCGCCCAGCGGTTCTCCGGTTTCAAGATCGAAGCGCGCCCCGTGCGCGGGACAGGAGATCCAGCCATTCTTCACGCGGCCGCATTCGAGCGGCTGTTCGGCGTGCGAGCAGCGATTCTCGACCGCGAAGATGCCGTCCCGGGTATGGCAGAGCAGGATAGAGCGGCCACCGATCTCGACCCGCTTGACGCTGCCCTGCGGAACCTCGGTTAGTGGTGCGACGGCAATGAAGTTCTGCCCGGGCATGTCGCTGTCTCGCCTCCTCTGGTTCCGGCATGCTTTGCGAAAGGGCGCGGCGGTGCACAATAGCTGGATATCATGGGGGCGGTGTCTTGCGCGCGCCCTGTTCCCGAGGCGGAGACTGGACTAACCCGCAGCCGACAGCATCCCATTTCGGACCGACCTCCGCATGACCTTCGACTGGACCGAGGAAGAAGCTGCGTTCAGGCAGCGCCTGCAGGATTTCCTGGCGAAGAATCTTCCGGCCAATTGGGAAGATGTCGCTGGCCACGGGCCCGGCTCCGCCGAGCTGACCGAATTCTCGCGGCGCTTCTGCGGTCAATTGGCGCAAGACGGATTGCTGACCCCGCACTGGCCGTCTGAGATCGGCGGGCAGGGGCTCGATGCATGGCACCAGCTCATCCTGGCTGAGGAGATGTGGTCAGCGGGCGAGCCACGCGGCGCGCAGTATATGAACGTCAACTGGATCGGCCCGACCCTGATCCGCTACGGCTCGGCGGAACAGCAGACGCGCTATCTGCCCGCGATTGCCGCTGGTAATGCGATCTGGTGCCAGGGCTTTTCCGAACCCGGCTCCGGCTCCGATCTCGCCTCGCTGCGCACCCGCGCGATGCCCGATGGCGACGTCTACCGCGTGACTGGCCAGAAGATCTGGACGAGCTATGCCGGTCTCGCCGAAACCTGTTTCCTCCTCTGCCGCACCGGAGACGATCGCAAGCGCGGGATCAGCATCCTGCTTGTCCCGATGGATACGCCCGGTATCACCGTTCGCCAGATTCCCTCGATCATCGGCGAGGGCGACATCCACGAAGTGTTCTTCGATGACGTCGTTGTCCCCGTGTCGGCGCGGCTGGGCGAGGAGGGACAGGCGTGGGATATCATCGGCTTCTCGCTGACCAATGAGCGGCTCGGCATCCCCCGCTACCATCTCGCGCGCGCAGCGCTCGATCGTGCTGTCGCGATCCTGAAGGATGGGGGCGAGTTTTCGAGCGAAGCGGTGCGGCTGGAGGCGGCGAATGCGGCGGCGCTTTGCGAGGCGGCTCGCCTCGCCAGCTACGCGATCGTCAGCCGGCGGGCACGGGGCGAGCCCATCGGTGCCGAATCCTCCTCGGCGCGCTTCGCGACAGTAATGGCCGAGCGCCAGGTGGCTGAGTTCATCGTCGAATATCTGCCCGAGTCACTCTGTGATGCGCATCCCTATCTGAAGATGCACCACCAGCGCGGGATCGTCGCCGGCATCGCGGCAGGCGCGGCTGAAATCCAGCTCAACATCATCGCCACTGACGTGCTCAAGCTGCCGCGGGAGCCGCGCTGATGGATTTGTCGCTCACCGCCGATCAAACGGCGATCCTCGATGCGGTCGATGCGCTCGCCAAGCCTTATGCCGCGCCGCCGACGCACGACATCAGCTTCGCGCTGACCAGCGACGCGCTTGATCGAGAACTGGTCGAGGGCGGCTTCCTCGACATCGCGTTCGATCCCGATCTCGGCACCGTGTCTGCCGCGATCATCGTCGAGCGGCTCGCGCGGCTGCCCTTCGCCGTCGAGGCCGCGGCGAGCGCGCTGATCCGCCCGCTGCTCGGCGACCATGTCCCGCGCCCGCTATGTGTGGTGGAGGCCGGAAAAGGCAAACGCCCGGTGCGCTTCCTGCGGCCTGGCGCGGCGGTTGTGGCGGTCGGCGAGGCGGATGTCTCCTGGTTCGTCGTGGCCGCCGATCAGGTTCGTATCGAAGAGACGTCACTCTACGGCTATCCGGTCGCGACGCTCCTCGTCGATCCGGAGGCGGCAGGCGGCACCGCACTCGATGTGTCGCGGGGGGATGTGATGACTCGCTGGCGCATTGCGCTGGCAGCCGAGGCGGCCGGGTTGCTTGCCGCTGCGCTCGACAGCACCGCCACCTACGTTACCGATCGCCAGCAATTCGGCCGCCCGATCGCGACCTTCCAGGCAGTCCGCCATCGGCTTGCCGAGGCGCAGGTACGGGCAAACGGCGTCTATTGGCTTGCGCTCAAGGCGGCCGCCACGCTTGATCCGGGCGACGCCGCGCTGGCTGCGTTGCACGCGCAGCAATCAGCGCGATCGGTGGTTTATGATTTCCATCAGTTCCTCGGTGCCATGGGCATGACGTTGGAACATCCGCTGCATTTGTGGACGTATCGGCTCAAGGCGTTAATCGGCGAGCTCGGCGGGCGTGGGGTGCAGGGGATCGCGGCGGCGACCGCAATCTGGGGATAGTCGGGCGCAGACGGTCTCCGGTCAGGCGCCGATGATGTCGATGAACTCGTCAGTGCTCGTCTTGAGGCGATCGAGGTCCGAGGCGACCTGGGTGAAGATCTCGCTGAGCCGCGAGAGGTTGTTCGTCACATTATGCGTGCGATCGTTCACCTGGCTCGCGAGGTCGCTCATGCTGACGGCTGCCGTCGCCGTCTCGTCGATCGCTGCGGCGATCGAGGTGACCCGATCGACTTGAGACCGCATCGTATCCATCATTTCGTGCAGCGCATTGCGCGCTTCAAGCATGGTGGCCCGCCCGTCCTCGCTCTTGTCGGCCGAGTTTACATTGGCGTTGTGGATCGCTGCGATCCGCGCGGCGATCTGATCGGTGGCGCGTGCAGTCTGGCCCGCAAGCGACTTCACTTCCTGCGCGACGACCGCAAAACCGCGCCCGGCATCGCCAGCTCGCGCTGCCTCGATCGTTGCGTTGAGCGCGAGGAGATTGGTCTGGCCGGCAATGTCGCGGATCAGCTCGAGCACTGAAGTGATCGCGCCGATTTCCTGAGAGAGGTCGTCAGCGGCGGCACGCGCGGACTCGGCATCGGCGCTGGCACGCTCCTCGATTTGCAGCACGCCCGCCATCCGCGCGGCGACCATATCGATTTCGTCGCTGAGACTCGCGGCGATCTTGGCGGCGTCTCCCATCGCATTGGCGGACTGGTGGGCAGCGCTCGCAACCTGAGCGACATCGCTGAGCATGACTTGAGAGCCCTGGATCGTGCGGGCTGTTTCCTCCGCCAGCATCCGTGCGTTGGTCAGCGCACCTTCCACGGAGATCGAGACAAGCTGGTGAAAATTCTCGGCGCGGTTGGTGCGATCCCGCGCCGCTTCCTGGCGCCTGAGTTCGCCGATCTGCCAGAGCAGGACTTCGATCTCATAGGTCGATGCCTCGTGCACTGTGTTGCACATCCGCCAGATATCTTCCTCGGGAAGATCGAGGGTTTCCTTGATCTGGCTGGAAACGCGCTGCGCTATCTCGGTCGAACCGGCCACGATCATCGGAACCGAAACGCCGCGCTCGGATGTCATGCTCGCGCGCTGGCAGATCGCGTCGATCCATTGCGGCGAGAGGGCAGTGCTGAACTTGCGCCTGGCATGATCGAGCGCCTCGGCCATCATTCTCTCGCGCTGCGCCGTTTCCGGCATCGGCTGGTTCGGATCCATCCGCAGCGGCACCGACTGGATGAAATCGCGCATGCATTCGAGGATGATCGGCCCGGCATGCTGCCAGAGCTCCATCAACCTCTGAGAGAAGGCGCCGCCGCGATCATAGGCCTTGAGGCGGAGTTCCACCTCGTCTTTCGGCATACCGACCACGAGCGCAGACGACGCATCAGCCATGACATCTCCCCCCGAGGATCTTTCTTCTATCTTCGCAAGTAATGAGTGAAAAGAAAGTAACCCTTACAAACCGAGGTCGAGAATCTTCCCGTCGAAATTGCCGCCCAGCTTCTGCGTCGCAGCCGCAAGCTTTTCGGCCGGCGCCCCTTTCAGATAGCCGTCGATGACCCGGTTATAATTGCTGATCAGGCCCTCAATGTCCTTCGAGAGGCGCATGAAATCGAAGCCCTCGGCGTGGACGCCCTTCTGCTGGATCGGAATATTTGCGTAATCCTGGCGGGGGATCGCCGGGAATTGATCGCTGTTATAGGGGAGCATGGTCGGCTCCATCGGCGGCTCCGGCTCCTCTCCCTTCGGATAATGGGTGAGCGACCACAACTCGAACAGGCAGCTCTCGGGACCGAGCGGCCGAATGCGATAGCTCGACATCGAGCTGAACATCGGCAGCAGGAAATAGTGCGGGAAGATGAACTCGACCGCGTTGATCGGGTCGGAGACCGCCACTGCGTTGAGGTCAGGCACATTCTCCCCGCGCGCCCTAAGCTGCTCGCCGATCTGATGGTTCAGGATTCCGAACCACATCATGATTGCCTGTTGTGGATCGTCGGGAAGCTCGCAGTCTGTGAGCTGCTGCGCGATCTCGAATTCCTTGGCGTGGACCATTCCCGACATGCCCTCGCTCAGCAGCCCGAGATGCTTGATCTGCGCCTTGATGTTGCCGGGGATGTCGAGATTGGGGTTGATCGGCACGCCGATCCCACCGGTATCCATGCCGTACATGCTGTTGTAGAGCATCGGCGCTGCCTGTTGCAGCTGCGGATGGGTGCGCATCACGTGATAGCCTTCCATGAAGGCTTCCATCGCGATCTTCCAATTGGCCGGGAGCACCGTCGCGTACCACCATTCGGCGCGCAGATCGCTCATGCCATGCGCTTCGATCCGGTCGGCGACCGGCCCGATGCACTCGCGGAACGAGGGGGCGTCATTGTCGAAATTGATGAATGCGCAACCGCCCCATAGGTCGACTCGGCACGACTTCAGCGCCAGATCGGCCTTGTCCAGCTGATCCTCGCTGAACATGTGGCGACCGTAAACGAAGGTGTTTTCGCCATCCATGTTCCAGCGCCAGCCATGGAACGGGCAGATGAAGCCGGTGGTCTTGCAATTGCCGTGGCCGCCTTCATCAGCAAAGGGCACGCCGCGATGACGGCAGGCATTGTGGTAGGCTTTCACCCCATTCCTGGTGCGCACGACGATGACCGAGCGATCGAGGTTCGAATATTCGACCCAGTCGCCGACATTGGGAATCTGCTCGAGCCGGCAGGCCATCTGCCAGACATGCGGCCACAGACGCTCGGTTTCGAGACGATAGAATTCCTCGTCATAATAGCGCTTGGTGGGGATGCGCTCGGGGTTGGTTACCTCGAAAGGGATCTGGCCACGCGACGCAATCGCGGGATCTGCATCAGCCACAATAACCTCTCAATTTTCCGGTCAATGCGGCAGGCGTATAGGAAGGGAAAAGGCGTGCAAGAGCCATCGCATGCGCGATGGCGAAGCATCGCTCAGTCGATGTTGGCGCCAATCCGGACTCGCGTTTTTCCGTCATGCCGGACTTGTTCCGGCATCTACCGTACCGCAAACGCTATCGGCGTGTTGAAGTGCTGCGCAGTGGGCCCCGGAATAAGTCCGGGGTGACGAGGTTAGTTTGAGTCGCCAAAAAGACCTCAGGCTCCCATGCCGGATTGATCCAGGCCGAGTTCGCTCAGCACATCCGCCGTATCCTCGCCGAGCGACGGCGCCGGACCCGCAACCTTGCCGGGCGTCCGGGAAAACCAGGTCGGAATCCCCGGAAACCGGATGTCGCCGTACGGAGATTCGACCGTCTCGAAAAAGCCGGCCGCTTCCAGATGAGGATTGTGGAACAGCTCGTCGGGCGTGCGCAGCGGTGCGGCCGGAATGCCCAATGCCCTGAGCAAATCGAGCCATTCTCCGGTCGTGCGCTCAAGGAAGGTTTCGGCGAGCAGGCCATATACCCGATCGATCTGCCCGGCGCGCTGCGCCAGTGTGGCGAGTTCGCTGTTCGCCCAGGCCGGCTTCACCGCCTCAACGAACAGAGCCCAATGCTTGTCGTTGTAAATCAACGCCGAAACATGGCCGTCTTTCGTACGATAAGGCTTGCGGTTGGGCGCGACGGCACGGGGATAGCAGGCCGGCCCCAGCGGCGGATCGAACATCGCGCCATTGGCGTGCTCGACCAGCATGAAGGAGGCCATCGTCTCGAACATCCCGACTTCGACTTCCTGCCCCTCGCCGGTGCGCGCGCGATGATACAAGGCCATCATCGTCGCGTAGAGCGCGGTCAACCCGGCCACCTTGTCGGCGACGATCGTGCCGACATAATTGGCCTCGCCGGTCAGCATCTGCTGGACGGCGGTCAACCCGCATTCGGCCTGGATCGTATCGTCATAGGCCGGCTGGTCGCGGTCGGGGCCGTGGCGGCTATAGCCGTAGCAATTGGTGTAGACGATCGACGGGTTGATCGCGGCGACGGCTTCATAGTCGAACCCGAGCTTCGCGATCGCCTTGGCCCGCATCGCATGGATGAAGATGTCGGCGCTTTCGATCAACTGGCGGAGGCTTGCCTTGCCGCCGTCGCTCTGCAGATCGAGCACGACGCTGCGCTTGCCGCGATTCACATTGACGAACACGCCGGCCATGCCGGGCGCTGGACCGACCGATATATAGCGGGTGTTATCGCCGGCGGGCGCCTCGATCTTGATCACGTCGGCGCCCATGTCGGCCATGATCTGGGTCGCATAGGGGCCCATCACCATGCTGGTGAGATCCACCACCCGCACGCCTGAAAGCGGACCTGAACCTGCCGGACGCACCATTATCCTCTCCTCGCTCATGCCTCGCGATTAGAGCAGATGGCGAAAAGATGCCATTCGCATTTTCGTTCGCTGGACCGATATGCGTACAGCTCGGTTGTGCGCTGCCGGCGTCGCTGCTACCGCGCTGGCTTGGATCGACCGCAGGCGAGGCGCACAGCCGTGGATTTCTCGTTTACCCAGGATCAGCAGGATGTGCGCGACGCGATCCTGAAACATTGCACCCAATATCCCGACGACTATTGGCTCGAACGCGATCGGGAGGGTGTTTTCCCCGAGGATTTCTACCGCTCGCTCGCTGACGCGGGCTGGCTCGGGATTGCGATGCCGACTGCCTATGGCGGGTCAGGACTCGGCATTACGGAAGCCACGATCATGATGCAGGCGATTGCCGAGTCCGGCGCGGGCATGAGCGGCGCGTCGAGCGTTCACATCAACATCTTCGGGCTTCAGCCGATCATCCTGTTCGGGACTGAAGGACAGCGCCAGCGCGCGATTCCCGGCATCGTTAGGGGCACCGACAAGGCCTGTTTCGCGGTGACCGAGCCGAATGTCGGGCTCAACACGACCCAGCTCAAGACACGCGCCGAGCGTCGCGAGGGCGGCTATCTGGTCAATGGCGAGAAGATCTGGATCTCGACCGCGCAGGTTGCGAACAAGATGCTGCTCCTCGCGCGGACCACACCGCTCGACCAGATCAAGCGCAAGACCGACGGGCTTTCGCTGTTCTACACTGATTTCGATCGAGCGAAGATCGAGACGAGGCTGATCCACAAGATGGGACGCCACGCAGTCGATTCGAACATGCTGTTCATCGAGGATCTGTGGATTCCGGAGGAAGACCGGATCGGCGCCGAGGGCGAGGGCTTCAAGATCATCCTCCACGGACTGAACCCGGAGCGCGTGCTGCTCGCCGGAGAAGCGGTCGGGCTCGGCCGCGCTGCGATCCGGGTCGCGGCGCGCTATGCCCGCGAGCGGATCGTGTTCGACCGACCGATCGGCCAGAATCAGGGCATCCAGCATCCGCTCGCGAAATGCTGGGCGCAGCTGGAGGCAGCCAATCTGATGGTGATGAAGGCGGCCACCGTGTTCGACCGCGGCGAGGATTGCGGCGTCGAGGCCAATGCCGCCAAATATCTCGCCGGCGAATTCGCGTTCGAAGCCTGCCACACGGCGATGTTGACGCTTGGCGGCATGGGCTATGCGCAGGAATATCATGTCGAACGCTATCTGCGCGAAAGCCTGATCCCGCGCATCGCACCGGTGAGCCCGCACATGATCCTGAACTTTCTCGCCGAGAAGGTTCTTGAACTGCCCAAATCCTATTAGCCGGGTGGCGGCGGGGGTGCTGAATGGAGAGGAAGATCGATGCCTGAGGGCGGTTTGAAGATGCGGTCATGGCTGTTCGCGCCGGGCGACAGCGAGCGGAAGATGGAAAAGGCGGCCGGGAGCCCGGCTGATATCGCCATCTTCGATCTCGAGGACGCGGTCGCGATCGGGGAGAAGCCGCTCGCGCGTACGATGGTGCGTGCGTTTCTCGAGGCGCAGTCCGGCGGGCATGAGCGGCTATGGGTGCGGATCAACCCGCTCGACGGCCCTTACGCGCTCACCGACCTCGCGGCGGTGATGCCCGGGAAGCCCGGCGGAATCATGTTGCCCAAGGCGCGAGGACGCGGCGATGTCGAGCTGCTCGACCATTATCTTTCAGCTTTCGAGGCGGTCGCCGGGATCGAGCAGGGGGCCACAAAGGTCATCGCGCTCGTCACCGAAACCGCCGAAGCGATGTACACCACCGGCGACTATGCCGGCGCGCCGCGGTTGATCGCGATGACCTGGGGTGCCGAGGATCTGGCGGATTCGCTCGGCGCCAGCGAGAACCGCGATGCTGACGGGAGCTATGGCTTCACCTATCAGATGGCGCGCAGCTTCTGCCTGATCGGTGCGGCGACAGCGGGCGTTGCCGCAATCGAGACAATCCAGGGAGACTTTCGCGACCTCGAAGGCCTGCGCGCGCGGGCCGAGCAGGTGCGGCGCGACGGCTATCGCGGCATGCTGGCGATCCATCCGGCGCAGGTCGAGGTCATCAACGCAGCCTTCACGCCGGGCGTCGACGAACTCGCCGCGGCGCAGGAGATCGTCGACCTGTTCGCCGCCAATCCGGGCGCGGGCACGATCGGCTACAAGGGCGCTATGCTCGATCGCCCGCATCTGGCGCGGGCCCGCGCGCTGCTCGGGCTTTCGGGCGGGTAATGATGGTCATCGCTGATCCGGCTAGGCTCGATCTCGCCGAGTTCGTGCGGCGGGGCGACCATATCGTCTGGGGTCAGGCATGCGGTGAACCGACCACGCTCATCGAAGCACTGATCGCTCAGGCCGAATCGATCGGCGGACTGTCTGCCTTCGCCGCGACCAGCTTTTCAGGCCTTCTCGACGAAACCGCCGCCGACAGGATCGCGCTTACCAGCATGGGCGCGATCGGCGCACTGCGCAGCCTGACGGCGGTGCACAAGCTCGGCATCATCCCGTGCCATGTCAGCCAGATCGGATCGATGATCGAGGCGGGCATCATCGGCTGTGATGTCGCCTTTGTTCAGGTCAGTCCGGCCGATGCTGACGGCAATCACAGCTTCGGCCTGATCGGCGACTTTGTGCAGGCGATGGTCGCCAAGGCGCGGGTGGTGATCGCCGAGGTCAACGACCGCGTGCCATTCACCTGCGGCGATGCGGCGCTGCCCGGCGCGCGCATCGATTGCGCCGTCCACGCCTCGCGCCCGCCCGTCGCGGTCGCGCCGGCCAGGATCGGCGCGACCGACGAGGCGATCGCGCTGGCCATCGCCGGCTATGTCGGGGACGGGTCGGTGCTTCAGGTTGGGGTCGGCGCGGTTCCCGACGCGGTGCTTCGGCTGCTGCATGATCGCCGCGACCTCGGCGTGCATTCGGGGATGATCGGCGATGGGCTGGTCGATCTGGTCGAGGCCGGGGTGATCACCAATGCGTTGAAGCCGATCGATGCCGGCGTCTCGATCACCGGTGCGCTGATCGGCTCGCAGCGTCTCTATGATTTCGCCCATGCCAACCGCGCGATGCGCCTGTGCAGTTCGGACTATACGCACAACGCCGCCGTTCTCGCTCAGTTGACCAAGCTGGTTACGATCAACTCGGCGATCGAGGTTGATCTGACCGGACAGGTCAACGCCGAGCAGACCGGCGGGGCTTATCTTGGCGGCACGGGCGGTCAGGTCGATTTTGTCCGTGCCGGTGCCCGTTCGCCCGGCGGTCGTTCGATCATCGCGCTCCCCGCCACGGCGAAGGGGGGAGCGCTCAGCCGGATCGTGGCCGGGCTTTCCGGCCCGGTGACGACGGCGCGTACCGAGGTCGACGTGATCGTCACCGAGTTCGGCGCTGCTGAACTGAAGGGGCAGGCGCTGGCCGAGCGCACGCGCCGGCTGATCGCCATCGCGCATCCCGATTTCCGCGAGGAGCTTGATCGGGCCGCCCATATCATCCGGCAAAGAGGCTTCTAGATGAGCGATGCAGTCCGGTTCGACGTGCGTGACGACGGTATCGCGCTGATCACGCTGAACCGCCCCGAGACGCGCAATGCGTTGACGCTCGAAATCCGCGAGGGCCTGTTCGCTGCCTGGGAGCGGTTCGAGCGCGATCCGGCGCTGCGCGTCGCGATCCTGACCGGATCCGGAGACAAGGCCTTCTGTGCCGGCGGCGATCTCAAGGAGATGGTCGATCGCGGGCTCCAGGTGCCGCCGCGCGATATGTTCCCGGTGCCGGGCGACAGTATCGAGCTGACCAAGCCGACCATCGCAGCGGTCAATGGCGTCGCCTTTGCCGGCGGTTGGATGATTGCCCAGGCCTGTGATCTGTGCGTCGCGAGCACGAGCGCGCGCTTCGCGATCACCGAGGTCAAGGTCGGGCGCGGCTCGCCCTGGGCTGCGCCGCTGATCCACATGATCCCGCAGCGGATCATGATGGAGATCATCCTGACGGGGAAGCCGATCACCGCGCAACGCGCTTATGAGATCGGCCTGGTGAACCGGCTGGCCGAGCCCGAGAATCTCATCGCCTGCGCGATGGAATTGGCGGCCGAAATTCTGGACGGTGCACCGTTATCGGTGCAGGCTGGCCGCGACACGGTGATGCTGTCCACGGAGATGGGGCGATCAGCTGCCCTGCAGGCTGCCCGACACGCTTCCGACCATATGTATCGGAGCGAGGATGCGCAGGAAGGGCCAAGGGCGTTCGCGGAGAAGCGTCTTCCGGAGTGGAAAGGGCGTTGAGCCGTCACTGAGAAGCGAGGCTGTGATGAACGAGATGAGCAAGGTCACCCCAGTCGAGATCGACCTGACCGAGGCGGTGACGATCCCGGTCGAGGCCTATGTCTCGAAGGACTATGCCCTGGCGGAGCGCGACAGATTGTGGCGCAAGACCTGGCAGCAGGCCGGCCGGCTCGAGGATATTCCCGAGATCGGGAATTACATGGCCTATGAGATCCTCGACGATTCAGTGATCATCGTCCGCACCGGGCCTGACAGCGTCAACGCGTTCTTCAACGTGTGCAGCCATCGCGGGCGGCGGCTGGTCGATACCCCGCCGGGCGCGCACAACGCGCGCGGCAAGACGACCAACTTCGTCTGCGGCTTCCATGGCTGGACCTATGATACTGCCGGGCGCTGCACCTATATTCCCGGCGCCGAGGACTGGAAGGGCGCGGCAACCGAGGAGCGGGCGCGGCTTGGCAAGGTCAATGTCGATCTCTGGGGCGGCTGGGTGTGGATCAACCTCGATCCGGAGTGCGAGCCGCTCCGCGATTACCTCGAGCCGATGGCCACGATGCTCGATCCGTTCGAGTTGCAGAATATGCGTTGCCGGTGGCGGAAATGGATCATTTTCGACTGCAACTGGAAGGTCGCGCTGGAGGCATTTGCCGAAATCTACCACGTCCAGACCACGCACCCCGAGTTCAACGATTTCGGCGAATTCCATGGCTGGGCGCGGGCTCAGGGCAAGCACAGCAATATCGGCTATGACGCGCCCAAGGGGATGGACGAGAACAAGGCCAAGCTGCGGCTCGGCTCGGGCGACGATCCGCGCGTCTCGACTGCCGAGATGCAGGTCTATACCTGGGAGCAGGTCAATACCAACACGACGCTGACGCTCGTGAATGCAGCGCGGCGGCTGGTCGACGAGCTGCCGGCGGGAACGCCGGCGGGCGAGGTACTGCAGCATTGGCTGACGTCAGCGCGGCGCGATGACGAGGCGCGGGGCGTATTCTGGCCGGTGGTCGATCCCAAGCACGTCGGCGAGAGCGGCACTGCCTGGCAGATCTTCCCCAATTTCCAGATCGGCCACGCAGTCAACAACTCGCTCTGCTACGGCGCGCGCCCTTATGGCGACGATCCGGACAAGTGCATCTTCGAGGCAGCGGTCTACGAACTCTACCCCGAAGGCGAAGCGCCGGAGACCGAGTGGGAATATATCCCGGCCGAGGATCCGCGCTGGGGCAGTGTGCTGCCGCAGGATTTTTCGAACATGGCGGCGGTGCAGCAGGGGATGAAGAATCTCGGCTTCCGCGGCACGCTGCCCAATCCTTACCGGGAGCGCAGCATCGCCAATCTGCATCGCAACCTGGCCGCTTATATGAACACCGGGGCGCCTAAGCCAGTCGAGTAAGGTTCAAGGCGCGGGCGGGCGATAGCCGAGACTGCGCGACGTCGCTTCGGCTTCGGCGCGGACCAGATCGACAAGCGCCTTGCGGCTGTTCTGAAGACGCGCGCTGGGCGCCGCGACGACGAGTGCGCCGATGACCGCGCCGGAGGCATCGCGGATCGCTGCCGCCGTTCCCGTCACGCCGTCCGCCGCCTGATCGATCGTCTGCGCGACCCCAGTCGCCCGTACAGCCTCGATTGCCGCCACAAGGCCGCGCTTGGTGATCTCGGTCCCGGCGGTCAGCCTCGTCAGCTTCACGCGGGCGAGATAGGAGGCGAGTTCAACCTCCGGCAGCGCGGCCAGCAGCGCGCGGCCGCCGGCCGTGCAGTAGAGCGGGCGCCGGTCGCCGGCCGCCACCGCGAAGCGCACGGTACTGCGGCTTTCGACGACGTCCACATAGGTCAGCGTCTCGCCGTCGCTGTCGGCGACCGCGAACAGGGCGGTTTCGCCCGAGCGCTCGGCAAGCCGGTGCATCCCCTCGCGGATCAGGTCGGAGGATTGCAGCCGGCGCCGCGCGGCGGTGAGCGCACTGCCGAGCCCGAAGGCGCCGGGGCCGAGCCGCCATGTTCCTTCATTCGGCGTGACGAAGCCCGCTTCGGCCAGCCCGCGCAGCAGCGAGGCGACGCTGCTCTTGGGGGAGCCGAGCAACCGGCTCAGATCGGCGAGGCTGATCGCATCGGGGCTGTCGCACAAAGCTTCGAGGATGCGGATCACCCGCGTGACTGATTGCGGAGACTGGGAACGGCGGTCGTCAGTCGAAACGTCTGGCATGGCCTCGCCCGGTGCGCGGCCTGGATGGCCTTGGTCGCGATGCAAAGGCCTTAGTCAACAAGTCGGCGCCGGACAAGCAAAGGCCCGGCCCCGACGTCGCGGCACCGGGCCTGTCAGGTTCGATCGCGGGTCGCCTATTCCTCGAAAGGCTCTTCGCCCTGCAGCTTGGTGCGGTGCATCATGCGGTTGCAGGCCGGATCATATTTTTCGGCGCGGTGCATCGTGCCTGTATTGTCCCAGATGACCAGGTCGCCGACGCTCCATTCGTGGCTGTAGCTGAACTGCTCTCCCGTCGCCCATTCGCGCAGGCCAACGAGCACCTCGGCGCTCTTCATCGGCTCAACGCCGACGACGCGGTGCGCGGTGCAGCCGAGCACGAGGGATTTGCGCCCCGATCGGTGATTCCAGACGAGCGGCAATTCATTCTCGCCGATCCGTTGCATGCCCTTGAGCTTGGCGAGGCTTGGCTCGGGTTCATAGTAAAAAACCGTGGCCCAGACCGAATGGACGACGCGCATGGTTTCATATTCGGCCTTCTGCTCGTCGGTCAGCGCTTCATAGGCGGCATAGGTATTGCAGAAGCCGGTGTTGCCGCCCCAGGTCGCGGGGACCTTGCACGACAGCAACGACGCGAGGATCGGCGTGTCGTTCATCGTGCCGTCGATGTGCCAGTAGAGCGAGCCCTTGAGATATTCGGCGCTTTGCGGGTTCTCCTTCACGTCGAGCGTGATCTTGTGGATCTTGTGGTCAGTGCCGTCCTGCAGCTCCGGCGCGAAGGTGCCGAGCGTCTTGGTGAAGGCGATCTGCTCTTCGTCGTTGAAGTTGATCCTCGGGAACACGAGCACGCCGCGCTGCTCGAGCAACTCGCGAATCTCGGGCCCGAGGTCGCCCGCCAGCAGCTCCTCCTTGGTGTTGAGGATCCGGGTGCCGATCACCGGCTTGATCTCTTCCTGGACCAGGCGGGTTCTGGCTGGCGACAATGCGGTGGCCATGACAACTCTCCATCGACTCAAAGCGTGTGTTGAACAGGTGTTCAGCACAGATGTGTGTCGACGTCAAGATTTGCTGTCGGCGGCCTTTGGCGGGAGCAAGCGATCGAGCCAGGTTTCGACCAGCGCACGGGTCTCCGCATGGCCTGCGCTGATGCCGAGGCTGTTCTCCATCACCAGCGCGCGGCCGATCCCGGCGAGCACGACGCTCAGTCCGGCCGGCGCACCGATATCGGCGAGGCGCTCGCCGAGGAGCTGTTCGAACAGCTGGGTCTGCCGCGCACGCATGGCTTCGCTATGCTTCGCGATTTCGGCGCGGATGCCGTCGCGATGGATCGCCAGCGCCATGAACTCCATTGCCAGCGCGGTGCGGCTGGTATCGGCGAAGAAACGCCAAAGGGCGCGGACCGGGTCGTCGCTTGCCAGCGCCTCGTCGATCATCGCGTCGCTCTGCGCCGCTCCGCGCTTGAACACGGCAAGCAGCATGTCGTCGGTGGTCGGGAAGTAATAATGGACCAGCGAAGGCTTGAGCCCGGCGCGCTGCGCCACCCGCCTCGAACTTGCCGCGGCATAGCCCTCGTCGCGGATTACCTGCTCGGTGGCCTCGACGATCCGCGCGCGTGTCTCAGAGCTTTCCGCGCCAATGCGGCGTTTCTCGACCATGAACGCGCTATGCCCTCGGCAACGCCCGCTCGCCAAGCCGGAAATGCTGAGGTCAGGCCGAACCCATATAGCGGCCGCCATTCATGCTGATCGTCTGGCCGGTCATATAGCCGGCTTCTTCCGAGGCCAGGAAGGCGCAGGCGGCGGCGATGTCCTCGGGCTGGCCGATCCGCTTCATCGGCAACGTCTTGGCGAAGGCCTCGGCATCGATCGGTGCGGCGCGCAGCATGGGAGTGTCGATGAAGCCCGGCGGGACCATGTTCACGGTAATCCCGGTCGGCGCATATTCGAGGGCCAGCGCCTTGGTGAGGCCGAGCAGCCCACCCTTCGAGGCGACATAGTGCGCCTGGCCGAACGAGCCCGACTGAGTCGACGAGGAGGTGATGTTGATGATCCGCCCCCAGCCGGCCGCGAGCATGTCCGGGATCATTTCGCGGGTGCACAGATGCGGCCCCTTGAGGTTGACCGCGATCGTCTTGTCCCAGAGCTCGTTTGAAATCTCCATATAGGGCGTGAATGGGGCCATGCCGGCATTGTTGACGAGGATCGTGATTGGGCCGAACTCGGCGCGGACCTTTGCAGCCGCGGCCTTGATTGCCGTTTCGTCGGCGCAATCGACGACCATGCCGATCGCCTTGCCGCCGGCATCGGTGATCTGTCTCGCTGTCTCCGCGGCGCCGTCGCCATTCAGGTCCCAGACGGCGATGGCGGCATTGTCGCGCGCAAGCCGCACGGCGATCGCCCGGCCGATGCCGGATCCGGCGCCGGTCACGACGGCTGTTTTACCTTGCAGAGACATAGGGTCGACCTTTTCGTGAACAATATGGGGATGCGGTGCCGCGCGTTCCATGAACAGGCGCCTCGATCGTCATGGGATGCGTCACCCGGCATTGCCTGAGCGGATTGCGAGAGTCGCTGCGTCGGCCTTCATCTCGGTACCGATACGCGGCGTCGGGTCGATGATGTCGGGGGGCACTGCCACATCCTCTCGGCGGCCGGCGCGCTTGCCGGTCCGCGGATATCAACAGCATCGTTGATTTGGCCGGTCAAGCGAGCCGCTCGCGACATCGCCGCGGCGAAGCTTTCGGGCCTCGGAAGGTTTCAGGCCGTGTCGCAGGCCACGACGGCGTTGCGCAGTTCATAGCTCTGCAACATGCTCGACCATCCCACATCGGGCACACGCTGCAGCCTTATGCCCGGCACACGCAACAAGGCATCGAGGAACATCCGCGACTCGTGGAGCGCAACCTGCCAGCCGGGGCAATGATGCGCCCCGTCGCCGAAGCTCAGAAAGGAACCGTTCGCCTTCATCCGGGCCGCGCGATCGGGATCGAGGGCGTGGGGGCAGGCGCCGACCACTTCTTCGTCGACATTCGCCTCACGCAGGCACAGTGCGAACACGCCGCCACCCGGTGCTGCCTCTCCAGTACCCGGTCGGTCCTCGGCCCCGGCGCGACGATACAGAAAGGCGGCGATCGGCTCGAGCCTCAGAATCTCCTGCAGGATCGCGACCTGGTCGTCGTCGCTGCCGCTCACGAAGCGCTCGCGCAACGCCGCATTGTCGAACAGGTGCCAGGCAGCCATGACGATGAACTCGCGCGTCGTGACCATGCCGGCAGCGGCGTAGGTCATGCACTCCATCAGGATCGCCTTGGGGGAATAGCCGCCCTTGATGAGGTGCGACAGGACGTCGTCCTGGGGATTGGCAGTGCGGTCGCGGATCGCCGGCTTCACATCATTGTAGAAGAAATCCAGCGAATAGAGTATCTTTCTGGCCGACGTCAGCAATCTGCCGAAGAAATTCTCCTGATAGAAAGCCGCCGAAAGCGAGGCGGCTAGACGCTTCGCCATACGCTTGCGATCAGTGACGGTGAGCCCGACGATATCGGCGGCGACTGCCACCGCCAGATCGAAGCTCATCAGATCGAGCCGTCCGCTACCGGTCTTCCGCAACGCCGCCATCTGGTCGCCGATCACCTGCTCCATGATCGTGGCGTAGCGGGTGGTGATCGCCTTGGGCGTGAAGTAGCGCGCAATCGCGGCGCGCTTCTTGCGATGGACGGGCCCGTCGAGGAAGAAGACCGGCGTGCGCTCCAGATCGCTGACATCGAAATATTCAGCGCCGCCGCCCGCCTGGGTCATGGTCGGGCTGCGCAGAATCTCGCGGGCGCCCTTGAAATCGGTAACCGGGGTGCTGCCCTTTTCGGGCTTGGCACGCGCCGCCGCGATCGCCGCGGTCTTGCGGTCGTCGCGATCCTGGAGGAAGTCGGCAGAGCCATATTGTCCCGGACCGGAGGCCATGACTTATGTTTCCTATTTATGATCTACAGTGTATCATAATTCGATGATGGCGGCTCAGTCAACACCGAATGATGCGCGACAAGTGCGTACCCGTGCCACCCTTCTGGCCACCTTGTTGCGGCTGATCGAGACTCGCCCGTTCGATCAGGTGACGATCCGGGAAATCGCTCAGGAGGCCGAGATCGGCTACGCAACCTTTTTCCGGCATTATGCGTCGAAAGAGGCCTTGCTCGATGATCTCATGGCCGGTGAGGTTGCCGAACTGGTCGATCGCGCCTGGTCGGTGCTGCTCTCGGCCGACAGCGGTCAATCCTGTGTCGCCCTGTTCGACTATGTCGCCGAACGGCGCGCCTTATGGTCGGCGCTGCTGACCGGTGGGGCGGCCGCCATGTTCAGGCAGGAGTTCATCCGGCAGGTGAAGGTAATCGCAGAGCGCGAAGGCGGAGTCGGCGGCTGGCTCCCCGATGAACTGCGCGTCTTCTTCGCGGTCAACGCGACCGTGGACATCCTGGCCTGGTGGCTGCAACGCGGCACCGAGATCAGTATCGAGCGAATGGCGGGGATTCTCGATCGGCTCGTCGTCGCCCCGGCGATGGCTGTGGAGTGAAAATGCTTGCTGCTTGCAACGGGCTGGACCGAGGGCTGTAACAGGGCCGGGGGAGAAGCCGATGGACAGCCTGACAATCAGCATCGCGGCGGGCACGGTCAGTGGTGCCAACCGGGAAGGCGTGTCGCGCTGGCTCGGTATTCCCTATGCTCAGGCCGGGCGCTTCTCAGCCCCCGTCGCGGCCGCGCCGTGGCCTGGCGTGCGCGATGCGACGGTGCATGGCCCGCAATGCCCGCAAATGTACGGCAGCAACCCGAAACGGGCGCGGGTCGCGGCGCCCGATTTCGGCGAGGATTGTCTGTCCCTCAATATCTACGTGCCCGAAGGTGGCGCGGATGTCGGGCGCAAGCCGGTCTATGTCTGGATCCATGGCGGCGCCTTCGTCGCGGGCAGCGGCAATCCCTATGACGGCTCCTGGATGGCGCGCGCCGGCGATGTGATCGTCGTCACGATCAATTACCGGGTCGGCGTGCTCGGCTTCGTGAATTTCGGCGAAGCGCTTGGGCTTCCCGACATCCCGTCGAACCTCGGGCTGCGCGATCAGATCGCTGCGCTCGAATGGGTGCGCGACAATATCGCTTCGTTCGGTGGCGATCCGGCGCGGGTGACGGTCGGCGGTCAATCCGCGGGATCGATGTCGGTCTCGCTGCTGATGCTGTGCAAACGCGCCTGGCCGCTCTTCCACGGCGCGATCATGCAGAGCGGTGCGGTCAGCCTCATCCATAGCCGCGAAAAGAGCAGGGCGATCGGGCGGCGCTATGCCGAGTTGCTTGGGATCAATCAGGGCGATCTCGAGACGCTGCGGACGATGGACTTGATCGCGCTGTTCACCGCGCAAGGCAAGGTCGACGCCGAGAACCCCAATGGCATCGCCGCTGCGCCCTGGTTCGATGATGATCTGCTGCCGGACTCGATGGCCGGGGCGGGAGCGCAGCAGACGCCACCGGTGCCGCTGCTCGCCGGATCGACGCGGGAGGAGATCAGGCTGTTCGAGCTTATGCCGGGCGACATTCTGCCGACGAAATGGCCCGACCTCGAGCGCTTGTTGAACGACCAGCTCGGCGCTGAACATGCCGCGCGCGTCCTCGCCGCCTATCCCCGAACCAAGCTGGGTCGCCGTGCGCTGGCGAGCGACCTTGCCTTCGCCATGCCGACCCGCAACTTCGCCGAGCGGCACGCGCGGCACAGCCCGACCTGGTTTTACCGGTTCGACTATGGCCACCCGATTGCCGGCGCCACCCACGGCCTCGACCTGACGGTGACCTGGCCGATGCCGAGCTTCCGCGCTGCGCTGGCGCGGGGCGGCGCGATGCGCGGCAAGCGCGCCGCGCTCGGCGGGCGTATGGTCAAACATTATGCGCATTTCGTGCGGCACGGGAGAGTGGGGGCAGGCTGGCCCGCGTACCTGCCGGAGGAACGGCAGGTGATGATCTTCGGGCTCGACGACCGGGTCGAGGCCGATCCCGATGCCGATCGCTTCGCCGCCTGGGACGGGCGGGACGTTACGCCGGCATCGGGCTGACGGGCGAGTCGCGGCGCAAAGGCTTTCAAGGCGACGCTGATATCGCCGACTGGAGCCCCGGATGGCTTCCCTGTTATGCGGTGAATAACAGGGAACTGAATTTTTTCGGTTCGGGCTGTCATGAACATTATGACGCAATAGCAATAGCTTGACTGAGGCTTGGTCACCCGGATCGGCACCGAACAGGGAAATAACAGGGAAATAACAGGGAATGGCGGGCGCGTGACGCCATCGGCAGTGAACCGAAATCCTTCGACGGTCCGACGATGAGAAAAAGCGGCGTCGGGCTTCTACACATATCCCGTCTGCGGTCCTGATATCCCGGGACATGATGCTGTTGAATCAGGGTTCCGATCAAACGCGGGACGGCGCGCCGCACAAGACGGGCTGACCTCCTATTTCCCGAGTTTCAGATATTTGCCGAAGAAATTCGTCATCACGTCGAACGCCTCGCGCGATTCAGGGAGCGAGGTATCGTAGAAGAAAGCGTGGCCGAGGCCGTCCCAGACGTGCAGGTCAGCCGTCACCCCAGCCTTGACGAGCGCGGCATGCGTGCTGACCGCCGCGCTCATTTCCATGGCCCGGGTCGCCGTGATGATCAGCGTCGGTGGGAAGCGCCTGAGTGTCTGCGGCGAAAGGATCGGCGAGACCATCGGGTCGGACAGGTCGATGCCCTTGAAATAGGCCGGGCCGCCTTCGCGCGCCGGCAAGGCCTGGAAGGGCCTGGAGAAGGAACGGCTGTCGCCTCCCCAGCGGCCGTCAGCCGACGCACAGAAGATGCCGATCGCGGCGGGAAGCGGGAGCTTTTCCTTGACGAATGCAGCCATTGCTTCTGCAGTCAGCAGGCCGCCGGCCGAACATCCGAAGATGCCGATATCGGCCGGCTTGTGGGTCTTGAGGAGCTCACGGTAAACCTTGACGACATCCTCTGTCGCGGCCGGATAGATGGTTTCCGGGCCCTGCCGATAGGTGATGCTGACGATCTCCACCTTGGCGAGACCCGCCAGCGGGATCGATTCGAGCATGCCAGTGCCGCTGGCGACACCCATCACGAAGCCGCCGCCCGGCAGGTTGAGCAGGATCTTGCCGCTATTGGCCTTGGGCACGCCGCCGGCCGGTGTGGCATAGACCGCGGGCACGCCGGCGATTTCGGCTTCGCGCGTGGTGACCCCGAATTTCTCCTTCAGCGGGTTGAGCCGCGACGCCAGGATCTTGCCCATCTGGGTGCGGATCGGACCGATCTGTTCCGGCTTCAGGGCCCGCATGGGTGCCTCCTGATCGGTTGGGGTCCGGGGCAGCGCCTTTCGGGCTTCGTCGCTGAGATAGATCGAGGGGGGCAGGCGGAAGGAGGGAACGACGACAGTGCCATCGGCTTCGATCGAACCATCGGCGGCCGGCACCTGCTGGGCAAGGGCCGGGGCCGCCGACGCTGCCGCGGCGAGGCATAGGAACCGCATGATCTGGTTGCGCATCTGCTCTCTCCTGGATCCGTATATTATGAACCATAACATACCGACTTGAGGACCTGGCGCAAGGGGACTAGGCCGCGATGATGACCCCGCCCGAGCCGCCTGACCTTTCGATATCGGATCCGCTTGGGGCGATGCTTGGCTTCCAGCTCCGCCGCGCTTCGGTCGCGGTGATGATGGCGCTGGCCGAGGAACTTGCCACGCTGGGGCTCAATCCGGGCGAGGCGTCGTTGCTGCTGTTCATCGGCGCGAATGAGGGCGTGACGCAAAGCGATATCGGGCGGGCGATGCGGGCTCAGCCGGCCAATCTCCAGCCGCTGGTTCATAAATTGTGGCAGGCGGGGGCGCTCGATCGGGTGGCCGGCAAGGGGCGTGCGATTGCGCTTTCGCTGTCCGATGAGGGCCGTGTGCTGTGCGAGAAAGTGTCGCGGGCGTTTGCGCGGAATGAAGCTCGCATCACCCGCCGCGTGCCGGCGGAGAGAAGGGCTGAGATGATCGAGTTGCTTCGCCTGATCTGCATGGACGCGTGCCGTCCCGGCGGGCGCGAGACCGAGTAGGTCCGCCTCACGCCGGATCGGGATCAATCCATTTCGAGGTCAGCGCCCGCGGAGACATATATTTGGTCGTCGTCCAGCCGCCATCGACGACGATCGTCTGGCCGTTGATGAATCCCGCCCCGGGCGAGCACAGGAAGGCGATGGTGCTGGCGATGTCCTCGACCTCGCCGAGACGCGGGAATGGGGTCGTCTCGACATTGACTCGCTTGAAGGTCTCGTCCTCGAAGCGGTGGCGGACCATGTCGGTCATGGTCACGCCGGGCGCCACGCAATTGGCGCGAATTCCCTGGGGTCCATAGTCGCAGGCGATGTGCTGGGTCAGCGCAGTGAGGCCGCCTTTCGCGGCCGAATAGGCGCCGCCGCGGCGACCGCCGATCATCGCGTAGGTGGAGGTGACGTTCACGATGCCGCACCCGTCACCCATATGGACGATCGCTTCCCGGCAGAGGCGGAAAGGCGCGCGCAGCATCAGGTCGAGAAAGCCGTCGAGCGTCGCATCGTCGGTTTCGTGAAGTGGCCTGGGGCTGCCGGCGCCGGCATTGTTGATCAGGAAATCGATCCGCCCGAACCGCTCCAGGGCGAGCGCGACGATTCGCCGCGGCGCGTCGTCTTCGGTCACGTCGACTGACAGGGCGGCGAACCGTTCGGGATCGTCTAGCGCCGCTGCCAGCGTGTCGAGCTTCGCCTGGTCGCGGCCGACCCCGACGATCGCCATGCCCGCACCATGCAGCATCTTCGCGGTGGCCAGGCCGATGCCGCTTCCCGCTCCGGTGATGATCGCAACCTGCATCGGCTCTTTCCTTCACTTCTGCTCGGTGCCGCTCATATCTCCGATCCCGGCGGGCGGCTAACCCGCGCGGGTCAATGTCGCCCTGGCGATGTCTGGCCTCGCCGGGCGGATCGCGCTTCTGGTGCCATCCCGCCGCGTATAGGGTCGCCGGCATAGGCTGAGGATGATCCATGACTGATTTGAATTTCGACGGACGCGTTGCCGTCATTACCGGCGCCGGCCGGGGGCTTGGGCGGGAATATGCGCTGCTCCTCGCATCGCGGGGCGCGAAGGTCGTCGTCAACGACAATGGCAGCAGCATCGTCGGCGACGCCAGCGATGCGGGGCCTGCCCATGACGTGGTACGCGAAATCGAGGCTGCGGGCGGCGAGGCAGTTGCCTGCACGGATTCAGTCGCGACGCCCGAGGGCGGCCAGGCGATCATCCGGACCGCGCTCGATCGTTACGGCCGGATCGACATCCTGATCCATAATGCCGGCAATGTCCGCTACGGCGCGCTCGACGAAATACCGCAGGAGGATTTCGAGGCAGTGCTCGACGTCCATCTGATGGGCGCCTTCCATGTCGTTCGCGCCGCCTTCCCGGCGATGATCGCGGGCGGCTATGGACGGATCGTGCTGACCTCGTCGATCGGCGGCATCTATGGGAATGCGCGCTGCGTGAACTATGGCGTGTCGAAGGCCGGGATGATCGGCCTTTCCAACGTCGCGGCGATCGAAGGGGCGGAAAAGGGTATCAAGTCCAACATCATCATCCCTGCCGCTGTCACGCGCATGGCTGAGGGGCTCGATACTTCGCAATATCCGCCGATGGATCCTGGGCTCGTCTCGCCCGTGGTGGGCTGGCTGGCGCATGAAGAGTGCTCGATCAGTGGCGAGATGCTCATCTCCGTCGCCGGGCGCGTGGCGAAGGCGTTCGTCACTGAGACTGAAGGGGTCTACCACCCCTCCTGGACGATCGAGTCAGTCGGTGCGGAGATGGACGCGATCCGCGATACCTCGAAGCAATGGACCTTCGCGCCGGTGCCTGCGGGTCACCGCGAGCATCTCATCAAGAGCTTTGAGATGGCGCGGCGGGGCGGCTGAACAGGCCACGCGCTACACGGCGGTCAGGGACGCGCGGATCGCCTGTTTCAGCACCTTGCCGGCATCGTTCTTCGGCAGCTTTTCCCAAAGCGCGACCTGTTCCGGATATTTGAAGCGCGCCACGCCGTGCGTTGCGAGAAAGGCACCCAGGCCCGCGACGTCGGGCGCGGCATCGCCGCGCGGCACCACCACGGCGACCGCGCGCTCGCCGGTCCGGGCGTCGGGGATGCCGACGATCGCGATCTCGGCGATGCCGGGATGCGCGACGAGCAGATCCTCGATCTCCTTGGGCGAGATGTTCTCGCCGTTGCGGATGATGAGGTCCTTGATGCGCCCGGTGACGACGAGATAGCCGTCATCGACCCATTTCCCCTGGTCGCCGGTGCGGTAGAAACCCTCCTCGTCGAACGCGCTGGCTTCGTCTTCGGGGTGGACATAGCCGACCAGCATCTGCGGCCCCCGCGCGCGGATTTCGCCGTCGGCGGCGATCTTCACGGTCGCGATGCCGGGCCGGCCGTCGGTCTCGGCCGCATGGTCGATATCGTCGCGGTCGATTACCCCGATCGTGGTCACCGGCACCTCGGTCGAGCCATAGACGCGGGAGACGACCGCCTTGTCGAGATAGGCCGATGCCTCGCGGACGAGCGTGGGCGGCACCGACGCGCCGCCGCAGATGAACAGCTTGAGATCGGGCAGGCGCGTGTCCGCCGCGCGCGCGGCCGCGAGCAGATGCTGAAGGAAAGGGGTCGCGCCGGCCATATGCGTGCAGCGCTCGGCGAGCATGATACCGATCGCGGCGTCGGGATCCCATTTCTCCATCAGCACGGCGGTCGAGCCGAGCAGCAGCGGCATCTCGAACGCGTAGATCGAGCCACCGATATGGCTGATCGGTGAGGGCACCAGGAAGCGGTCGCCGGGTTCGACCAGCCAGTGGCAGCCGATCTGGCGGATCAGGGCGTTGAGGGAATTGTGGGTGTGGAGCACGCCCTTGGGCCGGCCGGTCGTGCCGCTGGTGTACATCACCATGCGGACGTCGTCGGGGTCGAGCGCGGGCAGGGGCGTCGTGCCGCCTTCGGCCGCCAGCGTCGCATAAGCGATGTGCGGGCCGGCATCGCCGCGGACCACGACGATGTCCGGGCAGCGCTCGAGCTCGGCCGCGACGCGGGACATCATCGCCCCATAGTCGTATCCTCGAAACTCAGCGGGGACGAAGATGATCCTGCTGCCGATATCGGCCAGCATGAAGCGCAGGTCATGCTCCCGGAGCGAGGGCAGCACGGGATGCGCGACCATCCCGGCAAGCATCGTCGCGAGATAGATCTCGGCTGCCTCGTGCCAGTTGGGCAGCATGAAGGAGACGACGCTGCCCGGCGCGAAGCGGCGCAGCAGCGCGCTTGCCAGCCGCTCGGCGCGGGCGTTGAGCGCGCCTGCCGAAAGGCGCACGGCACCATCGATGAGGAGGATGCGCGCAGGGTCTTGCTTGGCGGCGCGGTGAAGCGCGTCGGCGCAGGTTTCCCGTCGCCACCAGCCCGAGTCATAGGCAACGCGCGCACGGTCGGCGTCCCAGCGGATACGCCATCCGGCGGTGGTGACCCGGGTCGCCTGGTCTTCAGTCATCCTCCCCCGGCCCTCCTGTTCTGTATTCTGGCAGTCTTGAGCAGCTATCCGATCATGCTGCCATTGGCACCGCTCCGACCGAAGCATCGCCGGGGCGAAGGCGCCGTCACTGGCCGGCCCTGTTCTCAACGCCTGCGATGAGGATATCGACCAGCGCGGCGGCCATGTCGGCCGGCGCCAGAACGCCGTCGGGGCGGTACCAGCGTGCCGGCCAGTTGAGGGCGCCGGCAAAGGCATTGGCCGTCACCCGCACATCGATGGCGCGCGCCGATCCATCCTTGACCGCCTCCTCGATCATGCCGCGCAAGGCGTCGTCGATCTCGCGCTTCAATGCCCGGAACCGGGTGCGCGCCGCGGGCGACAGTACCTCGTCGCCGGTGCGGATCACGCAGCGGCCGAATTCGCCCATGATGACTTCCGCGTAGCGGCACAGAAAGGCCCGCAGCCGGTCGAGGCCGTTGCCGGGCCCCGCGCGGGCTTCCTCGACCGCCGCCTGGAGCTCGCCGAGGCCCATCGTCACGCACTCGAGCAGCACCTGATCCTTGTTGCCGAGATGGTGGTAGATGACCGGTTTGGTGACGCCGAGGCTCGTCGCCACGTCTTCGAGCGAGGTCGCATGGAAGCCGCGCTCGTTGAACATGCGGACCGCAGCGAGCAGCAGGGCGGCACGCTTCTGCCCGCGCTCCGCGATCGTCGTGCGGGTCGATCTGAACGGCGAGGCGGCCGGTTCGAGGGGGGCGGGATTGACGGACATGCTGTCCTTGGCACGAGTGAATAATTTATAGCTACTCGTGAGTAGCATTATTCCCGACAGTAGGTAAATGGGTGTCGAGCGACTCGCGCGACGGCGCTGAACGCCGAGGAGATTAGACATGACCGACGACCCGATCATCATCGCCAGCTTTGCCCGCACCCCGATGGGCGGCTTCCAGGGCGCGCTCAGCGCCGCGAGCGCGACCGATCTCGGCGCCGTGGCGGTGAAGGCCGCGGTCGAACGCGCGAAGGTCTCGCCTGAGGCGATCGACCGCATCTATATGGGCTGCGTGCTGCCGGCCGGGCTCGGCCAGGCGCCGGCGCGCCAGGCGGCGCTGAAGGCGGGGCTGCCGATGTCGGTCGAGGCGACCACGGTCAACAAGATGTGCGGCTCCGGCATGCAGGCGACGATCATGGCCGCCGAGGCGCTTGCCGCCGGGACGGTCGATGTCGTGATCGCCGGCGGCATGGAGAGCATGACCAACGCGCCCTATCTGCTGCCCAAGCATCGCTCGGGCGCGCGGATCGGCCATGACGTCGTGATCGATTCGATGATGCGCGACGGACTCGAGGATGCCTATGACCAGGGCAAGCCGATGGGCGCCTTTGCCGAGGACAGCGCCCGGGTCTACCAGTTCACCCGGGCCGACCAGGAGAGTTTCGCGATCGAGAGCCTGTCGCGCGCCAATGCGGCGATCAGCGGCGGCGCGTTTCTCGAGGAAGTGGTGCCGGTGACGATGGCGACGCGCGGCGGCGAGGTGACCGTCGTGGAGGACGAGCAGCCGGGCAAGGCGAAGCCGGAGAAGATCCCGACGCTGAAGCCGGCCTTTGCCAAGGACGGCACCATCACCGCCGCGACGTCCGCCTCGATCTCCGATGGCGCCGCCGCGCTGGTGATCACGCGCCGCTCGGTCGCCGAGGCGCAGGGCCTGGCTCAGGTTGCGGTGATCGTCGCGACTGCCGCCCATGCGCACGCGCCGGCCGAGTTCACGACCGCGCCGGTGCCGGCGATCCGCAAGGTGCTCGAGAAGGCCGGCTGGAGTGCTGACGATGTCGACCTGTTCGAGGTGAACGAGGCGTTCGCCGCGGTCGCGATGATCGCGCAGCGCGAGATCGGCATTCCGCGCGACAAGCTCAATGTGAATGGCGGCGCGACCGCGCTCGGCCATCCGATCGGCGCTTCGGGCGCGCGGATCATTGCGACCCTGATCGCCGCGCTGAAGGCGCGCGGCGGCAAGCGGGGCGTGGCTGCCCTGTGCATTGGTGGTGGTGAAGCGACTGCGATCGCGGTCGAACTGGTTTAAGGGGCAGGATAAATGGACATGAACGGGGTTGCCGCCATCGTCACCGGCGGCGCATCGGGGCTGGGCGGCGCGACCGCACGCTTGCTCGCGAGCAAGGGCGCGAAGGTCGCGATCTTCGATCTCAATGCGGAAGTCGGCGAGGCTACCGCGCGGGAGATCGGGGGCCTGTTTCTGCCGGTCGATGTCTCCGACGATGCAAGCGTGACCGATGCGATCGCCAAGGCCGAGGCGGCGCATGGCGTGGCGCGCATTCTCGTCAATTGCGCGGGTATCGCGACGGCAATGCGCATCGTCGACAAGAATGGCGATCCGCATCCGCTCGGCCTGTTCCGCAAGGCAGTCGAGGTGAACCTGATCGGCACCTTCAACATGATCTCGAAGTTCGCCGCGCGCCTGATCGCCGCCAAGATCGAGGGCGAGGAAGCCGGCGTGATCGTCAACACCGCCTCGGTTGCCGCCTATGACGGGCAGGTCGGCCAGGCGGCTTATGCCTCGTCCAAGGGCGGTGTCGTCGGGCTGACCTTGCCGGCCGCGCGCGACCTTGCCCAGCACCGTATCCGGGTGATGGCGATCGCGCCGGGCATCTTCCTGACGCCGATGCTCAAGGGCCTGCCCGAGGCGGCGCAGGAGTCGCTCGGCCATCAGGTGCCGCATCCCAGCCGACTCGGAAAGCCCGAGGAATATGCGCAACTGGTCGACTCGATCATCGCCAATCCGATGCTCAACGGCGACGTAATCCGCATTGATGGTGCTATCCGCATGGCGCCGCGCTGAACCTCAAGGAAGAGCTCCATTATGGCAGAAGCCTATATCGTTGAATCGCTGCGCACCGCCGGTGGCCGTCGCAAAGGCGCGCTGGCCGGGGTCCATCCCGCCGATCTGGGGGCTGCAGTGCTCAATGCGCTGGTCGACCGGACCGGGGTCGACCCGGCCGCGATCGAGGATGTGATCGTCGGTTGTGTCAGCCAGGTGGGCGAGCAGGCCTTTGCCTTTGGCCGCAACATCGTCCTCGCCTCGCGGCTGCCGGACAGCGTGCCGGCGGTGACGATCGATCGCCAGTGCGGATCGTCGCAACAGGCGCTTCACTTCGCGGCGCAGGCAGTGATGTCGGGGACTCAGGATATCGTCATCGCGGCAGGCGCCGAGAGCATGACGCGCGTGCCGATGGGGTCGAACATCGCGCTTCACGCCCAGGCCGGGATCGGTGAGGGGCCTTGGCCACGCTCGATCAAGAACCGTTATGGCGTGGCTGAGTTCAGCCAGTTCTACGGCGCGCAGGCGATCGCCGACAAATATGGCTTCACGCGCGAGATGATGGACGAATATGCGCTCGGCAGCCATCGCAAGGCGGCGGCTGCGATCAAGGCCGGTGCTTTCACCGAGGAGATCGTGCCGATCGAGACGCTCGAGGGCGTCTTCGCCCAGGACGAGGGCGTGCGCCCCGACAGCAGCCTCGAGGCGATGGCCCAGGTGAAGACGATCGCCGAGGGCGGCACGATCACCGCCGCCAATGCCAGCCAGATCAGCGACGGTGCTTCGGGTGCGATGGTGGTGAGCGAGGCTGCGCTGAAGCGGTTCAACCTCACGCCGATCGCGCGGATCGTGGGCCTGACGGTGACGGCGGGCGACCCCGTCATCATGCTCGAGGAGCCGATCCCGGCGACGCGCAAGGCGCTGGCGCGGGCGGGGATCAAGCTCGAGGATATCGACCTGTTCGAGGTGAACGAAGCGTTCGCCTCGGTGCCGATGGCGTGGCTGAAGACGCTGGGCGCGGATCCGGCGAAGCTCAACGTCAATGGCGGCGCGATCGCGCTCGGCCATCCGCTCGGCGCTTCGGGGACCAAGCTGATGTCGACCCTGCTTCATGCGCTGAAGGCGCGGGGCGGGCGCTACGGATTGCAGACCATGTGCGAAGGCGGCGGCATCGCCAATGTGACGATCGTCGAACGGCTCTGACCGGCCCAATCGCGACAGGATACATAGGGGAGAGGGAATATGGCGATCCGCACGCGATTCACTGAATTGACCGGGGTCGAGCACCCCATCGTCCAGGGCGGGATGATGTGGGTCGGGCGCGCCGAGCTGGCGGCGGCTGTCTCCAATGCCGGCGGGCTCGGCATTCTGACCGCGCTGACCCAGCCGAGCCCCGATGACCTGCGCCGCGAGATCGACCGCTGCCGAGCGATGACCGACAAGCCGTTCGGGGTGAACCTCACCATCCTGCCTTCGGTGTCGCCGCCGCCTTATGCCGAGTATCGCCGTGCGATCATCGATTCGGGCATCCGCATCGTCGAGACGGCGGGTTATAATCCCGGCGAGCATGTCGAGGATTTCAAGGCGCATGGCATCATCGTCATCCACAAATGCACGGCGGTTCGCCACGCGCTGTCGGCCGAGCGGATGGGGGTCGACGTCATCTCGATCGACGGCTTCGAATGCGCCGGCCATCCCGGCGAGGACGACATCCCGGGTCTGGTGCTCATCCCGGCGGCGGCCGACAAGGTGAAGATCCCGATGCTTGCCTCGGGCGGCATCGGTGATGCCCGCGGCCTGGTCGCCGCGCTGGCGCTCGGCGCCGAGGGGATCAACATGGGCACGCGCTTCTGCGCCACTGTCGAGGCGCCGATCCATGACCGCATCAAGCAGTTCCTGGTCGACAATGACGAGCGTGCCACCAACCTGATCTTCCGCCAGTTCCGCAACACCGGGCGCGTCGCGCGGAACGGCGTGTCCGACAAGGTGGTCGAGATCGCGCTGCAGCCCGGCGCGACCTTCGAGGATGTCCGCCCGTTCGTCGGCGGGGCGCTGGGCCGGACTGCGCTCGAAACCGGCGATCTCGATGCCGGGCTGATCTGGGCAGGGCAGGTGCAGGGGCTGATCCACGACGTGCCGACCTGCGCCGACCTGATCGACCGGATCATGACCGAGGCTGAAAGCCTGATCAGCGATCGGCTCGCGGGGATGGTCGCGCGCGACCTGCAGCCGGCATGAGCGGCGGGCCGCTCTCGGGCATCCGAGTCGTCGAGTTCGCGGGCATCGGCCCCGGCCCGCACTGCGCAATGCTGCTCGCCGATCTGGGCGCCGAGGTGCTCCGCATCGATCGGCCTGGCGGCAATGGCTGGCCCAACCCGATCGTCGACCGCGGCCGAGCGACGCTGATCCTCGATATTCGCACGCCCGAGGGGCGGGAGCAGGCGCTCGAAGCGATCGACATGGCCGATGTGCTGATCGAGGGGAACCGCCCCGGCGTCATGGAACGGCTCGGCCTCGGCCCGGAGGTCACACTTGAGCGTAATCCCAGGCTTGTCTACGGCCGGATGACTGGCTGGGGCCAGACCGGACCGCTCGCCAAGGCCGCGGGGCACGACATCAACTATATCGCGCTGACCGGCGCGCTGGCGGCGATCGGACGGCCCGGCGAACCGGCCACGCCGCCGCTCAACCTGGTTGGGGATTTCGGCGGCGGATCGATGTTGCTCGCCTTCGGCATCGCCGCTGCCCTGGTCGAACGGGCAAGCTCGGGCCGCGGCCAGGTGATCGATGCCGCGATCGTCGACGGGACATCATCGCTGATGACCATGTTCGCCGGCCTGCTGCCCGCCGGGCACATCTCGATGGAGCGCGACGCCAATATGCTGGGCGGCGCGGCGCCCTTTTATCGCTGCTACATCTGTGCCGACGGCCTCGAAATTTCGGTCGGCGCGATCGAGCCGCATTTCTACGCGCAGCTCGTCGAACGGATCGGTGCGCCGCGCGACCTGCTCGCCCGCCAGCATCATCGGGCCAGCTGGCCGGAGGATTGCCGGCTCCTCGAACAAGTGTTCGCAGGCCGCACGTCGCTCGAATGGACGGCGCTGCTGGAGGGCACTGATTGCTGTGTCGCGGCTGTGGTGCCGCTGACCGAGGCGGCGGCGCATCCGCATCTGCGCGCGCGCGGCGTCTATGTCGAGCATGAGGGCCTGGAACAGGTCGCGCCGGTGCCGCGCTTCTCGAGGACTCCGGGCGGGATCCGGGCGACCGAAGAACCGGCCGCGCTGCTTGCGCGGTGGCGGTCCGATCGGGACTGACGGATGGTCGCCGGGTCCAGGAGCGGCTGAGAATTCCCGCTGTTATCCGCTGATATCCGGTAAACCTTTTTTCGCCGCTGTTATGTTGGATTTTCCGGACAAATTTCTCGTTTTTTATCAATGTTTTGTCGGTGATCCCGCTGTTATCGAATAACAGCGGGAAAACAGCGACGGAACAACGGGAAGGAACAGCGGCGCGGCGCGGGTAACAGCGGCGGAACAGCGGGGAACAGCGGGAGGGGCCGCCATAACAGCGGTCATTGGCAGATTTCGGTCATGTCAAAGAGCAGGCGAGAGCCTATGCAGCGCTCTTCCACCCGCACCTTTCCATGATTGTCGCAACGATTGAATCGAGGGACGTGGAGCCCTGTGGAGACGCTCGCCGCTATTCCTTTTCTCGCTTCCCTGGCGAAGGGAGAACGGAGCGTGATCTGCTTGGCAGCGGGCTCCGCGAGGGCTTATCCACGCGATGTCATAGCTAATACGAATGACTTCACCAGAATTTTGCAATAGACTGCATAGGCCTCTCGGGTCCAAGCGCGATTCTTCCGGAGAGGAACGCAATTCGATGCCGACAGTCAGGGATGTAACACTGGATTTGCTGCGCCGGCTGGGCATGACGCATATCTTTGGCAATCCCGGATCGACCGAGCTGCCGATGTTCCGGGATTTTCCTGAGGATTTCAGCTATATACTCGGCCTTCAGGAAGCGACCGTGGTCGGCATGGCGGATGGCTTTGCCCAGGCCAGCCGCAACGCGGCGTTGGTCAACCTCCACAGCTCGGCCGGGGTCGGGCACGCGATGGGCAATCTGTTCACTGCCTTCAAGAACCAGACGCCGCTGGTGGTGACGGCCGGGCAGCAAGCGCGATCGATCCTGCCGTTCGAGCCCTTTCTCCATGCCGATCGGCCTACCGAATTTCCGCGCCCGTTCGTCAAATGGGCGTGCGAGCCGGCGCGTGCCGCCGATGTGCCGAGGGCGATCGCGCGCGCCTATCATGTCGCCATGACTCCGCCTTTCGGGCCGACCTTCGTCTCCGTGCCGGTCGACGATTGGGACCGTGAAGGCGAGGCGGTTGAACCGCGCCAGATCGCGACGGCCAATCCCGGCGATCCGAGGGCCCTGGCACAGCTCGTCGAGGCGCTCGGCCGCGCCGAACGGCCCGTGATCATCCTGGGCGCGGGCGTCGGTCGCGACGGCGCATGGGACGCAGCGATACGGCTCGCGGAGGCGCTTCGCGCGCCGGTCCATGTCGCGCCCTTTGCCTGCCGCAACGCATTTCCCGAGGACCACCCGCTGTTCGCCGGGTTCCTGCGTGCGAGCCGGAAGGACATTGTCGAAACGCTGGCCGGGCATGATGTGGCACTGGTCGTCGGCGGCCCGCTCAACCTCTACCACACCGAAGCGTCCGGGCCGCACATCCCCGACGCGCTGGACCTGTGGCTGGTCGACGACAATCCTACCGTGCTGTCCTGGGCGCCCTCGGGCAGCGCGATTCTGGCCAACAGCCGGATCGCGCTCGACTATCTCGCTGAACGGGTACACGCATCGTCGCGCGCCGCACCGCCGGCGCGAGCGCTTTTCGCGCGGCCGGAAGGGGACGCGATCACCGATCGCCTGGCGATGCATCGCGTGGCGGCGCTTCGGCCGACGGAATCGGTCATCGTCGAGGAGGCCCCGTCGAGCCGCGACGCGATGCATGATTTCCTGCCGATCGTGCGCGCCGACGGCTTCTACACCACGGCGAGCGGTGGGCTTGGCTATGCGCTGCCCGCGGCGGTGGGGATCGCGATGGCCCGGCCGGACGAACGGGTGATCGCCCTGATCGGCGACGGCTCGGCGATGTACTCGATCCAGGCGCTGTTTACCGCCAGCCGGCTCAGCTTGCCGCTCAGCGTGCTGGTGATCAACAATCGCCGCTATGAAGCCCTTGAATCGTTCGGGCGCCATTTCGGGCTCGGCAAGGTCGAGGGCACCGATCTCGGCGGGCTCGATTTCTGTGCGCTCGCCGCAGGGCACGGGATGGCGGCGCGCCGCGCGGAAACGCCGGAGGAACTGGACGCAGCGCTGACCTGGTCCTTTGCGGCCGAAAAGCCCACGCTGGTGGAAATCGTCGTCGCCTGAGCGACGCGGGAGAGGAAACGCCTATGTCGGCATATCGCCTGTCGGAGCTGATCGACGATCGTCCCGCTGACGGCGTCTTTCGCATCAACCGTGCGCTGTTCAGCGACCCGGACGTGTTCGCGCTGGAGCAGCAATATATTTTCGAGGGCGGCTGGGTGTTCGTCGGCATGGCAAGCCAGGCGCTTCAGCCGCATGACTATTTTACCGGTTTCATCGGCCGCGTGCCCATCATCGTCAGCCGTTCGGAGGATGGCGCGCTCAACGGCCTGATCAACGCCTGCCCTCACAAGGGCGCGCGCGTCGCGCAGCAGCTGTCGGGCAATACGCGGCTTCACGTCTGCCCGTACCATAGCTGGAGCTTCGACAGTTCGGGTGCGAACCGCAATATCAAGTGGCGGAGCGGCGGCTGCTATGGTGCGGGCTTCGATCGCGAGAATCACGATCTCGCGCGCATCCCGCGCTTCGGCGAGTATCGGGGCTTTCTGTTCGCGAGTCTCAACCCCGATGTTCCGAGCCTCGAAGACTATCTGGGAGAGGCGCGCAAGCTGCTCGATCTGGTGGCTGACCAGAGCACCGAAGGCGTCGAGCTGGTGCCGGGCGCGGTCCGCTTCACCTTCGCGGCGAACTGGAAGATGCAGCTCGAGAATTGCTCGGATCAATATCACTTCACCTCGACTCACCCGAGCTACATCCGAATCCTGGAAGCGCGGGCGCGCGAGCAGAAGAACGATGTCGTCCAGTCGACGCTTGGCGGCAGCGATTTCTGGAAGGAAGACGCCGAAGGGCCGACCGGCGGCACGTTCAGCTTCGAGCACGGTCACGTCCTCAACTGGGGCCTGATGGCGGTGACCCCGGCACTGCCGCTCTATGAGCGGGCTGACGAGATCGCCGAGCGGATCGGCACGGCGCGGCGCAATTGGATGTTCAACATGCGCAACCTGACGATTTTCCCCAACCTCCAGATCGCGGAGAATGCCTCGAGCCAGTTGCGGGTGATCCGGCCGATTGCGCACAACCTCACCGAGATGCAGACCTGGTGCATCGCGCCGCGTGGCGAGAGCGCCGAGGCGCGGCGAACGCGGATCAGGCAATATGAGGATTTCTTCAATCCGACGGGCATGGCGACCCCCGACGACACGGTCGTCTATGAGGAATGCCAGATGGGCATGGCACGGCAGGAACGGCCATGGCTGCAGGGCCACGCCCGCGGCCTCACCGCCTCGGTCGAGGGCGGCAATGCCTATTCGGAGATGATCGGCCTCAACCCCCAGCGCAGCGTGCTCGGCCAGGCGCAGACCTGCGACGAAAGCCTCTTCCACAGTTACTATCGCGCCTGGGCGACCCGCATGCAGGATGGACTGGCATGACGCTGCTGACTGACCGCGAGGCCGAGCTCTTCCTGTACCGCGAGGCGCTGCTGCTCGACGAGGGGAGCTATGACGCGTGGATCGAGCTGTTCACGCCCGATACCGTGTTCTGGATGCCGGCGTGGAAAAGCGAGAGCGAGCAGACCAGCGACCCCGACAGCGAATTGTCGCTGATCTATTATCATGGGCGCAGCAACCTGGAGGACCGGATCAGGCGAATCCGATCGGGCATGTCGGTCGCTTCGAAAGTGCGGCTCAGGGTGATGCACGCTATCAGCAACGTGATGGTGACCGCGCGGGCGCCGGGAACCGCCAGCATCTCGAGCTGCTTCATCGTCAATCTGGTTGATGTCCGTGCGGGGCGTACGCATGGTTTTTTCGGTCGATACGAGCATGAGCTGGTGCACGGGGAGTCGGGCTGGCGGATTTCGCGCAAGGTGATCCGGCTGCTCAACGACGTGGTGCCGACCTTGCTCGACATCTATTCGATATGACCGCGTCCCTCGCATCCAGCGGCGCGCGCGGCTTCGGCAGGGTCGCGATCCTAGGCGCGGGCGCAATGGGCAGTCTGTTCGCCGCACGGATCGCCGAAACCGGCGCGCAGGTCGTGGTGATCGATGTCGATCCCGCGCGGCTTGCCGCAATCGGCGAGCGGGGCATCACGCTCACCGACGACAGCGGGACGCGAACCGTTCCGGTGGCGGCGTCGCTCGCGGCCGATGTCAGCGCCCCGATCGACCTCGTCATCCTGTTCACCAAGGGCATGCACAGCGCCTCGGCCATCGCGTCAGTCGCGCATCTGCAGGGCGGACGCCCCGTCGCGCTGACGCTGCAAAACGGTATCGGGAATGCCGAGCTTCTCGCCGATGCTTTCGGCGCGGATCGGGTGGTGATAGGCACTGCGCTGATCCCGGCCGATCTTGCGGGCCCAGCTGCGGTGACGACGCATGGCGCTGCTTCCCTTTGCGTCGGGCCGATGGCGCCTGGTGCTCAAGCCCCCGCCGAACGCGTTGCCGCGCTGCTGGAGCGGGCTGGTTTCTCGGTTTCGCGCCCCGACGACATCGCCGCAGCGGTGTGGGAAAAGGTCGCGTTCAACGCGGCGCTCAATGCCATCGCCATGCTGTGCGAGGTGTCGAATTCGGGCATGGACAATCCGCCCGGGCGTCGCATTGCGGAGGCAGTCGCGCGCGAGACGGCCGCGGTCGCCGCCGCGAAGGGAATCACTATCGTTCGCGCGGGGATCATGGCGAGCATCGATACCGCGCTGCGCGAGCATCGCGGACACAAGGCCTCGATGCTGCAGGATCGCGAAGCGGGCCGGGCGACCGAGATCGAGACGATCAACGGCGCCATCTCGCGCGAGGGTGCGCGCCTCGGCGTGCCCACCCCGGTCTGCGACACGTTGAGCGATCTCGTTCGCATCGTCGAGGCACGGCCGACGTCGTGACGGCCCCGGCACGCCGGCTTGCGGTGCGCCAGGGAAGAACTCATAGGCGGGCGCATGAGCTTTGACGGACGCGACCTGCGCGCTTTCCTTGCCGTGGTAGATTGCGGCAGCCTCGGCCGTGCGGCGCATGTGGTGAACATGACTCAGCCTTCCCTGAGCCGTCGCATCCAGGAAATGGAACTTCGCCTCGGCAGCCCGCTGTTCGAACGACACAGCAAGGGCATGGCGCTCACGGCGGCGGGCGAGGCGCTGATCGATCACGCCCGTCTGCTCGTCTTCGAAATGGAACAGGCCGAGCAGGCGGTCGCCGCGCTCAACGGGATGCAGCGCGGGAGGCTGCGGCTCGGCGCGGTTGCCGCGCTCTGCAGGGGCGTAGTGCCGCGCGCGATCGCGGCGATGCTGCGCGACGCGCCCGAGATCATTGTCGATCTTTTCGAAGCGCCCGACAGCGAGCTGGTCGACGCGCTGGTCGGCCGGCGGCTCGACCTGATCGTCGCGACCGACGGGCTGGAACATGACGAGATGATCGCCATCGCGCCGTGCCGGGTCGAGGACAGGTTCGTGCCCTGCAGCCGGGTCGGCAACCCGCGGCTCGATCCGGCCTCGACCGACCTCGATGCCCTGCTCGACTGTTCCTGGGTGATGCTCGGGCGAGGCCGAACGCCGCGGCTGATGTTCGAGGAGCTGTTGAGCCGTTCGGGTCGGAAATTGCCCAGGATCGCGGTCGAGACCAATTCGATCGGCGCCCAGATCGCGATGGTGGCGAACAGCGACATGCTTGGCTGGTTGCCGATGGCCCTCGTCGCGGGGCAGGTCGATGCGGGATTGCTCCAGGTCCATTCAATCCCGGAGCTCGTCATCGAGCGGAGCTTCCAGATCTACCGCCGCCGCCGCGCCATTCTCGCCAAGCCGGCCCAGCTCGTGCTCGACCATCTTGCGGCGGCCATGGACGCGCCGGGCTGATCTAGAAGTCGATCACGTCGGGCGCGATCATGACGACGCGCTTGATGATGCGGCGCAGCCCCGAATCGAGCTGCTTGCGCTCCGCGTCGGTCAGGTCGGCGACCCAGTCGTTGAAGAACTTGCCGCGCTCTCCGCGGACGGCGGCATGGACCTTCTTGCCCTCGTCGGTCAGCGAGACAAGGCGGCTGTTGCGTTTCCTGGGATGGGGCTCGCGGCGAACCAGCGCGCGCTTTTCCAGATTGCCCAGCGCCCGGCTCACCTCGGCGCGATCGACGAAAGCGAGGTTGGCGATTTCACTTGCGCTGCACGTGCCGAGATAATCGAGGTGAGCGATCGTCCGCCATTCAGCGAGCGAGAGGTCAGCCGTTTCCCTGACATGCTGCGCCGTGACCCGGTCGAGCAGCTTGCTGAGCAGCAGGATATGGTAGGGCAGGTTCTGCGGCGCGACATTTGCCCAGCGTTCCTCGAGCGCCTCAACGGCGCGGTGTGCCGCACTCGATTCGTGTTGTTTCATCACCATTCCTTATCCGTCGATCCCGTGTTTGTCGCTTGCCAAAGCGCGATTGTTGAATTATCATCATTGAATAATCAACAATACCCCTGGTGGAGAGGACTGTGGCGATCGACATTAGAAATGATGTCTCGGGCTGCTGCGTTTCGGGGACCCGTCGTGGCCGATCGGGGCGCGGCAGGCCCCGTCCGCGGTCATTTCCGGGCAGGACGGAAAATCCCTCCAATTGAACCACGGCGCTCCGGAGCGCCGTCTCGTCGGACGGCCTCGACGCGCGGGGCCGCCAGTATCTCGCAAACAGGCAGCGCAGATTGCCAGCACATAACGGATGAATGGGAGAAGATATGATGGGTCACGAGCTGAAAATGGGACGGTTGAAGTTGGTGCGGTGCCTGATCCTGGGGTCGACTGCGCTGAGCGTTGCCGCCCCGCTCGGATCGAGTGCCTTTGCCGCGGCGCCTCTCTCCCGGAATCCCGATCGGGTCGCGATCGAAGCAGCGCCGGCTGAGGGCTCGGGGGCCCAGGACTCCACCGCCACGACAGGTGAGACGTCGACTCAGGCGGATAGCGCCAAGGCCCCGGCAGCCGACACGGCTGATATCGTCGTCACGGGCACCCGCCTCGGCTCGACCGGGTTTACCGCTCCAACGCCGGTCTCGACGATCGGCGGCGACCAGATCCAGCGCATGGCGTCGCCCAATGTCGGCGAAGCGCTGGCGCAGCTGCCGGCATTCCGCTCGACCACGTCTCCGGCCAACTCGGTCGTGGGCTCGAATATCAGCCCGGTGAACGCCGGCGCGCGCATCGCCGACCTGCGGGGGCTCGGGGCCTCGCGTACGCTGGTCCTGGTCGACGGCCGCCGCTTCGCTCCCAGCACCTCGACCGGGACGGTCGATCTCAATCTCATTCCGACGCTTCTGGTGAGCCGCGCCGACATCGTCACCGGCGGCGCATCGGCCGCCTATGGTTCGGACGCAGTCTCGGGCGTGATCAATATCCAGCTCGACACCCATCTCCAGGGTGTGAAGGGCACGATTGGATATGGCGTGACCGATGTCGGCGACGGCAAGGAATATTCGGTGCAACTGGCGGGCGGGTCGAGCTTTGCGGATGGCCGCGGCCATTTCGTGGCCGGCCTCGAATATGACAAGGATAAGGGCACGGGTGGCTGCTACACGCGCAATTTCTGCGGCAACGAGCTTGCGGATCTGACGGGCACGCCGGGTGCCGGTGGTCGTCCGGCACACAACATCACGACCAACGTCCATACCTCGACGCTGACGCCGGGCGGTCTCATCACGGCGACGACCAGTACCGCCGGGGTACGCACGGCCGCCAATGGCGGCGTGCTGAGCGGGATTCAGTTCGACGCGGCGGGGCAGCCGACGACCTTCAACTACGGACAATATGCCAATTCGCTGTTCCAGCAAGGAGGGTCCGGGGCTGGACTCAACGCCTTTTTCGGCGATCCCAAGCTCTCCATCCCCGTCACCCGCTACAATGGCTACATGCACGGCGAATTTGAAGTTTCGTCAGCCTTCAAGCCGTTTTTCGAAGCGAGCTATGGGCATGTGGCGGGCTACACGCAGGGCCCGGAAATCCGCGACACCGGCTTTCCGGCGACCGGTGACGTGATCAAGGTCAGCAATCCCTATCTGCCCGCTTCGATCCAGCAGACGATGATCGCCAACAACATCGCCTCGGTGACCATCGGCAAGCTCGGTACAGATTTCGGAACGATGGACAGCGTCACGAAGCGCGACTCCTTCCGCTTTGTCGGCGGCGCCAGTGGCGACCTGGGCGGCGGCTGGAAATGGGACGGCTATCTCGAATATGGGCTGACCGACTATCACCAGTCGACCAAGAACGACCGCATCACCGCGCGCTTCGCCAAGGCGATCGACGCGGTGCGCACACCCGGCGGATCGATCGTCTGCCGCGTAAACGCGGACGCGGATCCAACCAATGACGATCCGGCCTGCGTTCCGCTCAACATCCTGGGGCAGGGCCAGTACAGCGCCGCCGCCAAGGCTTATGCCTTCGGCACGACCTATCAGAATTCCACCTATACCGAGCTCGCGAGTGCGCTCAATCTCAGGGGTTCGCCGTTCGAGACCTGGGCGGGACCGGTTGCGGTCGCGACGGGCATCGAAACCCGCAAGGACACGCTCAAGATCAGGGTCGATCCGATCTCTGCCGCCAATGGCTTCTACGTCTATAATTCGACGCCCTCCGACGGCAGCGTCGATGTGATCGAAGGCTATGGCGAAGTAGCCGTGCCCTTGCTCAGGGACAGCGCGGTGGCCAAAAGCCTCGAGCTGAACGGTGCGATCCGCCAGACCCATTACACGTCGAAGAGCCCGACCACCTCCAACGACTTCAACTCCACGACGTGGAAGGTCGGCGTGACGTACAAGCCAGTCGACTGGCTGCTGCTGCGCGCGACCGAATCGCGCGATTTCCGGGCGCCCAACACGGCCGAATTGTTCACGTCACCAGTCGGCGGTCAGCTTGCGATCACCGACAGCAAGACATCGACCCAGGTGTTCGCCCAGACCTTCACCGGCGGCAATATCAACCTGAAGCCGGAGCGGGGGCGAACCTTCACTACCGGGGTAACGCTGCAGCCCCAGGGCGCTCTCAACGGGCTGCGACTGTCAGTCGATTATTACAAGGTTCGCATCGACAGCGCGATCGCGACACTCGGCGCCCAGGTGATCGTCAACACCTGCAATTCCACCAATGCCGCGGATATTTGCAGCCTGGTGACGCGCGATTCGAACGGGATCCTCAAGAGCGTCCAGGTGCTTTTCCTGAACCTCAACCGCGTTGACCTGCGCGGCATCGACATCGAGGGCAGCTATCGGGCGCATTTCGGCGGCGGAACGACTCTCGATCTGCGTGCCCTGGCGACCCACACGATGGATTATACCAACAGCTCGCTGCCCGGCATCAATCGCGCCGGCGACAATGGGTATAATGGCCTGCCGTCCTGGGTGGTCGACGGGTTCGCGATCCTGAATCTCGGGCGGCTCGAACTGACTGCGCAGGAGCACTTCATCTCGGCCGGCAAGGTGGACGCGACCTATGTGGGGCCCGAAGATCCGGGCTATAGCGTGACGCTGCCGAACAGCATCAACACCAACCGCGTGCCCTCACGTTTTTACACCAACCTGGGGGTGAGCTTCAAACTCATCGATCGCGGGACCCAGAAGATCCAGTTGTACGCGAACGTCGTCAACCTGTTCGACACCACCCCGCCGCCCTATTGGAACGGCAACAACAACTCGGTGAACTACGACAATGTCGGCCGCCGCTATCGCGTAGGCCTGCGCTTCGGCTTCTGAACTGCCGGGTGAATGACGGGCCCGGCGCATCACGGCGATGCGCCGGGCAAGCCATGGTCGCGATCGCGGCTTGGGATGGATGGGAGAAGGCAAATGGCCGATCGAGGGGAGGGCGCCTCGCCGTCCCGCCGCCTGTTTCTGGGGGGCTGCGCGGCTGCCGCTGCCGCTATGCTGCCCGCATCCCGCGCCGTTGCCCGCACCTCCCCTGTCGTGACGACACGCCACGGCAAGGTCCGCGGCGCGGTCGAGCGTGGAACGCAGGTGTTCCGCGGGATTCCTTATGGCGCCCCGACCGGGGGCGCACGCCGCTTCCTCCCCCCCGAGCCGCCGACAGGCTGGAGCGGGGTGCGCGATGCAACCGGCTTCGGCCCGTCCTGTCCGCAGCTGACCACCCCGGGCGGCCGCGCGTCGGAGCCGCCCCAGGCGGAAGATTGCCTGGTTCTGAACGTCTGGACCCCGGGGGCGGACAGGAGCGCGAAGCGTCCGGTGATGGTCTGGGTCCATGGCGGCGGTTTCGCGGTCGGCTCGGGATCGGATCCGGTGAATGACGGCGCGCGCCTCTGCGCGCGGGAAGACGTGGTCCTGGTGACGCTCAACCACCGGCTCAATGCGTTCGGCTATCTCTATTTCGGCGACCTCGCACCGTCGAGCAAAGCGGCGGCCAATCCGGGCCAGCTCGACCTGGTCCTGGCGTTGCAATGGGTGCGCGACAACATCGCTGCATTCGGTGGCGACCCGGATTGCGTGATGGTCTTCGGCCATTCGGGCGGCGGGTCGAAAGTCGCGTCGCTGCTGGCGATGCCCTCGGCGAAGGGGCTGTTTCACCGCGCGGCGCTGCAGAGCGGCTTCGGCACCTACGCAACCACGCCGGAGGACAGCATGCGCATCGCGGCGGCGCTGTTCGAGGCACTCGGTATCGCGCCCGGCGACGTGGACGCCCTTCGCGCGGTGTCGGCGGATCGCCTGCTGGCCGGGCTTCAAAAGGTGACCAAAGGCAATCCGATGCTCGGGCCCGGGATTGTCGCCGACGGCGCCGTGATCCCGCAGATTCCGTTCGCACCGGGCACGCCGCCGGTATCGCCCGGCATTGCGATGATGGTCGGCCACACGGCGACCGAGACCACCGTCCTTTTTCCACCAGAGGGCGCCTTCTCGCTCGACTGGGGGGGGCTGGCCGCCGCGCTCGAGAGCAAGGTGCGCGAGGCCGGGCCGTTGATCAACGGCTTCCGCCGCCTGCGCCCCGACGCCACGCCGAGCGACCTGTATTTCGCGATCACCACCGAGGCCGGGATGGGCCGCAATGCCCGGGTCGTCCAGGAGAAGCGCGCCGTGGCGGGAACGGCGCCGTGCTACGCGTACCTGGTCGCTTGGCAATCGCCGGTGAGTGGGGGCACGCTGCGCGCGCATCATGGAGTCGAATTGCCCATGGTGTTCGATACCGTCGCCGACTTCCCCAATCTGGCACCGCGCGCGACCGAGGCACAGGCGCTCGCAAATGTGATGAGCCGCCGCTGGGCCGCCTTCGCGCGGACGGGAAATCCCAATGTGGCCGGCCTGCCCGAATGGCCGGCCTATTCGGATCCGCGGCGCGCGACGATGATCTTCGACTCCCCCTGCGCGCTGAGCGACGATCCGCTGGGCGTCGAACAGGCACTGATCGCTGCTTATGGATGAGCCTATGCGCACGGTGATGATGGCGATCGCGGCCGTGATCGGCCTGTTTCTCGCCGCGACCGCGAGTGCCCAGCCGGCGCAGCCTTCGCCCGCGCGGCTGATTGCGCTGCCCGAACGGCAGGTCATCGCCCCGGCAATGGCCTGTGCCGATTTGCTGCGCCAGCCGGCGCGCGACGCGGGCGGAATTGCCTTCCGCCTGCGCTCGGCCGAGGAGGAGGCGGCGACCGGGTCGCGCCCCGCCTTCTGCCTGGTGAAGGGTTATGTCACGCCGCAGACCGAATTCGAGCTGCGCCTGCCGCTGTCGGGCTATACCGGGCGCTTCCTGCAGGGCGGGTGCGGCGGCATGTGCGGCGTGATCTTCAATTCGATCGTGCCGCTCTGCAGCAACGCGCACGCCTTTGGCGGTGCCTTTGCGGTTGCCTTCAACAATGGCGGGCATCATGCGGCCGGGATCGGTGACGGCACCTGGGCGATCGGCGATCCCGAACTCCGCGCCCAGTTCGCGGAGAAAGCGGCGCACGGCGTCGCGGTCGCGTCCAAGGCACTGATCGCGAGCTTCTACGGGAAGGCGCCGGAGAAGAGCTATTTCGCCGGCTGTTCGGGCGGCGGGCGCGAGGCACTGATGGAGGTGCAGCGCTATCCGGGCGACTTTGACGGGATCGTCGCCGGTTCCTCGGTGGCGATGCCGGCCGCGATGCAGCTGTTCCTTTGGGAAGCGCAGAAGGGCATCGACGGGGAGGGCAGGGAGATCTTCACCGACGCGGCAGTGCAACTGCTGCACAAGGCGGTGCTCAAGGCCTGCGACAGACTCGATGGAATCGCCGACGGGCAGATCGATGATCCCCGCGCGTGCAGCTATGATCCGGCTGCCTTGCTTTGCCCGGCCGGGCCGGGCGATCCCACGAAGTGCCTCACGCGCCAGCAGGTCGACGCGGCGCGCGCTTATTACCGCGGGCCAGCCGATGCCGACGGGAATGCACTCTTCCCCGGCGGCGCGCCTTATGGCGGCGAGCTGGGCTGGGTGGGGCGCGGCGCGCCGACCCAGTCAGGCAAATTCGCCGCTGAGGCCTTCCTGAAATATCTGCTCTTGCCAGGCGATCTTCCCGCCACCTTCGGGTGGCGCGACTGGCGCTTCACCCGGCAGAGCCTGGCCCGGCTGATCAGTGCCGGCGCGCCCTATGATTCGACTGATCCCGACATGACAGCGTTCCGCGATGCGGGCGGCAAGCTGTTGATGTGGCAGGGCGCGGCCGACAATGCCGCCGGCATCTATGGCATGCTCGATTACTATCAGGCGGTGCGCGAGCATATGGGCGGGATCGCCGCGACACGCGATTTCGCGCGGATGTTCGTGGTACCGGGGGGCTATCACTGTTCGGGTGGCTATATTGCCTATGACGAGGATTTCCTGGGCGCGGTGGTGAGCTGGGTCGAGCAGGGGAAGGCGCCGGATACGGTCGAGGCAAGCGCGACGCTGGCTGACGGCACGGTCCGCCACCGCCCGATCTATGCCTATCCGACGCGAACCCGGTATCGTGGCGGAGACGTGAATGCCGCCACGTCATTCTCTCCCGTCGCGGTGAAGGGCGAGCCCGAGGACGGCGTGGATTGGCCAGGGTCGCATGCCGCCTCGAGAAAGCGGGCAAACCTCGCACCGCACGGCTGACCCGGCGCTTCAGCGCGGGGCGAGCGGCCTGAACTCCCGGCGGAACACGGCGGCGCGGATGCGCGTGTACTGCTCGGCCTCGAATTCGTAGAAGACGAAGCTGTTGAGATAATAGCGGTCGCCGCGCGCCATCGGTCGCGCCGCGAAATCGGGCGCGTCCTCGAGCGCGAGGAATTCCGATTCGATCTCGGCCGCCAGGACATTGCCGTCGGCGAAGCACTGGACGAGTTCGATCGTCCGCATGGTCTGCCGTTTCACCTTGCCGTAGAAATCGACGATCGCTTCACGCCCGACGAGTTCGGTGCCGTTCCCGATCACGAGCCGGATATCCGGCGCGTAGAAGGTGCGCAGCGCATCCCAATCGCTCCGGTTGAAGGCGCGCAGATAGGCGCGAAAGCGCGCCTCCGGCGTCACGCCCGGCTTCCCGGCTGGGGCGAGAAGCGTGCGGTGCGAACTCGCGTGAACACGCCATTCGCAATCTCGTAAAAGGCGAAGTTCACGCTCTGCCGCTGGTCTCCCGCGCGCATCGGTCCGGTGGGCATGTCAGGCCAATCTTTGCGGGCGATGAGCGTCGTGCGCAGTTCAGCGGCGATCCGGCTGCCGTCGGCGGCCCCCACGAAGGTCAGCAGGTCGACGCGTTCGTCCAGATAGGTCCGCACGCTGCGGTAGAAATCGAGCACGGCATCGCGACCCACCAGTTGCGCCGCCTGGCCGTGGAAGACCACATTATCCGCGTAGCAAGCGCCGAACCCGGGGAAATCCGCACGATTGAAAGCAGCGAGATAGGCTTCGAACCAGGAAAGCAGCCTCGGTCGCGCGCTCACACCCTTTCCTCCCCGACGATGTAGAAATCCTTCCGCAGCGTCCGCGACGCGAACAGGAAGCAGATCGAGGCAGCGAACAGGATGCACACGGCGGACATCAGCGCTGACCTGATGCCGTAGGTCGCTGCGACCGCGCACGGATCGCCCAGGCTCTTCGCGGCGAGAAGCGCCGCCTTGCCGCCACGGCATTGAGCCAGATAATTGCCCCCGGCGAATGCCGACTGGGCAAAATGATCGCTCAACCAGCCGACCGTTGCCGGCCCGAAGCCCGAGCCGAAAATGGTGTAGAGGATCGCGAACAGCGCCGCGCCAGTCGCCCGCATCCGCGGCTCGAGCAAATTCTGGATCATCGCCAGCGTCGGGCCATAGTAAAGGAGCATCGTCGCGCCCGCGATGCAGAGCATCACCGAGCCCCACAGCACGGAATGGATGTTGAACGCGATCCAGTAGAGAAGGGGGGCGATCGCCAGGCCGGTGGCGGCCCCCCAGGCCGGCCAGCGCCGGTCGCCGCGCCGCGAAAGCCAGTCAGTGCCGAACGAACCGATGATGAGTCCCGCGGCGAGAGCAATCGCCGAGATGGTTCCGTACAGCGTGCCCGCCTGCTGGACCGGCAGCTGATATATCCGCGCCAGGTACACGGCCAGGAATTGCGAAATCGCGGTCATGCCGAAGCCGGCGAGCGAGCCGCCCAGAATCACGAACAGCAGCCCGCGCTTCCGTGCGACGGCGCGGAGAAAGGCGCCGAAATCGGGCAGGGGCGCGGGCTCGCGCGGGGCATTGTCAGCCAGTCCGCGCCGGGGCTCGCGCAGCACCAGCAAAATCGTCACGCCGACGATCACGCCCGGAACACCGAGCGCGAAAAAGGCAGCGCGCCACCCCCAATGGGCCGCGACCCAGCCGCCGACCACTGCGCCGAGGAAGGTGCCGACCGGCGTGCCGAGGAAGATGAGCGACATCGCCGAGGCGCGCCGCTCACGCGGGAAATGGTCGCTGACGAGCGACGACGTCGCCGGTTGAGCGCCGGCTTCGCCCATGCCCACGCCGACCCGGCACAGCAGCAACTGAGTGAAGCTGCCGATCAATCCGCAGGCTGCGGTCATGATCGACCAGAAGAGAATGGCGCCCGCGACGATCTTGACGCGCGAGAACCGTTCGGCAAGCCGTCCGATCGGCAAGCCCAGGATCGCATAGAGGAATGCGAAGGCGACGCCCTGCAGGATGCCGAGCTGGAAGTCGCTCAGCTCCAGATCGCGTTTGATCGGCTGGGCGAGCACTGCAAGCACCGATCGATCGGCGAAATTGAAGACGGCCACCGAAAACGACATGCCGATGAACAGGCGCTTGTAGCCGGCAGACAGCAGGCGTTCGTCTTCGTCGCGCAAGGGCCCTGATCCTCTCTATTTCGCCATTGATGCGGCGCAATTCCGGGTGTCCCGGTCGCGCGCCGCTCGGCCATTGCGTCCTCGCCCGCCACCGGCGGCACGCATTCGATAAAGCCGATCGTGCAGCAATTATGATGATTTATCAATATATCATTTTAGGGCGGACAGACTAGCAGCGAACCCCCGGCGGGGATCGCGACTGGCCTCCTCGATCTCGGGGGACAATCCCCGACGGGGGCGACGGTGCCTTATCGCTTCCAGCCGGGCGGCGACAAACGGCGCCAGCCATGATGGCCGACGCCGTTTCTTCGAGTGTACGTCTATCAGGCGGCGGAACGGACGCGATTCAGAACTTACGCTTGAGTGTGACGGCAAAGGTCCGCGGCTCGCCGGGTGTACCCTGGACTGAGTTGGTCGAGCCGCGATTGTCGAAGACGTCGGTGTAGTAGAGCTTGTTGGTCAGGTTGCGCGCCTCGGCCGTCACTTCCCACTTCTGGTCGGCGGCACGGAATGTCACCCGCGCATTGACCAGGGTACGACCAGCGACACGGCCGAAGATGTCCTTTCCGCCCGTCGTCGCGTCGACATTGTTGGCGTTGCGATTGAACGCATCCTGGTGACTGATGTCCACACGTGGGGTCAGCGAGCCGAGATTGCCGAGATCTATTTCATACTGTGCGCTCGCACTCCACTCCCAGGGCGAGATATATTGCCCGTCGTCCTCGACCCCGATGCCCGAACTCGCGGCTGATGCCGAGATGGAGGTGTATTTGAAGTTCAGATAGGCGAGCGAGGCATCGATCTGGAGCCCGTGCGCGGGGCGGAGCGTCAGTTCGGCCTCGCCACCCTTGACGGTCGCCTTGCCGGCATTGATCGGCAGGGCGCAGGGCGCCGCGTTGCCCGTCTGCGGACAGCTCGAGACCGTGACGAGGATGTCACTATATTTGTTCATGAACGCGCTGACGTTCAGGCGCATCATCCGGTGGAACAGGTCGCTCTTGAAGCCCGCCTCATAGGCGACCAGCGTCTCCGGACCGAAGGTCAGCGCCTGCGACGGAAAGAACGGGCGCGGATTGACGCCGCCGCTCTTGAAGCCGGTCGAGACCTGAGCATAGGTCATGATCTCCGGGGACCAGCGATACTGGAGCGCCCCGCGCCAATCCACCCGGCTGCCGGCGTAGGTGCTCTTGAGCCCGTCCAGCGATGCAAGCGATGCCGGCGTGGCGCCACCGGTCGAGGAGCCCGGAATGCCCTTGCGGCCAAAGATGAAGGTCTTGGTGATGTCGGTGTAGCGGATGCCGCCAATTGCATGCAGATTGTGAACCAGTTCCCAATCGGCATTCGCGAACACTGCCTTGGTGGTCGACGGGATCATATTGTCTTCGATGAAGTTGAGCGTCGGCAGCGTGACTCGTGTGCGATTCTCGCTGCGCTTGTGGAAATAATAGCCGCCGACGGTGAAGTTGAGCGCGGAACCGATCGATCCGTTGAGCCTGAGTTCCTGGCTGAACTGGTGGTTGAAGATATAGCTTGCCTGCAGGGTCGGCGAGAGGGGCGAGCCGTCGCCGGATGAGTAGACGCCGTCGAACTCGCGATAGGCAGTGACGGACGTGACGTTCAGGCTGGGAGCCAGCTCGACGCTGAGATTTCCCGAAACGCCCCAGCTGTTGATCGCCGATTTGTCCGGTGCCGACCAGCTCGCGGAGCCGTCGCGGGGCGTCGACTCGCTATAATTCTCATAGCTGACATATGGGCTGCTGCTGAACGTATCCTGCGCGTAATTGCCATAGGGCGAGTAGCTGATGAACGGCGAGCCGGTCGCCGTGCCGTAGCGGATACCACCGATCGTATAGGCGGGCGCCGAGGGGCCGGTTGTCGCCGAGCCGGTATTGGTCGCGCCTGGATTGGCCGACTGGCCCACATAGAGCAGCGTGGTTGGCGCCGCTTCGCTATTGTCCCGGGTTATGTCACCGACGACGTCGAGGGTGACGCTGCTGCTCGGCTGGTAGCGCAGGGCGAGCCGCCCGGCGACATAGTCCTTTCCGCCCTCGGTGCCGAGCTTGCAATTCCTGCCGCCGGACGTCGAGGAGGGAACCGTGGTGCCAGGGTGGGTGCAGGCATAGTCGTAACGGGTGACATAGCCATCTTTGTGGACTCCCGTGGCCGAAATGCGAGCGAACAGCTTGTCCGGGACGATGGTGAAATTGGCGGCGCCGCGCAGCTCTACCCTGTTGTAGCTGCCATAGGTCGCCTCGACATAGCCGCCGCCATTGCCGTCGGGCTTCTTGGAATAGAGCTTGATTGCGCCGCCGATCGAATTCTGCCCCGCGAGCGTGCCCTGAGGCCCGCGCAGGATCTCGACACGGTCGAGATCGGTGAGGGCGAGCAGCGAACCATGCATCGTCGGCAGATAGACGTCGTCGATATAGAGGCCGACGCCGGGCTCGAGCGCGAAGCTGGTGTCGCGCTGGCCGACGCCGCGGATATAGGCGACGATCGCCGGACCGTAGGTGGCTGCGGCCTGGCGGAGCGTGACGTTGGGCGCCTGAGCCGCCAGGTCGGTGATGTTGGTCTGGCCGCGCGCTTCAAGCATTTCGCCCGTCACCGCGGTGATCGCGAGCGGAGCATCCTGAAGCTTCTGTTCGCGGAACTGGGCGGTGACGACGATGTCGGCGGTCTGAGTATCGTCCGACGCGGGTGCCGTCGCTTCTCCGCTCTGGGCGGTGGCGGTGGACTGGGCCATGGCCGGACTCGCGCCGAAGCAAAGGCCGATCCCAAGTGCGATCGTCGAAATGGCGCCAGATAGGCGCGCCGGTACCGGATACGTCATGACTTCCCCTCCCTGAAACACCTCTTCGGGTGCGGCAGCGATGGTTGCCCACGATCGCAATCAGGTCAAGAATAATCCAAATTAAGGGATCGATATTCCGTATAATGGAATTGGACAAGCACGCAAATCGCCACGGAGCTGCGCGCGGCTCCGAAATGGGGTGCAGATTTCTCGATTCCGGATTTCAGATCTTCAGCGCGATCAGGCTGCTCAGTTCGGTGGCGGCGAGTCGCACCGTGGAAATCATGCCGTCGCGGTCGCGCAAGGCGAAGCGTCGGGACGGCATGGTGAGCCCGATCGAACCGATCACGCTGCGGTTACGTCCGAAGATCGCGGCCGCGACCCCCGAAATATCGTAGCGAGAATCGTCATAAAGGGCACAACCCGTGCGCTTGATGCCGTCGAGCTCATCGCGGAGTTCGGCCAGCGGCGGATTGGCGCGACCGCTCAGGGGACCGATTCCCGGATCGGCCAGGACGGCCTCGACCACGTCTTCGTCGAGCTCAGCCAGGATCGCCTTGCCGAGCGAGCCCCAGGCCAGCCCGAGGTCGGCCCCGATCTCCATCGCGTAGCGCAGCGGATGCGTGGTATGAATGACTTCGACCACCGATGCGTTACGGCGCGACGGATTGTAGATGCACAGGACGCTGGTCTCGTCCCATTCGGACCAGAGGCGCTCGAGGAACGGGCGCGCCGTTTCGATGAGATCGAATTGAGCGCGCAGCAGCGCCGCCATCCGGAAAAGCTCGCGGCCGGGCCGATAGCTCTGGCGCTCTCCCCGCTCGATCATCCCGGCTTCGACGAGGGTCTTCAGCAGGCGATGAACCGTGCTCGAGGGAAGGGCTGCGCGTTCGGCAAGGTCCTTCAGGCTGAATGCCTGGCCGCGTTCGGCGATGAGTTTCAGCAAGGCGATGAGCCTAGGGCCCGAACCTCGCTCGGAATCTGACGCCATCAGGGCACTTTCGTTGGTTCGCGATGTCGGGTCCTATCGAAACCCCGGCACCGCCCGCAACAAAATAGCCCGCACTGCCGGGCGCCGTTCAGGTAATCGCATAATAGCGGAACAGGGAATGGTCGGGCGAATCCCCCGGCTCGACATGCGGCCGTCGCGCGCCGACACCGACGATCACCGTGCGGTTGAGCCAGTCGTGCGGGCCGACCGGCGCCCGGAAATAGGGTGTGCAGCGGAAATAGCGCGGGATCGAGGGAGCGTCTTCAGGATCGCCGGGCGCACGTAGCGGCCCGTGCACATAGCCCTGGTTGCGGATATAGATCAGGGCGCCGTCATCGGCTTCGATCATGTAATGCGCGTTGAGCTCGACGACTCCGTCGGCGCGCACCAATGGCCAGTCGGCGCCGCTGAAATCGACGAGCCGGCCATTCAGGCGCGGACCCGAGACGAGGCAGTCGGCCCCGACCGAGGTATAGCCCTGCGACCCGCCGCCGGGCAGTGGCGCGATCACCCAGCGCTTGTCGAAGTTGATCCTGACGTCGAACGCATGCTCGTAGCGGAGGGCCAGGTCGCTTTGGTCGCTCACTATCAATCTCCTGTCGGGGCCGGGATCACCGGGAGCAGAAGGCAGGATTCGCGACCGGGCCCGCTGTACAAGCGGTGCTTGCCGCGATTGCGCGTCCGTTCGTGCCGCGCAAACGGCAGGTTGGGCGCCCCCTCGTCGTAGATATCGCTGCCCTGTACGACCAGCCTCAACGTCTCTCCCGCCTTGAAACGAGTCGATGACGGCCAGAGCTCGATATCGACCGGGACGATCGCGCCGGGCTGGAGCATGTCTTCGCGCTCGTGACGGTGGAAGGGCTGCAGCGCCGAGCTGCGCGCGGGATCGGTCTCGCGATGGCTGGCACGCAGCCAGCCCAGCGCCACCGGGCCATTCTCGAAAAAGGCATAGAAGGTCATGCCGACATGATCGCCCGCAGCATCGAGCTTCTGCAACGCGACGAACAGGTCCATGTCGTCCGATCCCTCCGCCTCGACCCAGAGCCGGAGACTCGCGTGACCGCTGATCTCTGTATCGGCGTCGAAGCGATGATCGAACACCGCTCGGCCAGAGTGAGCGTCATAGGCAATCGTCGAGACCGCGCCGGCGGGCGTGGCGGCAAGCCGCTGATCGGCGGCATCGAGCCAGAGCGGCGTCGCCACGGTGCGGGCGATAGGCCATTCCTGTTCGACATGGATCTCGGCCGCCCCGGCGCGGTCGCGCACTTCGATGCGCACCGGCGGCCAGGCCGCCACGCTGGTCTGGCGGTCTTTCAGGAAATGGTCGAAAAAGGTTTCGCGCTTCGCCTGATTCTCGGGGTGATAATAATGCGCCCATTTCTTCTGGCCATGCACTTCGAGCCATTTTTGCGGGCTTGAAATGCGCTTATAGGCTTCGAGCGTGCCGCGGGTGTGCAGTCCCTGATCAGCCCAGCTGGCGACGATATAGGCGGGTGCCTCGATCGCCTCGAAATCGATCTCCTTGGAATGCCAGAACGCGTCCATTAGCGGATGCGCCTGGATGTTTTCCCAGGTGTCCTCGGTGCGGCCGAGCGAGAAGCGGATATTGTCCGATGCCCGCGGTGCGAAGCCGGTTTCGAGGATGCCGCCATGATAGGCGAATTCGCGATACCAGTCGGTGAAGCCTTCCCACGGGTTGATTGCGGCAAGCTCGGGCGGACGCAGCGCGGCGGCCCAGAACTGGATGCAGGCGAGGTAGGAAACCCCGGTCATGCCTACCTTGCCGTTCGACCAGCGTTGGTCGGCGAGCCAGCGGATCGCCTCGACGCAATCCTCCGCTTCGCCGACGCCATTGTGTCGGAAGTCGCCTTCGGAAAGCCAGGCGCCGCGCGGATCGACGACCGCGACCGCATAGCCTTTCGCACCCCAACGGACTGGATCAGCGCCTTCGAACGGCGTCAGGGGCGAAAGCCATTCGGGATTGACCCCCGATCGCGGCCAGAAAACCTGGTTGGAAAGCCCGTGCTTGCCATAGGGTCCCCAGGAAAGAAGCACGGGCAGGTCAGCCTCGCCGGCCGGACCTTCGGGGCGGTAGAGGTCGCAATAGATCCTGACCCCGTCGCTCAGCGGAATGGCCAGGTTGCGCTCGATGACCAGCCCGGATTCGGTGCGAACGGCATAGTCGGCCGGCGGCAGCGGCGGCTTGTTGGGCGCGGTATGGGGATCAACGCCCGGCCGCATGATCAGCGCGAATTCGCCTGGTTCAGTCATGTCAGAGCACCACGAAATAATGGATGCGATTGGCGCGGGGTATCTTTTCAGCGACGCCAATGAACACATGCTTGGACATCCATTCATGCGGACCCGCCGGCGCATCGAATTTGGGGCTGACCCGCATGTAGTAATCGTCATGGCCGACCGGCTCGTTGCGGGACATCCGCTCACCGATTTCGGCCGACCGTGGCCAGCGATAGCCGCGATTCTGCATGTAGATGATCGCACCGTCATCTGCCTCGAGCAGGTAGCGCGCGTCGAAATCGATCACCCCGTCGGGCCGGAGCAGCGGGAAATCGCCACCGGACATCGGCACGACCGTGCCGTTCAGGCGCGGGCCCGCAACGGTGCCGCTGGCGGCATAAATCGCGGCCCTGGACGCCCCCATCGTGCTCGGCGTGACCCAGCGGATGGGGGTGAGATCGATGGAAATCGTGAACGCATGTTCCATCTTCGGGGCGAATGAATGGCTCTTCGGCACCAGTGTCCTCTCTCGTCCGTCGCCTCTTGGTGCGACCGAGTTGTTGATAGATCATCAATTCTGAGGGAGCAAGGGGTAGCGCCGACTCTCCTGAAATTCCGATATACGGAATACGTCTTTCGTTTAGCAGAATTGTAATTGACACGGACGGCGGCTGTCTTAGGTTGGCGGCCAACCAAGTTGCTGCGCCCCGCGCGCCGCGGCGGTTGTCCATTCCGGGCGGTCGGCGGGGAGGGGCGCGGCAGTGATAATCAGGAGAGGGCTAGTGGCGACGTTGACTGTGCAGCATCCGATTGTCGCAGGCCGGGAGGGAACGCTCGTTGCCGGGCTGCCGATGCCCGTCTTCAACCGCATCACGGTCGAGCCGATCAGCGGGGCATGCGGCTGCGAGATTGGCGGTGTCGATCTGCGCGGGCCACTCGATGACGAGACGGTCGCCGAGATCATGAAGGCTTTCGAGCATTTCCTCGTCATCGTCTTCCGAGATCAGGATCTGACACCCGAGCAGCACAAAATATTCTCGCGCCTTTTCGGTCCGATCACCGAGCTGCCACAGGCGCCGACCTATGCCGGCCATCGCGACATGCAGGAAGTGCGGCGCGAGGCGGACGAACCCGAGAACGTCGTCCCGTCGTTCGAGCATTTCCACACCGACAGCCCGTTCCTGCCGCAGCCGCCGCTCTGCGTGGTGATGCGCGCGCTCGAGGTGCCGAAATATGGCGGCGATACGGCCTTCTCGAACGCCTATCTGGTCTACGAGAATCTGTCGGACGGCATGAAGGCGCTGCTCGATGGTCTCCAGGTCGTTTACTCGGGCAAGGACATCTGGTCGAAGAACGAGAAGCTGGCGCCCGAAAAGCGTCTGCGTCTGCGCGAGTCGCATGATTTCACCGACAGCGACCTCGAAAATATCCACCCAGCCGTGAGGGTTCACCCGGTCACCGGCCGCAAGGCGCTGTTCGCCACGACCGCCTATTTCAAGCGCTTCGTCGGCTGGAGCGAGGAGGAAAGCCGCGCTCTCCTGACCTATCTGCAGAGCCTCGCCCAGCACCTCCATTATCACTGCCGGGTGAAGTGGCGAAAGGATACGCTGCTCGTGTGGGACAATCGTTTCCTGCTGCATCGCGGCGTGCATGATTTCAAATATGAGCGGCGCCACCTGATCCGCACCACCGTGATGGGCGAACGGCCGCTTGGCCCGAACGACGTTGCGCGTTGAGCCGGTCGAAGCGCGGCCGGGCCGGGGCGAGGATTTAGCATGAAGGTGAGTTCGGCGATCGTCGAGATTCTACGCCGGGAAGGCGTGGATGTGATCTTCGGCTACCCGCGCAACGCCGTGCTCGAAGCGGCAGCCGACGCGGGTATCCGCCCCGTCATCGTGCGCCAGGAGCGGACCGGCGTGCATATGGCGGACGCACTGTCGCGCCTGACGCGCGGCCGCCGGATGGGCGTGTTCGCCATGCAGCACGGGCCGGGTACCGAAAACGCCTATGGCGGCGTGGCTCAGGCCTATTCGGAATCGGTGCCGGTACTGGTCCTTCCACAGGGTTATGCGCGGCGGCTTGCGTTCGTGCCGGACAATTACAACGCGTGCGTCTCGATGCGCGGCATTACCAAGCACGCAGAGCCGATCACGGCGGCGGGCGAGATCGCCAACATCATGCGCCGCGCCTTCACGCATCTGCGCAACGGCCGCCTGCGCCCGGTGCTGGTCGAAATGCCGTGGGACGTGCTGGCCGACGAGCTGCCCGAGCCGCTGGTCTATGCGCCGGTGGTCCGCACGCGCAGCGCGCCGGACCGCGAAGCGGTGCGCGAGGCCGCCCGGGTGCTCGTGGCGGCGAAGCGGCCGGTGATCCATGCCGGGCAGGGCGTCCATTGGGCCGAAGCCTATGCCGGGCTTCGCGGTCTTGCCGAACTGCTCGCCGCGCCCGTATCGACCAGCCTCGAAGGCAAGAGCGCTTTCGACGAGACTCACCCGCTGGCGCTCGGCTCGGGTGGAGCGGCGATTCCGGGGCAGCTTCGCCATTTTCTCGACCGCTCGGACGTGATCCTGGGCATCGGCTGCAGCTTTTCGGAAACGGCGTTCGGCGTGCGGATGCCCGAGGACAAGCACGTGATCCACGCGACGCTCGATCCGGCCGATCTGAACAAGAGCGTGGTCTGCGCACAGGCGCTCATCGGCGATGCCGAACTCACGCTGGCGATGCTGATCGAGGAATGTTCGGCCTTGATCACCGAGCCACGCGATCCGGGGCCGGTGGCGGCGGAGATCGCGGCCGTCGAAGCCGCGTGGATGAAGACCTGGCTGCCGCTGCTCACCAGCGACGAGGCCCCGCTCAGCCCCTATCGCGTGCTCTGGGACCTGCAGAACACCGTTGATGTCGCCGAGACGATCATCACCCATGACGCCGGCTCGCCGCGCGACCAGCTCACCCCGTTCTGGAAGTGCACGGCGCCGCTCAGCTATCTGGGATGGGGAAAATCGACTCAGCTTGGCTATGGTCTCGGGCTGGCGATGGGGGCAAAGCTCGCCTGTCCGGATAAATTGTGCATCAATGTGTGGGGGGATGCCGCCATCGGCTTCACCGGCATGGATTTCGAAACGGCGGTGCGCGAGCGGCTGCCGATCCTGTCGATCCTGCTCAACAACAGCGCGATGGCGATCGAGCTGCCGGTGATGCCGATCGCGACGGAGCGCTATCGGTCGACCGACATATCGGGCGACTATGCCGCCTTCGCCCGCTCGATGGGTGGCTATGGCGAACGAGTCGAGGCACCTGCGGACATTGTGCCGGCGATCCGGCGCGGGATCGAGGCAACCCTGCGCGGACAGCCGGCGCTGATCGAATTCATCACCGCGCAGGAGACGCGGGCGTCACGTCTATAGACCGGTCTTGGAGGAGGATGGTGAGCGACGTGAGAAACGCGGAGGTGCAACGGGGCGACTGGAACTACTCGGCCACCATAGGGCTTGGCTTCCTGACGCTGATTTCATCGATCAACTATCTCGACCGCTCGCTGCTCGGGCTGGCGCTGCCCGCCATCAAGGCCGAGATGCATGTGTCGGATACAGCGCTCGGGCTGGTTTCGGGGATTGCGTTCCTGCTGTTCTATTCGCTGCTGGGCATTCCGCTCGCATGGGCGGCCGATCGCTGGAGCCGGCGCAACATCATCGCGATCGGCCTGGCCTTCTGGAGCCTGATGACGATGGCGACGGGCTGGGTCGCGAATGTCTGGCAGCTCGCGCTCACACGCTTCCTGATGGGCGCGGGAGAAGCGTGCGGGATCGCGCCGTCGAACTCGATGCTCGGTGACCTGTTCCGCGACAAGCGCCGCCCGCTGGCAATGTCGATCTTCGGCGCGGCGGTTTCGATCTCGTCGATCCTCTTCTTCCCGCTGATGGGGTGGATCGGCCAGCATTATGGCTGGCGCAGGATGTTCATGGCGGCCGGCCTGCCGGGCATCGTCCTTGCGCTTGCCTTCGTTCTCGTGGTCCGCGAGCCGGTCCGCGGCCAGAGCGAGCGGAGCACCATCAGCGCCGCGCGCGAGCCCGTGATCGCAACGATCCGGTTCCTGTTCGGATCGCGGACCTATCTCGCCCTGGTCGCGACCGCGACCTTCATGGGGTTGAATGTCTTTGCCGCCGGAATCTGGATCCCGACCTTCCTCCAGCGTGTCCATGGCATGACGATCGCCGAGACCGCTGCGCTGATCGGGCCCTTGCGTGGTGTGTTCGGCCTATCCGGCGTGCTGCTGGGCGGCTTTGCGATCGATCGGCTTATCCGCCGCCAATCGCATTGGCGGACGACGCTGCCCGCGATCGCCTGTTTCCTCGTCGTGCCGGTGGAACTTGCCTTCCTGCTTTCCAATTCGCGCTCGGTGTGGGTCGCGGCGTTCGCGAGTTCGTCGTTTCTGGTGCTCGTGCACCAGGGGCCGCTGTTCGCCATGGTGATGAGCGTTGTCCGCGTGCGGATGCGGGCGGTCGCGGTTTCGGTGCTGGTGCTGTTCTCCGCCTTGCTGGGGCAGGCGTCGGGTCCGGCCATTATCGGCGCGCTGAACGACGGGCTTGCCTCGAGCTTCGGCGATAATGCGATCCGCTTCTCGCTGCTGGTCATTGTCGCGAGCGCGTTCGCGGCGGGGGTTTGCCTCCTGATTGCCGGTCGCTATCTCGAGGCCGACATCGCCCGTGCCCAGGGTTCCGCGGGATAACATGATTGCCTTCGGGGCCGTTGCGCCCGTCCAGCCCGTCTTCACCTGGATTGACCATGGACGCATAAAAACGCTTGCCTAGCATACAATCTGGCCACACCTTTCGCGCGAAGAGAGGAGAATGAGGGTCATGAAGACATGGCGACTGACGGCGGGGGCGAGCTCGCTTGACGATCTTGGAATGGTCGAGACCGAAAAGCCTGCGCCGGGACCCGGCGAGATCCTGATCCGGGTCCATGCCTGCTCGCTCAACTATCGCGACCAGGCGATTGTGAAGGGCCAGTATTTCGGCGGGCCGATCTCCCGCGATCTCACGCCCTTGTCTGACGGCGCGGGCATCGTCGAGGCGGTGGGGGACGGCGTCACCGGATATAAGCCCGGCGACCGCGTCGCCGGAACCTTCTTCCAGAACTGGCGCGCCGGGCCGCCCAACCCGAACCCCGGCGTCGCGCTCGGCGCGGTGCCCGCGGACGGCATGCTCAGCGAATATGTCGTCCTGCCCGAACAGGGAATCGTCCCCCTCGCCGAGACCCTGTCGTTCGAGGAAGCGGCGACACTGCCCTGCGCGGGCGTCACCGCCTGGAATGCGCTGATGGAGGGGCCGCGCGCGGTCGGGCCCGGGAGCAGCGTCTTGATCCTCGGCACGGGCGGGGTGTCCCTGCTCGCGCTGGCAATCGCCAAAGCCGCGGGCGCGCGCGTCATCGCGACCTCCTCATCGGACGAGAAGCTGGCTCGCGTCCGCGCGCTCTGTGCTGACGAAGTGATCAACTATCGCACGACGCCGGACTGGGGCGTAGCCGCGGCTAGGCTTGCCGGTGGGGGGGTCGACCATGTCGTCGAGGTCGGCGGCGCGGGCACGCTGCAGCAATCCATGGCAGCGGTCGGCTATAATGGCGAGGTAGCGCTGATCGGCGTGCTGACCCGCGAGGGAGAGACCGGCCCCCACGCGCTGATGTTGAAGGGCGCAAGCCTGCGCGGCATCTTCGTCGGATCGGCCTCGATGGCGATCGCGCTCAACCGGGCGATCGACGCGACCGGGATCAAGCCACAGATCGACCGAGTCTTCGCCTTCGATCAGGCGCGGCAGGCCTATGAATATCAGGCATCGCCCGATTTGTTCGGAAAGGTGGTGATCCGTGTCGACTGATTCGCAGGCCACCGGAAGGCTGCTCGGCTTTGGTCAGCGCGTCGGCGGCATCGCGCAAATGGCCTATGTCGTCGAGGATATGGAGGCGGCAATCGACTGGTGGGTGCGCGACATGCGGACCGGGCCGTGGTTCCTGCTCGAGTCGTTCCTCGCCCCCGATCATGTCTATCGCGGTGCCCCGTCGCGCGCCGATGTGCGAATCGCGATGGCATTCGCCGGGCACATGCAGATCGAGCTCATCCAGCCGAAGGACGAGAATCCTTCAGTCTATCGCGAGATGATCGAACGGCGCGGCCATGGTTTCCACCATGTCGGCATCGCCTGCGACGATGTCGATGCCGAAACGACGGCCTATCTGGCACGCGGCTACACGCTTGCCTTCACCGCCAACGTCCCGACTGGCGGCCATGTCGCCTATCTGGACGGCGGGGCCGCGCAGCCCCATTTCATCGAGCTGATCCCGGCCACATCGGGGATGGATGCAACATTCACCGCTTTTTGGCGTGCATCGGTCAACTGGAACGGCAACGATCCGATCCGGCCCTTTGTCTGATTCGACGGGCTTGCCGGACTGGTTCCGGCATTGTATCCCACGCGTACAAAAGTAAGGTGATCGCCGGGCGCCTGCCCGGAAGAAACAACCGGACAGGGGAATGGGCAGGATGGCGACCAAAGCCAGCGATCGGTCCGCATCGTACCAGATTCTTCTGGTTCTGCTGCTCAGCCTCAATTTCGGCATTGTCTTCTTCGACCGGAACTCGCTCAACTTCCTGATGCCGTTCGTGAAGCCCGAGCTTGGGCTGACCAACGAACAGGTCGGGATATTCCAGAGTGCCTTGTCGCTCACCTGGGCGCTGGCGGCCTTCGGTATCGGGCGACTGTCCGACCGGACCGGCAATCGCAAGCTGCTGCTCGTCCTTGCGACGCTGATCTTTTCGGTCTGCTCCTTCCTGACCGGCATTGCCCAGGGTTTCGCGCTCCTGCTGGGCGCGCGATTGCTGATGGGCGCGGCCGAGGGTGGTGTGATGCCAATCAGCCACGCCATGGTCGCGAGCGAAGTCTCCCCCGAACGGCGCGGGCTGGCGCAGGGCATCGCCCAGAATTTCGGCTCGAACCTGCTCGGCTCGTTCGTCGCGCCGGTGCTGCTGGTGTCGTTCGCCGCTGCTTATGGCTGGCGCAATGCCTTTTACCTGGCGGGCATCCCGGGCCTGATCAGCGCCGGACTGATCTGGTTCCTGATCCGCGAGCCTGCCGCGCCGCCGCCTGTCGCCGATCCTGCCGCCGCGAAGGAATCGCCCTGGTCCGTGCTGCGCGAACGCAACGTCCTGCTGTGCTGCGCGATGTCAGTCATCATGGTGTCGTACCTCGTCACCTGCTGGGTGTTCATGCCGCTTTATCTGACTGAGGTGCGCGGTTATTCGCCGAGCACGATGCAGTGGCTGATGGGCACGCTCGGCATATCGGCGACGATCGGCAGTTTTGCGATCTCGGGCCTCTCCGACCGGATCGGCCGCCGCCCGGTGATGATCGCAATGCCCTTCATCGGCGCGATCCTGCCGCTCGGCGCGATGTTCTTCACCGGCTCGCCCTGGCTGCTCGCCGGCATCTTCTTCATCGGCTGGGGGCTGAACGGCATCTTCCCGCTGTTCATGGCGACAGTACCGTCGGAAAGCGTCGATCTCCGGCGAACCGCGACGGCGCTTGGTTTCTGCATGGGCTCGGGCGAAGTGCTGGGAGGCGTGCTCGCGCCGTGGATTTCCGGCCGGATGGCCGATGCGACAAGCCTTGCCGCGCCGCTCTGGATCATGCTGGGGCTCACCCTGCTGGCCGGGTTCGTCGCGATGGGGTTGCGCGAGACTGCACCGCGCATCGTCGCACGGCGGAGTGCTGCCCTCAGGGAGGCTTTGGCATGAGCGTTGTCCAAAAATTCGACACATCGGGCCTGGCGCCCGCCGAGCGGATGCCGTTCTGGAACGATCTGGTCGACCGACTCTACACCGGAACCTGGGTCAACGCCGCAAAGCCCGATTTCATCGCCGAGATGTGGCAGTGGAAGGTCGGCGATCTCCATATGATCAGGCCGCGCTCGGACCCGTCGCAGGTCGGCCGCCGGGCTGCGCGCGAGACCGACGAGGAACAGGTCGTGCTGCACCTGCAGCGCCGGGGCAAGAGCTGCTATCGCCAGGACCGGCGCGAGGCCGCGCTCGCGCCCGGCGACTTCGTGATGCTCTCCACAGCGCGGCCCTATGCCATCGATCTTCCCACCGCGCATGAAATCCTGATCGTTCAGTTTCCGCGCCGGCTGATCGAGCGCAAGGTCCGCAACCTGGACGATCGGCTGGGCACGCTCATTTCCGGTGCCTGCCCCGGGGGACGGGTGTTTCACGACTTCCTGTTGTCGCTATGGCACCAGGGCGACCAGAGCCAGGCCGATCCCGATTGGCAGGCAGGCGTGGCAACGGTGTTTGCCGACCTCACCGCGCTCGCCATCAATGCAGCCCCCCGTGCGCCGCAGCGCTGGAGCAGCCACTCGCTGCGCGAACGCGTATTGACCCTGGTCGAGGCGCGGATCGGCGACCCCGACCTTCGCACCGCCACCATCGCCGGCGAACTGGGGATCACGTCACGCACGGTGCAGAATGTCTTCGCCGCAATGGGAACGACGCCGGTTGGATATGTCGCGGAGCGGCGGCTGGAACGCGCGGCCGAAATGCTGGTGACGGACCGGGTGATGAGCATCACCGATATCGCATTCGACCTTGGCTATAACGACAGCGCCTATTTCTCGCGTTGTTTTCGGCAGCGTTTCGGAACGACCGCGAGCGCCTATCGCGAACAATATTGATCGCTGACTCCCGGGATTCGCACTAGTCCGGTCCGCTTCGCACCAGTCCAAGACGAGCTTGCCGATCTGCTTTAGTCTCTTCTCAAATGCCGTCGCAACAAATGCGGGGCAAAGGGAGGAGAGGGGGCTGACATGATTGATCGGCATTATTCCATTTCGATGGCCGCGCTGGCGGCAGCATTGATCGCGCCTGCGACCGCTTCAGCGCAGCAGACCACGCAATCGCCCGCGGCCGACCAGGCGGGCGGCATCCCCGACGTCGTCGTCACGGCGCAGAAGCGCGCCGAGAATGTCCAGAACGTACCGATCGCGATCAGTGCCTTCACCAGCGAAGCGCTGAAAGAGCGCGCGGTGAGCGATGTGTCAGCACTGACCTCGATCTCGCCCAACGTCACGCTCGATTCCTCGACCCCGTTTTCGGGATCCACCGCGGTGCTGGGCGCGTCGATCCGCGGCATCGGGTCAGCGGATTTCGCCTTCAACATCGATCAGGCGGTGGGTGTCTATCTCGACGGCGTGTATCTTGGCCGCTCCGTCGGCGCCAATCAGGATCTGCTCGACGTCGAGCGGATCGAAGTCCTGAAAGGACCTCAAGGCACGCTGTTCGGACGCAACACGATCGGCGGCGCGGTCTCGATCGTGACGCATGACCCCGGCGATCAATTCAGGTTCGTCGGCGACCTGACGGGGGGCAGCTATAGCCGCTTCCAGGCGCGGGGGACGGTGGACATCCCGATCGCGACCGACCTCAGCTCGTCGGTCTCGTTCAACCTGATGCGGCGCGACGGCTACCAGTACCGCATTCCATACCCTTCCTCGTCGACCTATGTCACCGACGGATACCAGAACTTCGTCGCCGCGGGCTACAACAGCAACGGCAATCGTCAGGGTGGCGACAACAGCTGGAGCGTCAGGACCAAGCTCAAATATAACGGCCCGAGCTTCAAGGCGACGCTGTCGTTCGACTATACCAATGTCGATCAGGAATCGACGCCCAACACGCTGCTCGCCACGACCGAGCACACGCCCGGACCGTTCGGCGGCACCAATGCCAATGATCTCGGCCCGGCCATGGGGTACCCGAACCAGACGGCGCTTGACGTCGTCACCGGCTCGTCGGGTTTCCTGTTCGCGGGCCTTTATAATTTCTGCATCGGCTCGACCACGGCGCAGATCGCGGCGCGCAACGCCACCAACCTTTGCGGTCCGCGTACCAGCGTCCAGGGCTTCAACACGCTGCCGGCGCTCGCGGGCACCGGATTGCCGGGCAGCGCCACGCCGCGCCTGCCCTATGACAGCCGCTTCATCACCGGCAATATCGATACGACCTATGCCAACGGGAACAACTATTCGAAGGTCAAGCAATACGGAATTTCGTTGACGCTCGAAAAGGATTTCGGGCCGAATTTCCAGATCAAATCCATCTCAGCCTACCGGCAGGTGGATTTCGACGCGGGCGTCGATCTCGACGGCTCTCCGCTCGAATTTCTCCAGACCAGCTTCACGGTGAATCAGCACCAGTGGAGCCAGGAAGTGCAGTTCAACGGCTCGGCTCTGGACAACAAGCTGAAGTTCACCTTCGGCGGCTATGCCTTCAATGAAGCGGGCGGCCTGCACGATTATGTGACCTTCGCCGAGGGTCTGTTGCAGGTTGACGGCCCGGGCCGGATCAACACGGTGGCCCTGGCGGGCTATGGCCAGCTCGATTTCCGTCCCAGCGATTTCATCGGCTTCACGCTGGGCGGCCGCTTCACGCACGAGCACAAGAATTATTATGGCGGCCAGGCCGACGACAACGGCTTCAACTACAAGCTGTTCAATTGCCCGACCGCGGGCGGGCTGCCGACGGCAGCGTGCGGCGCGCTGATCGGTTTCCCGATCAGCAACAACAACAGCGGTGGCTTCAGCTACGGCTCGAATCTGGGATCGCTGGCCAATTTGCTCGATTATTATCCGGCGACGCCCAACAGCCAGAATTTCAACAATTTCTCGCCCAAGGCCGGGATCCAGATCCACCCCACGGACAGGATCATGATCTATGGCTCCTATTCGCGCGGCTATCGTTCGGGTGGCTGGACCACGCGCTTGTCGAACCCGCTGCTGGCGGCGCCCGAGTTCGGGCCGGAAAAGGCCGAATCGTTCGAAGCCGGCCTGAAGTCGCAATTCCTCGACCGCAGGCTCCAGCTCAATATCGCCGCTTTCCTGACCAACTATAAGGGCATCCAGCTCAACCAGCAGATCGGTGTCTCTCCGACAGTCGCCAATCTCGGCAATGCGCGGGTGAAGGGCTTCGAAGTCGAACTCGTCGCGGCGCCGACCTCGGGCTTCACGGTGACCGGTTCAGTTGGCTATCTCGACGCCCATTACACCTATATTTGCGGCGAGAACGGGAATCAGGCTGCGTTCTGCGGCGGCAATTCGGCCTATGTCGCACCCAACCCGTTCCAGGCGGGTGTGTTCGCCGGCGCACCGCTGCCCAAGGCGCCGAACTGGAAGATGAACATCTCGCCGCGCTTCGAAACCGATCTCGGCCGCGGCAAGCTGGTCTTCCTTGGGGATTACACCCACACCACGAGCATGCGGACCGACACCGAGGGCACCTTCCTCCTGCTCCGTCAGGCGACCGATATCCTCAACGGCAGCATTTCGTACAAGCCGGAGGGCGGGCATTGGGATCTCACCGTCGGTGGCACCAACCTGACCAACCAGCGCTACATCATCACGGGCCAGGCGCAGATTGCCGGTGGCGAAATCTACGCCACCTATAACCGCCCGGCCGAATGGTATGTGCGGCTCGGCCTCAAATTCTGATCAGGCATCTGGGGGCGCCGCGGCCGGCGCTCCCAGGCCATCATCCGCGGACTGGAACGGCGCCCCGATTGTAGCGCGGGGCGGACGCGTAACGATTGCAGTAGGAGCGTGAAGATGCCCGAACAGGCGCATGCCGAATTCTGGAAGGACATAAAACCTGTCGCCAAGGTGTTCCGCGAAGGCGGACTGCCCGAAATCTACGCGCCGAAGATTGCGGAGGGCGACGAACGCTACTGGGTGCCGATCAGCGACACGGTCTCCTCCAAGCCCGTCTGGATCAGCCCGGCGAAGAATATGTGGGCCGATGTGCTGATGTCGAAATCGGCTGGGCTGGTGAACCGGCATTATCATCCGCACCCGATCTGGGCCTACACGATCAGCGGCAAATGGGCCTATCTCGAGCATGACTGGACCGCGACCGCGGGGGACTTCGTCTATGAAACCCCCGGCGAGAGCCATACGTTGGTGTGTTACGAGCATGCCGATCCGATGAAGGTGTTCTTCGTGGTTTCCGGGCCGCTGATGTGGCTCGACGAGGATGGCAACACGACCGGCCATTACGACGTCTACGACTATATGGCCGCGGCCCGCGCCCATTACGACGCGGTCGGCATCGGCGCCGATTATGTCGACACTCTGATCCGTTGAGAGGAAATTCCCCATGGCGACTGTGATGAAAGCCCCACCATCGACCAAGGCCGAAATCGTCGATGTGCCGTTCGCCTATCGCGAGATCGTAGCCAGGCTCAGCCCCGGTGGACGCTATATCGATGCGCAAACCGACGTCGACAGCCCCTGGGTCCCGTTTGGCGACAAGGCGGCGATCAAGCATCTCGCCTTCGATGTGCGGCAGGGCATTTTCTCGAACATCCTGTGGATCAAGGAACCGGGCGTCATCGGGACGCATTTCCATCGCGGCACGATCATGATGGTCTGCCTCGAAGGCAGCGTGAAATATCTGGAATATGATTGGGTCGCGTCGCCCGGCGGGCTGATCCTCGAGGTGCCGGGGGAAAGCCACACTCTCGTCACTGACCATCCCAATGGAGTCAAACTGTTCGGCTGGATGCAGGGACCGATCGAATTCTATGACGAGAACGCGAATCTGGTCGAGACCGCCGACGTCTGGTGGTTCATCAACCATTATGAGAGCCATTGCCGGGAGAACGGCATTCCGTTCAATCCCAAGCTGTATATCTGAGGAGCGCATCATGGCCGTCATGACCGCGCCGCCCTCGAGCGCCTACAAGATCGTAGACATCGCCGAACCCTATCTCGACCTGATCCGCGCGCGCGGCGAGGAGGGAAGCTATGTGAGCGGGTCGGAAGAGGAAAGCCCCTGGGTGCCGTTCGGTGACAATGCAGCGATTCGGCATCTCGCCTTCGACGTGCGGCAGAACATCTATTGCAACATCCTGTGGATCAAGGCGCCAGGCGTGATCGGCACCCACAAGCATCGCGGGCCGGTCTGGGCGGTCGGGCTCGAAGGCTCGTTCCGCTATCTCGAATATGACTGGGTGTGCCGTCCCGGCGATTTCATCACTGAAACGCCCGGCACCGCGCACACCCTCGTCACTGACGATCCGGACGGCATGAAGGCGCTGTTCTGGATGCAAGGCGCGAACGAATTCTATGATGCGGACGGCAATTTCGTCGAAACCCTGGACGTCTGGTGGTTCATGAATCACTATGAGAGTCATTGCCGGGAGCACGGCCTCACCCCCAATCCGCAACTCTACCGGTGAACGCGGCGATGAAGACGCTCGACCAGTTCGATATCGCCGGGCGCTCGGCGCTCGTCACCGGCGGCGCTTCGGGGATCGGCCTCGCTTATGTCGAGACGATGGCCGAGGCGGGAGCCAGCGTCACCCTCGCCGACATCGACATCGAAGGGGCGGAACGCGAAGCCGATCGTCTGCGCAGCGAGGGATATGACGTGCGCACCGCGGCGTGCGACGTCGCTGATCTGGCCCAGGTCGCCGCTGCCTTTGACGGCCATGTCGATGCCTATGGCGGTTGCGACATCGCTTTCGCCAATGCCGGTTGGGACGCCGGCAACGGCTTCTGGACGCCCGATGGCAAGCGGAATCCGGAAGGGCAGATCGACGTCTACGATCCCCAGCGCTGGTATCGCTCGATCGCGGTCAATCTGACGGGCGTATTCCACACCGTGCGCGAAGCCGCCCGGGTGATGAAGCGCAACGAGGAGGCCATCGGCCGGCGCGGCGGATCGATCATCTGCACCTCGTCGAACGCGGCTGAAGTCAATGAGGCGATCGTCGGCGTGCCCTATATGCCCGCCAAGGCAGGCGTGAAGCATTTCATGCGGCACGCCGCTTACGAGCTCGCCGCCTATGGCATTCGAGTCAACGCGATCGCGCCGGGGCCGTTCGTCACCAATATCGGCGGGGGCTGGCTCAAGAAGAACCCCGCTGCCCGCCAGGCATGGGACGAACTGGTTCCGGTCGGCCGCGTCGCCGAGACCTATCAGATCAAGCCGCTCGCGCTGCTGCTCGCCTCCGACGCCTCGAGCTATATGACCGGCAGCCATGTGATGATCGACGGCGGCATGCAGCTCGGGCCCGTGAAGCCGCTGGGTTAGCCGATGCGCGCGGCGGTCATGCAGGGACTGGGCCGGCCGCTGAAGGTTGAGACCGTGCCCGATCCGACCCCAGGGGCCGGCGAGGTCGTCGTCCGCGTCGGCCGTTGCGGCATTTGCGGGTCTGACCTGCACATGACTGAGGACGCCGCTTACGGGAAGGGGGCGGGCGATATCCTCGGCCATGAATTCGCCGGCGAGGTGGTGGCGCTCGGGCGCGGTGCCGAGGGGGTGGCGCTGGGCGATCTCGTCTCGGTGATCCCGCTTGCCAGTTGCGGACAGTGCGCCAGCTGCCGTGCCGGCGAGCCTGCCTGGTGCGACGCTTTCGGCCTGCAGGGCGGCGGTTATGCCGATTATGCGGTGACCCGCCCCAACCAGTGCGTGATCCTGCCGAAATCGGCGAGCCTGGCTGACGGCGCGATCATCGAGCCGCTTGCCGTGGCGCTTCACGGCGTCAACATGAGCGGGCTCAAGACCGGCGACAGGATACTGATCCTCGGTGCGGGCCCGATCGGCCTCGCGGTCGCCTTCTGGGCACGGCGCGCGGGGGCGTCGCGGATCGTGCTGCAGGATCTCGCCGATCATCAACGCACGCGGGCGCTGGCGATGGGGGCGACGGGATTCGTGGTCGATCCCGCTGATCCGGTCGGCGCCGCCGAACGCGCGCTTGGCGGCAAGGCCGACATCGTCTTCGAATGCGTCGGCGTGCCGGGCCTTATCGCGCAGGCAGTGCAGCAGGTGCGCAATCGCGGCACCATCCTGTTGCTGGGCCTGTGCACGAGGCCGGACACGTTCAACAGCTTCGCGATGCTGTCGAAGGAAGTGCGGCTCGTCACCTCGGCCTTTTTCACGCGCCAGGAATATGAGGCAGCGCTCGACGCGCTCGACGCGGGCGCCGCCGAACCGCGCCATCTCGTCACTGATACGATCTCGCTGGCCGACACGCCCGACCGGTTCGAGGCGCTCCGCCAGCGGACGCATGACTGCAAGGTGCTGATCGCGCCGTAGCATTGGCCATCGCGTGCATTTTCCGCTACTCGGATCGGCTTGGAGCGACAATGCAGACCGTAACCGCCTCGCCTGCGCCATCGAACGACGCCCGCTGGTCCTCATCGGGCATGGGCCGCCGCGAGGCGATCGGCCAGTGGCAGGACTGGGCAGCGCGCACGATCGCGCCGATCGACGTCAGCGTCCGCGATATCGACCGCTTCGTTGCTGGCTGGCGCAGCTACGGGCTTGGCGATCTCCGCTTCCTGCACCTTCTCGCTCCCGCACAGCGCGTTATTCACCGCGGCACCGGCAGTTCGGGCCAGGCCGCGCCGTCGATCCAGCTCGTCTATGCGCGCCGCGGCGCCTTGCGCACCCAGATCGGCCGCAGGAATTTCACCATCGGCCCCGGCGAATTCGTGTTGCTCGACAACACCCGTTTCTACCAGATGGACATGGACAGCGCGCACGAGGCAATCGACCTGATGATGCCGCGCATCTGGGTCGAGCATTGGCTCCCCGACCCTGACCAGCTGCTCGGGCGCCCGCTCTCGACCCGGACGGGGTGGGGTGCGCCGCTCGGCAGCCTGCTTGAAGCGATGGCGCGCCATATCGACGACAGCCCACTGATGCGCCCGTTGCTCGCCGAACGCGTCGGCGCGTTGCTGACGCTTGCCGCCGAGACCGGCGACAGAGCGGCAAGCGGCCTTGGCGGCGGCCTCGCGGATCGCATCCTTCGCCGGATCGAACGCGATTTTGCCGATCCCGACCTCGCCCCCCAGCCGGTCGCCGACGCGCTCGGCATCTCGAAGCGCTACCTGCAGGCGCTGCTCGCAGCCCGCGGCACAAGCTTCGTCCAGGAGCTCGGTCGGGTGCGGCTCGAACGGGCCTGTGATCTCCTCGCGGAGTCAGGCCTGCCGGTTGCCGAGATCGCGTTTCGCTGCGGCTTCCTCGATCCCGGCTATTTCGCGCGGCAGTTCCGGCGGCGTTTCGGCGCTACCCCCCGCGACTGGCGCACGCAACGCTAGTGGCAGTGCGCGATTGTCGCATTCATACCGCGCGCAAATCCTGATCCCATCCGCTGCGATGCGCTAAAGCTTCCGCTTCAAGCACGCGATCACGGCGTGCGGCGAGCGAGAGAGTGCATGGCGGACATCAAGAAAAGCTTCCCGCTGCCGAGTTCGATCGCGGTGGTGCCGGGGACCGAGGCGGCGCAGGCGGCCTATCCCTATTACACCCAGTTCGTGCCCGAGGACGACGAGCGCTTCTGGTTCTACAATTCGATGCATTTCCCCGAGCCGATGCACCATTTTGACATGGTGACGGCTGAGGCTGCCTATTGCGCGCTGGGGGCTTTCAACACCCGCGTCCATGTGCTGCCGACCACCAAGGGGATCGACCACCGCATCATCAATGGCCGTGTCTATATCGGCGGCGTCGCGGTAACCGATCCGGTGGAGATCGCCGAACGCCAGATCCTTTTCCAGCAGCGCGCCTTTTACTATTACGAGCATTGGGAGCGCCTCTACGACCAGTGGAAGGTCAAGATGAAGGTGCTGATCGCCGAGGCGCAGGCGCTGCCGGCGGTCGAGCTGCCGGACTGGGAGCCGATCGAGACGACGCATAGCGGCAAGGGAGTCGCCGCCAATCACGCGCTCATCGACATCTATCGGAAGCAGCTCGAGGGCTATTTCCGGATGTGGCAGCACCATTTCGAGTTCCTGCTGCTCGGCTACGGCGCCTATCTGACCTTCTTCGATTTCTGCAAGCGCGCCTTCCCGGAGATTTCCGACCAGACCGTCAGCCGCATGGTGGCCGGCATGGAAGCCGAGATCTTCCGCCCCGACGAGGAAGTGCGGCGACTCGCGCGCTGCGCGGTCGAGCTCGATGTCGACAGCGTATTTCAGGAGGGGATGAGCGTAGACGAGGCGCTCGACGCGCTCGATCGGGCGGGCAACAAGGGCAAGGCCTGGCTGGAGGAGCTCGAGACCAGCCGCAATCCGTGGTTCAACGTCAATGTCGGCGACGGCTTCTACCATTATCATCGCTCGTGGAACGACGACCTGTCGATGCCGCTCTCGGCGCTGCCCGGTTACATCGCCAAGGTGCGCGCCGGAGAGTCCATCGACCGCCCGGTCGACCAGCTTATTCGCGAGCGGGAAACGCTCGTCGCAGACTATCGCGAGCTGCTCGACAGCGACGAGGATCGCGCGACCTATGACCAGCTGATCACGCTCGCGCACCTCGTCTTCCCCTATGTCGAGGGGCACAAATTCTACTGCGAGCATTGGTACACCAACCTGTTCTTCAACAAGATCAGGGAGTTTGGCGCGCTGCTCGCGGCGAACGGCTTCTTTGCCGAAGAGGCCGATGTCTTCTACCTCACCCATTACGAGCTGGAGAGCGCGATCATCGATCTGTCGCTTGCCTGGTCGAGCGGGTCGAAGCCGCTTGGGCCGAAGCGCTGGCCTGCGATCGTCGCGGAACGCAAGCAGGCGATCGCCGCCTGGGCGCAGAACCGCGTGCCGCCTGCGCTTGGCGCGGTGCCTGACGTGATCGACGACCCAGCGATCGTGATGCTGTGGGGCATCACGCGCGAGACTCTCGATTCCTGGCTGAATGGTGACGACGAAGGCGACAGCAACGAGTTGAAGGGTTTTGCTGCCTCCTCCGGGGTGGTCGAAGGGCTCGCCCGGGTCGTGACGTCGGCGGCCGAGATCGGCACGCTGCGCCAGGGCGAGATCCTGGTCTGCCAGGTGACCAATCCGAGCTGGGCGCCGATCTTCCAGAAGATCGCCGCCGCCGTCTCCGATATCGGCGGATCGATGAGCCATATGGCGATCGTCGCGCGGGAATATGGCCTGCCCGCCGTGGTCGGCACCGGCTCGGCGACGCAGCGCATCCGCACCGGCCAGCGCATCCGTGTCGACGGTGGGCGCGGCGTGGTGACGATCCTCGACGCGGAACGGGTGCCGGAAGATGCCTGAGGCGATTGCCTGGTTTCAGGATGTCGGGATCGACGATCGGCCCAGCGTCGGGGGCAAAGGCGCGAGCCTTGGCGAACTGACCCGGGCTGGCATCGCCGTGCCGCCCGGCTTCGTCGTGACGACCCGCGCCTTCGAGCTGTTCCTTGAGGCCCTGGAAGCACGGGCACCGGTCCGCGCGCGGATCGAGACATGCGATGCGCACGATCTCGCTTCAGTCACCGCGCTGGCAAAGGAGCTGCGCCAACGCGTTGTCGTTGAGCCGCTGCCCGACGAGGTCGAGCAGGCGCTGCTTGCCGCGCATCGTGATCTCTGCGGCGAAGGTGGGGTGCCGGTCGCGGTGCGCTCTTCGGCGACCACGGAGGATGCGGCCGATGCGAGCTTTGCGGGTCTCCAGGACACGTTCCTCTGGGTGATCGACCCCGCCGATCTGGTGGCACGCGTGCGCGAGTGCTGGGGCAGCCTCTATTCAGTCGAGAGCATCACCTATCGCCGCCGGCAAGCGTTGCCCGAAGCCGGCGTCGCGATGGGGGTCGTCGTGCAGCGCATGGTCGATGCGCAGGTCGCCGGCGTGATGTTCACCCGCAGCCCGACGACCGGGGACAAGTCGGTCATCACAATCGAGGGCGCCTGGGGCCTTGGCTCGTCAGTCGTCTCGGGCGAAGTGACGCCCGATCGCTGGGTGATCGGCAAGATCACCGGCGAGATCTCGGCTCGCGACATTTCCGACAAGCATGTCGAGCACGTCCCCGTCGCCAGCGGCGGGACGGAGGAGCGGCCGGTTCCCGACGGCCGCCGCAGCATCCCGTGCCTCGACGATGACACGCTTCAGAAGCTGCGCGAGGTGGGGCGGCGCGTCGAGCGCCACTATGGCGCGGCGCAGGATATCGAATGGGCGGTCGATCGCGACGGCGCGATCATGTTGCTGCAGAGCCGGCCCGAGACAGTATGGTCGACCAAGGCGACCGCGCCGGTCGCGCCGCCGCTGGCCAATCCGCTGGCCCATGTCATGGGTGTGTTCGGGGGACGGCGATGACGCTCAATGCTGCCGATGTCGATCGGATCATGCAGCTCCTCGAGGCGTCGCGCTTCGACCGGCTGAACCTCGAGATGGATGGGCTGAAGCTCGAGCTGGTGCGGAGCGGCGCCGCGCCTGCGCCAAGGCCGGCGCCGCCGCCTTCGCAACCGGCCGCACCACCGCCCGAACCCGTCATCACCGCCAGTCGCGAGGCCGGGCTCATCGAGATCCGGTCGCCGCTCCTCGGCATCTTCTACCGCGCGCCGAAGCCCGGGGAGCCGCCCTTTGTCGAGGTCGGCAGCCGCGTGGAGAAGGACAGCATCATCGGCATCATCGAGGTGATGAAGCTGATGAACACCGCGCGGGCGGGCGTGGCGGGGGAGATCGTCGAGATCCTCGGCGCGAACGGCGAACTCGTCGAGCATGGCGAGGCGCTGATGCTCGTCCGCCCCGAGCGCTGAGCCGTGGTGATCGGGCGCCTGTTCATCGCCAATCGCGGTGAGATCGCGGTGCGCATCATCCGTACCTGCCATACGCTCGGTATCGAGACAGTGCTCGGCGTCTCCGAGGCGGATCGCGGCTCGCTCGGCGCAACGCTCGCCGATCGAGTCCTGTGCCTCGGGCCGTCGCAGCCGTCGCTCAGCTATCTGAAGGTCGATACCGTGGTGCAGGCGGCGCTCGCATCGGGGTGCGAGGCGATCCATCCCGGCTATGGCTTCCTGTCCGAGCGGGCCGAGCTTGCGCAGCTGTGCGAACGGGAAGGGATCATCTTCGTCGGCCCGACCGCGGACCAGATCGAGGCGGTGGGGGACAAGCTGCGCGCGCGATCGGCAGCCGCGGCAGCCGGCGTTCCCATCATTCCCGGTGGTTCAGCGGCGTCGCACGAGGAAGCGCGGGCGCTGGCCGAGACGATCGGCGTGCCGCTGCTCGTCAAGGCAGCGGGCGGTGGCGGCGGACGCGGCATGAAGCTCGTCGAGCATCAGGCCGACCTCGCCGCGACGATGGCGATGGCGAGTGCCGAGGCCGAGGCGGCGTTCGGCGACGCGCGCGTCTATCTCGAACGCTATGTGGCACAGGGGCGCCACATCGAGGTGCAGGTCCTGGGCGATGGGGCAGGGCAGGTCGTCCATCTCGGCGAGCGCGACTGTTCGGTCCAGCGCCGCTACCAGAAGCTGATCGAGGAAAGCCCGGCGCCGCATCTGCCGCCGGCGACGCGCGCGGCGATGCACGAGGCAGCGGTCCGCTTCTCGGCGCGCCTGTCCTATCGCGGCGCCGGCACGGTCGAGTTCCTCTACGACGTGCCGCGCGACGCCTTCTACTTCCTCGAGATGAACGCGCGTATCCAGGTCGAGCATCCGGTGACCGAGGCAGTGACCGGCGTGGATCTCGTCGCCGAGCAGATCGCGATCGCCGAGGGTAGCGGACTTCGGTTCGCCCAGTCCGATATCGGCTTCTCCGGGGCCGCGATCGAGTGCCGGATCAACGCCGAGGACCCGGCGCGCGACTTCGCGCCCTCGCCCGGCAAAGTGACCACGGCCCGCTGGCCGGAAGGCGACGACATCCGGGTCGATACCCATATCGTCGACGGCGCGCCGATCCCGCCCTTCTACGACTCGATGATCGCCAAGATCATCGCCCACGGCCCCGACCGGGCGGCGGCGCTGGCGCGGTTGCGCGCGGCGCTTGGCGAGGCGCGGATCGAGGGGGTGGCCACCAACCTCGCCTTCCAGGCGCGTGTGCTGGCCGATGCCGAGTTTGCGACGGGCGGGGTCGATACGGGCTTCCTTGCGCGCTTCCTCGACCGCGAAACGGTCGCTGCCTGATGGCCGCCATCCGCCTTGTCGAGACCTCGCTGCGCGACGGCAACCAGTGCCTGTGGGGTGCGCTCGGCGTCGATACCGCGCGGACGCTGGCGATCGCGCCGGTGATGGAGCGTGTCGGCTACCATGCGATCGACTTCACCACCTCGACTCATATGGGCGTCGCGGTCCGCTTCAAGCAGCAGGACCCGTGGGAGCGCATCCGGCTGATGGCGGCTGCGTGCCCGACGACGCCGCTGCAGTTCCTCTCGACGGGCTTCCGCTTCATCTCCTGGGAGACGGCGAGCCCGGAGTTCATGGCGCTCGCCTTCGCCACGCTCGCCCGCAACGGCATCCGCCGCTTCGCGCTCGCCGATCCGATGAACGACGCCTCCGCCAATGCCGAGGCAGCGCGGATCGTGAAGCGGGTGGGCGGGGAGCAGGTGATCGGTGCGCTGGTCTTCACGCTGAGCCCGATCCATGACGACGCCCATTATGCCGCCGCGGCGCGGACGATGGCGGCGAGCCCCGATATCGACGCCCTCTACATCAAGGATCCGGGCGGGCTGCTCAGCCCCGAACGCGCGCGGACGCTGATCCCGGCGATCCTCGCCCAGATCGGCGACAAGCCGCTCGAACTCCATGCCCATTGCACGATCGGGCTTGCCGATCTGACCTATCTGGAAGGCGCGGCGCTCGGCGCCTCGGCGCTGCAATGCGCGAGCGGGGGCGCGGCCGACGGCACGTCCAATCCGCCGATCGAGCGGATGGTGCGGAACCTGCGCGAACTCGGCCATAGCGTCGATGTCGATGATGAAGCGCTGGCAAGCGTCGGGCGCTACTTCGCTGATCTCGCCGCGGCGGAAGGGCTGCCGACCGGCGCGCCGATGGCGTTCGACGCGGGCTATGTCCGCCACCAGCTGCCCGGCGGGATGGTGGGCACGATGCGCCGCCACCTCGCCGATCACCGCGTGCCGCATCTCGAAGGTGCGGTGGTCGAGGAACTGGCGCGCGTCCGCGAGGAGCTTGGCTGGCCGATCGTGATGACGCCGTTCGCGCAGATGCTTCAGACCCAGGCAGTGATGAACGTCACCGGCACCGAGCGCTATGCGACCATCCCCGACGAGATCGTCCGCTTCGCGCTTGGCCGCTTCGGCCGGCCCAACCGCCCGATCGCGCCCGAGGTGATGGACCGCATCCTGTCCTCGTCACGAGCCCGCGAGCTTGCCGCGGAGCCGGAGATGGCGCCGCTTGCCGAGCTACGACAGCGCGTCGGGATGGGCCTTTCGGACGAAGAGTTCCTGCTGCGTGCGACCATGCCCGGCGCGATGATCGATGCAATGCAGGCGGCCGGGCCGGCGCCGCGCACCTATGATCCGAAGACGCGCCCGATCATGAAGCTGGTCGAACAGCTGCTCGCGCGCACCGACCTGACGCGGATCACCGTCGAGAAAGCCGGCTTCCGCCTCGTGCTGGAAGGCGGCGGATGAACGGTCACCTTCCACCGGCCGGCGTGATGTTCGATCTCGATGGCACGCTGATCCTCAGTGACCGGTCGCTCGGCGGCTATCAGCTGCTGCCCGGCGCGGTCGAGCTGTTGACCGAGTTGCAGCGGCGCGACATGCCGTTCCTCGCGCTGACCAACGGCAGCGCCTATCCCGCCGCGCAGCAGGCGCCGCGGCTGCGCGCGCTTGGGCTGCCGATTGCCGACGACCGGCTCTTCACCCCCAACAGCGTCGCGGCGCGGCTGTTCGCGGAGCGCGGGCTGAGCCGGGTCATGGTGCTCGGCACCGATGGCGTGAGAGCGGCGCTCGAGGCCGAGGGCATCGCCACCTGCGCGCCCGGCGATGATGGGGCGGACGCGGTCTATATCGCCTGGCATCCGGACTGCACGATGGAGCATATCCACGCCGGCGCGGCCGCCGTGCTCGATGGCGCCGCGCTCTTCAGCGCGTCCGACGTTCCCTTCTTCGCCAGCAAATCGGGCCGGGCGTTCGGGTATAGCTGCGCGATCGGCGGCGCGATCGCGCGGGTGACCGGGGTCGAACCCGAAGTGACGGGCAAGCCCTCGCAGCACGCGCTGCGCTTCGTCGCCGAGCGGCTCGGCGTGCCGGTCGATCGCGTCGCCGTCGTTGGCGACGATCCCAAGGTCGAGACCGGCATGGCGCGCGTGGGCGGTGCGATCGGGATCGGCGTCACCACCGGCACAACCAGCGCCGCCGAATGGGCGGCGGTGCCGGCCCATCAGCGCCCGCACGCCGTGATCGGTGGCGTGGGCGACCTCGCCTCTCTCCTCTTCGATTCCCCGGGAGTGTCACGCTGATGCGCAGCATCGACTATTTCGACAAGCAGGCCGGGCTGACGCCTGACCGGACCGTCCTGATCGCGGGCGATACGCGCTACAATTATGCCGAAATGAGCGCGCTGTCGCATCGCCTGGCGGGCGCGATGCGTGCGGATGGCCTCGAGCATCAGGCCCCGGTCGCGATCCTGTCGCCGAACCATGGCGCGGTGGTCACGACCCTGCTGGGGCTGTGGCGCGCCGGCGCGGTGTGGATCCCGGTCAATGCGCGCAACGCGCTCGATGCCAATATCGACTATCTCGCCTATGTCCGCGCCCAGTGGCTTTTCTACCATTCGAGCCACGCCGAAGAGGCGCGCGAGATCCAGCGTCGCGTCCCCTCGATCCGCCGGCTGATCTGCCTCGACGCAGCTGAGAACGGCAACCCCTCGCTCGATCAGTTCATGCTCCCGCCCGGCGCGCCCTCCGCGCCGGATCTCGGCGATCCGACCGGCAATCTCGACGAGGTGACCGCGATCATCGCTACCGGCGGCACCACCGGCCGGGCCAAGGGGGTGCGGGTGATGAACCGCAGCTGGGGCACGATGCTCGAGACGATCGGCGCGCTGATGCCGGCCGATCATCCCGTCTTCCTCGCCACCGCGCCGCTGACCCACGCCGCCGGGCCGTTCACCATGGCGGGGATCGCAATGGGCGCGACAGTGGTCGTCCTGCCGACCTTCGATGCCGGGGAGGTGATGCGCGCGATCCAACAGCACCGCGCAACCCATATGTTCCTGCCGCCAACGGCAATGTACACGATGCTGGCGCATCCCGAGGTGCGTGCGTTCGACTATTCGAGCCTGCGCTATTTCCTGCTCGCCGGCTCGGCTGTCTCCCCCGACAAGCTGCGCCAGGCGGTGGATGTGTTCGGCCCCAGCCTGTGCCAGAGCTACGGCCAGACCGAATGCCACCTCGTCGCGACCTGGCTGCCGCCCGAGACGGTCGCGGCCGCGGCACGGGGCGATCATCCCGAGCGGCTCGCGAGCTGCGGTCGCGCGACCTACTCGGTACGCGTCGAAATCATGGACGACGATGGCGAGCTCCTGCCGCCCGGCGAGGTCGGCGAGATCGTCGCGCGGGGCGGCATTGTCGGCGGCGGCTATTTCGAGCTGCCGGAAGCGACCGCCGAGACATGGGCGCATGGCTGGCACCATACCGGCGATGTCGGCCGGCGCGACGACGACGGCTATTTCTACATCGTCGACCGCAAGAAGGACATGATCGTCACCGGCGGCTTCAATGTGTTCTCCGCCGAGGTGGAGGCAGCGATCATGGAATTGCCCGAAGTGGCTGAAGCGGCGGTGATCGGCGTGCCCGATGAGAAATGGGGCGAAGCGGTGGCCGCCCTCGTCGCGCTACTGCCCGGCGCGACCTTGTCCGCCGACGCGATCAAGGCGCATTGCAAGGCCCGTCTCGGCAGCGTGAAGGCGCCCAAGGCAGTGCATTTCCGCGACAGCATCCCGCGCACGCCAGTCGGCAAGCCCGACAAGAAGGCGATGCGCGCCGAGTTCTGGGCGGGCGCCGGGCGCAACGTGAACTGAGGTCGGCGCCTGAACTCATCCGGCAGTTGTTCGGGGCGATTCCGCTGTTCCCGTTGTTCTCCGCGAATTTTAATTTTCCCCGCTGTTATGTTGGATCTTGAACCCGGTTTTTTCTGCGTGTTGTCAGAAGCTTACGGAAGATCCCGCTGTTATTGATTAACAGCGGGGAACAGCGGGAAGGAACAGCGCGCCGGGGCGCGATAACAGCGGCTGAACAGCGAGGAACAGCGGCATAACAGCGGGGCGGTTCGCCATGACGGCGGCGAACCGTCGTCCTATCTCGTCATGTCAAAGAGCAGGGCGGGATCAATGCAGCATTCCGTCCGCGGATACGGTCTCACGATCTCGGCAAGGGTTGAATCGGACCGGTCCGTGCGACCTCCCTGCTTCCCCGGTCTTCGCCGGGGAAGGGGAAGGGCAAAATACGCATCTGAGCGGGATGTATGCTGAACAAGTCCGGCGTAACGAAGTGATGGGGCATGAACGAGTCAGGTCCTGCTGGTCTCGCGCGACGCGGCCCGACCGACAAGCTGCGCCTCCGACACCCACACGCCGTGAACCTGGGGCCGCATCCTGACCGGCACCGGCACGCGGGCGACCGGGCCCGCCGCGATATTGGCGGCGTCGATCACCCAGAGCTCGGACTCGAACAGGGCCTCACCGGTGCGGCGATCCACGACCGCGAGCAGCCAGCCGTCATGCCCTTCGCGCGAAGAGGGGATATGGACGGGTTCGCTGATCGCCATTTCGGGGTCGAGCCCCAGCATCTCGACCCGGCCATTGCCGGGCTCGATGCGGAGCAGGGCGTTGAATGCAGCACCGACCGGCCCGCCGGGCAGCGGCGGGCCGCCTTCGGGGTTCATGCTGCAATAAAAGGCGAAGCGATACGGCCTGCCCTGATCGACATCGCGCAACCGGGGCAGGTCGCCGGGCGGGCCGATCGGACGTTCCTCGAAACTATCGCCTGGCTTCGAAAGATCGAAGGTCCAGCGGGTCAGCGCCCCCTTGATTTCCCATGGCTGGCGCTCGATGCCGCCGGCTTCGCGCATGAAGGCGAAAGCATTGGTGTCGGTCAGGCACAGGTCGAGATGGACGAGCTCGCCATCGTCAAAGGCATTGATGAGATGGAAGGCGGAGACGCCCTTTGGCCCCTTGAACCAGCGCATCTCGCTGACGTCGCCGCGGCGCGGCATGATGCCGACCCAGCTTTCAAGCGCCTGCTGATGCGCCCAATGCGGGCCGCCCGCCTTCAGCCGGTCGAGATCGGCGGTGGTCGGGAAGATCGGAAAGATCGCATGGCGCTCGGTGATCGCGAAATCATGGACGCTCGCGCAATAGGGCGCCTCGAACCATTGCTCCGACACCAGCTTTCCGTCGCGATCAGCGATGCAATAGGCGATGTCCCGGCTGCACAGGCCGGCCGCCTCATAGCCGAAGAAGAACATCTCGCCCGTCACCGGGTCGATCCGCGGATGCGCGGTGAACGTCTCGGATCGAAGCGCGCCATAATAATCCCAGCGCCCGATCGTCTCGAGCGTCTCGGGATCGATCTCATAAGCAAGGCCGTCTTCCTTGGTCATGAAGAGCCGGCCCGCGTGCCAGACCGGCGTCGTGTTCGCGACCGTCCTGTCGCGGCCGGCGACCGAGGGATCGTCGGTGTACGGGTTGCGATAGCGCCCGAACAGGGCGCGCCGCGCGGCGCGCTCGAGCTTGAATCGCTCGGTCTCGACATAGCGGATGTCGTAATCGACCTGCCCGCCCTCGAACCGGAAGCGCGAGACCATGCCGTCGCCTGAGAGCACGACATCGTCCTCGTACATCGGGACATGCGCGGGGTCGGGCACCGCCCGGAAAAAGGCGCCGCGAATATCGTCCGGGATCGTGCCGATCACCTCGAGATTGCGGATCGAGCTCTCGATTCGAGACGGCGTGTTGAGGCCGGTGAAGTGAATCGTCCGCGGAAATGCCGTCATGATTTCTCTCTCCTGCAACACCGGCTTGTGCCCGGATTATCAAGCGCTACTGTATGCGAAGCAAACAATAATCGCACGGAGAAACGAGCATGAAAATCGCGGTGATCGGGGCGAGCGGCAATGTCGGGCAGCGCATCGTGGCTGAGGCGCTGGGCCGCGGGCACGAGGTGACGGCGATTGCCCGCAAGCGACCGGCCGGCGATCCCGTTAAAGGCGTGGAGTGGAAAATCGCCGATCTCGCCGATCCCGCCGCAACGGCGGCGGCGCTTGCCGGGAGCGACGCAGTCGTTCTGTCGGTGCGGTTCGGCGACACCGACTTCGATCGCGCGCTGGAGGCTGTCAGGCGCTCGGGCGTCAAGCGGCTGCTGGTCGTCGGCGGCGCTGCCTCGCTCGAGATCGCGCCGGGCAAGGTGCTGCTCGACCAGCCCGACTTTCCCGATTTCATCAAGCCGGAGGCGACGCCGGCGCGCGCCGCGCTCGATCGCCTGCGCGGGGAGACCGAGCTCGACTGGACCTTCCTGTCGCCCTCGATGATGTTCGGCCCGGGCGAGCGCACGGGCGTATTCCGGCTCGGCGACAACGCGCTCCTCACCGCGGCGGATGGCAAGAGCCATATCAGCTATGAGGATTATGCCGTGGCGATGCTCGACGAGATCGAGCAGCCCAGGCATTCGCGGGCGCGGTTTACGGTGGGGTATTAGGACGGATCGGAGCCCTCTTCCTCTCCTTTGGGAGAGGATACGGAGACTTGAGAGCGCAGCGATCTAGTCGGAGTTGGTGAGGGGCTCCGGGAGCTCTCGATAGCTCCTGGAGCCCTTCACCAAGTTTCGCTAGGCAGCAAGCTGCCAAGCTACACTATCAGTTTTGGCTGGAGGCAGGTCGAAATGCCCCCCGGGCATTTCTCAATCATGTGGGGGCATGATTGTCCTGCCTCAAGCCAAAACTCCCAAAGGAGAGGAATCTAACCCTAATCACCCAGCCGCTTCGGCGGGTATTGCGTCTTCGGGCAGGTTGCCGATCACCGATTTCACTTCGAGGAATTCCTCGAGTCCGAACTTGCCGAATTCGCGGCCATTGCCCGATTGCTTGTAGCCGCCGAACGGCATGTCGAAGGCGAGCCCGCCGGCGTTGACGAAGACAGCGCCGGCCCGGATCTTCGGGACGATCTTCTTCGCTTTGGCGGGGTCGCCGGCGATATAGGCGCCGAGGCCATAGGGCGTGTCGTTGGCGATCCGCACTGCATCGTCATCGTCCTTGTAGGGCATGATGACGAGCACGGGGCCGAAGATCTCCTCCCTGGCGATCGTCATGTCGGGCGTGACGTTCGAGAAGACGGTCGGCTTCACATAGAAGCCCGTCTCATGCCCCTCGGGCCGGCCGGTGCCGCCGGTGACCAATGTCGCGCCTTCGTCGATGCCCTTCTGGATCAGCCCCTGGATCTTGTTCCACTGGCTCTCGTTGACGACCGGGCCGATATGATCGCCCTCGGCCAGCGGATCGCCGACCTGCTTGGCGGCGAACATCGCGCCGACCTTCTGCGCCGCCTCGTCATGCTGGGAGGTGTGGACCAGCATCCGGGTGGGCGCGATGCAGCTTTGCCCGGAATTGAGCAGCACACCGCCGACGCCGCCCGGCAATGCCTGGTCGAGCGGGGCGCCCTCGAGGATGATGTTGGGCGATTTGCCGCCAAGCTCCTGCGCCACGCGCTTGACGGTATCGGCTGCGTTCTTGGCGACCATGATGCCGGCCCGGGTCGAGCCGGTGAAGCTGATCATGTCGATGCCGGGATGCTTGGCGAGCGCAGTGCCGACGCCCGGGCCGTCACCCTGGACGAGATTGAAGACGCCGGCCGGCACGCCCGCCGCATCCATCACTTCAGCGAAGATCGCGGCCGAGCTCGGCGCTTCTTCGGACGGCTTCAGGATCATCGTGCAGCCAGCGGCGAGTGCTGGGCCGACCTTGGCGACGATCTGGTTCATCGGCCAGTTCCACGGCGTGATCAGTGCGACCACGCCGATCGGCTCGCGGACGACGGTATTGTCGCCGATCTTCTCGCTGAAATCATAGGCTTCGAGCGCCTTCAGCGCATTGGCGAGATGCCCCATGCCGGAGCCGGCCTGCGCGGTCTTGGCGATCGAGATCGGGCAGCCCATCTCGGTCGCGATGGCTTCGGCGATGTCGGGCACGCGCTTGCCATATTCAGCCATCACCCGCTGGAGCAGTGCGATGCGTTCCGCCTTGGATGTCTGCGAGAAACTCTCGAAGGCGCGCCGCGCCGCCTTCACCGCATCGTCGACATCCTCGGCGGTGCCCAGCACGATCTCGGACGCAACGCCCTCGGTCGCCGGGTTGATCACCTGGTGCTTGCGGCCGCCCTTGCTGTCGACCCAGCGGCCGTCGATGTAATTTTGCAGATAGCTTTTCATGGTAGGTCCTTCTCGGGGGTGTCAGGCGGGCAGCAGGCCCAGATCGGCATCGGTGGCGGGGGTGCCCCATTTGTCGGGTGGCGGCATCGGTCTCGTGTCCCACGCCGGATCGAGCGTGAAGCTGGATATGGTGCGCCCTTCCGGGATTTTCCCGTTTCCGCCGCCCTGGGTGTAATCATAATAAAGCGTCATCAGCTCGCGGTGGCTGTGATGGCGCTGGACGACCGGATGGCCGAGCGTCGCATCGCGCCAGCGCAGCACGCGGGTGAGCGAGCCGGGAACCTCATAATCCTCATAATATTCGAGAAACCAGAGCCGCTTGAACATCGGCGCGAAGGCGATCTCGGCCCAGCCAAAGGCATCGAAGAGGAAATCGCGATCCGGCGCATAATGGCGCAGGAAAGAGTCGAGCCGCGCATATTGGGCGTCGACCTCGGCAACATGCTCGTCGCGCTTCGACCGGTCGCGGTTGAGGATCATGCGATAGCCGGCGCCGCTGAACTGGCCGTCGGTGGCGCACAGCATTCCCTCGATCGCATGCTCGTACGGATCGCGCCGCGCCACCGGGCGCGCGGGAAAGCGATCCTCGACATAGCGCATGATGACCATGCTTTCCTTGAGGGTCGCGCCATTTTCGAGCTCGAGCGCTGGAAGCGCTGTCGTGCCGAGCGTCTTGGCGAGCAGCCAGTCCGGGCGCGGCCTGGAGATGTCGATCTCGTGATCGGCCATGATGCCGTCGAGGCCCTTCAGGTCGAGCAACAGCTCGACCCGCTCGGAGAAGGGGCAGCCGGGGATGTGATACATCCGAAGCGCATTGCCCCTCGGTTCGTCGCTCCAGCCCATGGTCGTTCCCCTCAGGCCGCCGTGACTGGCTCGGGCATCGGCGTCGTGCCAGCGCCGCGGTTAAGCGGCGCGGGGGCCGCGCCCGCGCCGTTCCTGGCGAACGGCTCGGGGTCGCCGTCGCGCAGTTGCAGCCCGAACAATGTATGCATTCCGGGATGGCGTCCAAGCCCGCCATAGAGATCGAAGCCGCGATCGAGCCAGTCGCGCAGCGGATCGTCCGCGGTGAGCGGTGGCGTGGTGGCGACTGATCCGGTCCACAGGAACACCGCGAGCGCGGTATAGTCGGCGAAGTTGGGCGTATCGCCGCCGAGCCACGGCGTCTCGCGCAGCAATTGGCGCAGCGGCTCGAGCGTGGGCGGCACCAGCGGCAATCGGTCTTCGCGGCCGGCCTGTACAGCCTCCAGCTTCTGGCCGCCGAGGAACATCGTTTCGCGGGTCGTGCGGACATAATGATGGTCATGCGGATAGGACAGATTGTGATAGTCGAGGATGTAACAGCGGAACCACGGCCCGATCGCGGTGCGCCACAGCCAGCCATCGATGAACTTGGTCAGCACTTTCATGCTCGGCCCTTCGAACAGCATCGGCCGGTCGGGATAGGTCTCGTCGAGATATTCAGCGATCAGCCAGCTATCGAGCACCCATTTGCCGTCATCGACGATCGCGGGAAGGCGCTCGGTGCGCCCGCCGGTGCGCTCGAGGATGCCGGTGAAGCCGCCGGGCACGAGATCGACCTCGAACCCCTTGTGCGCAAGCGCATAGCGGGTGCGCCAGACGAACGGGCTGATCGTGCAGCCCGAGGCAAGGTTGAGATCGTAGAGGGTGATGCGATTGTCCTGCGCCATGCGATACTCCTCAGGCTGCCGGCACCGGCGTGCGTGCCGGCATTTCGCTTTTCGACTTGGCGAACATCGCCTGTGCGGCCGGGCGAGCGTTGATCCGCTCGATCCATGCGACGAGGTTGGGCGTTGCTTCGCGGTTCACGACCTCGGCAAAGCCGAACTGCATGCCGTTCGCGATGGCGAAATTGCAGATATCGGCAAGCGTATAGTCGTCGCCGGCGAGCCAGGGCGATTCCGAAAGCCGTTTTTCGAGCCGGTCGACCGAAACCCGTACCTTGCGCATTTCCTCGTCGAGGACCGCCTGCGGGAAGCCGGCGCGGGCGTTCCGCCATTTCGCCTGCTGCTCGGGGATCGGGATGTGCTTCATCTTCTCCTCGAACTCGGCATCGGAGAGCTTGCGCGCCATCGGGCCGATCATCCGCTCCCAGCCGATGGTCGAGACGCACCAGCAGAAATATTCGTCGACCCATTTCGTCCAGACCCGCATCTCGGCGGTCACGACCGGATCGGTCGGCCTGAGCCTGATCGCGTCGGGAAAGGCGTCTTCGAGATATTCGCAGATCACCGTCGATTCAGTGATGATATGGCCGTCATGGTCGAGTGCCGGCACCTGTCCGCGCGGATTGATCTTCTTGAACCACTCCTCGTGATGTTCGAAGCGGGTCGGGTCGACGAAGCGAGGGGTGAATTCCAGGCCCTTTTCATAAAGCGCGAGCAGCGGTTTGAGCGAGTTCGCGGCGGGGCCGAAACTGTACAATGTCAACATCAGGCTTTTCTCTCCGTTGCCGATGTTGGTGGCGGGCCGGGCCCGGGCTCGCAAGTCGTCTGGCTATACTATCACCCGGACTAACTGTGCGGGCGGCTGTCAGTGGCAATGATAGCGCAGCGGCTGTCCTTGCGGGCGTGCGAGCGCTTTGCTTGATGGGGGCAGGCGCGATGCGCGATGGATGGAGAGAGAGCATGATCGAGTTGCTGACGTCGGAGACGCCGAACGGCTGGAAGGTGTCGATCATGCTGGAGGAGCTCGGCGTGCCGTACAAGGTAACGCCGATCTCGCTTACCGACCGCGTGCAGAAGGAGGATTGGTATGTCGCGCTTAATCCCAATGGGCGGATCCCGACCCTCATCGATCATGACGCGGGCGATTTCGCGATCTTCGAATCGGGCGCGATCCTGATCTATCTCGCGGAGAAATTCTCCCGTTTCCTGCCGACCGACACGAAGGGCCGCAGCCGCGTGATCCAGTGGCTGATGTGGCAGATGTCGGCGCTCGGCCCGATGATGGGACAGGCGACCGTCTTCAACCGCTATTTCGAGGAGAAATTGCCCAAGGTGATCGATCGCTATGTGCGCGAGAGCCGGCGGCTGTTCGAGGTGATGGACACAACGCTCGCCGGGCACGACTATCTCGCCGGCGACTATTCGATTGCCGATATCGCCTGTTTCCCCTGGGTTCGCGGGCATGACTGGGCACAGGTCGACATGGGCGGCCTGGAGAATCTGCAGCGCTGGTTCGACAGGATCGCCGCGCGGCCGGCGGTGCAGCGCGGGCTGCTCGTCCCCGCACCGCCGAAACCCGAGGAGATGGCTGAAAAGACGATCCAGCAGGGCAAGAACATCCTGGCCTGATCGGCCGACGGGAGAGGGCAATGGCAACGATCATCACCAGGAGCGCCCCGGGCGCGGCGATCGAAACGACGATCGATTATCTGCTGCCGACGTCGCGCATCAACCGGCGCTTCTGGGCGCCGGGGCGCGAGCTCAATACGGGCGAATACAAGCCCTATCCGGTGACGATCCGCAACGCGCGCCTCGCGCCGACGCCCTTCACGCTCGACGAACATGGCTTCTGCCTGTCGCGGCACCGGAGCGGGGTCGGCGATTTCCGAGATGTCGAGGCAGTGAAGGCCTATCCGGCCGAGGTGGCCGAGGTCGCAAAGGCGCTGACCGGCTGCGATCTCGTCGTCCCGATGGGCGGGCAATTGCGCTCGCCGGTGATTTCGGGTGCCGGAATCCAGCCGCCCGCGGCCGAGGCGCATGTCGATTTCAATACGACGACAGCGCACCGGATCGCCGCCGCGCTCTATAACAAGGCGGTGCCCGGCGGGCCGGGTTTCACCCGCTTCATTGCCTTCAGCCTGTGGCGGACCTTTTCCGAGCCGCCGCAGGACTGGCCGCTCGCCCTGTGCGAATTCGGCAGCGTCGGGGACGAGGACGCGGTCGCCAATGTGAAGGTCGATGTCGACGAGATTCCCGAGGGCGACGCGCTGTTCGCGCCGATCGAGGGGGAGGACGAGATGGCCGCCGCCACCATCTTCCACTACAATCCGGCGCATCGCTGGTGGTATTTCCCCGACATGACCGCGGATGAGGTGATCTTCATCAAGTTTCACGACAGCGATCACAGCCGCGCCTGGCGCGCGCCGCATACGGCGTTTCACGATATCGGCCGGCCCGACGCGAAGACCCGCGAAAGCTACGAGTTTCGTGCGATCGCCTATTTCTCGCAATAGCCCGCGTCAGCGATCCAGCGCCATATCGTTCAGCCGTGCGAGCCGCTCGGCGCTCGCCTTGTCGATCGGCGCGAACAGGATGAGCCGCTGCCCCGGCGCGCCCTCGACCGCATAGGACGAATGCCAGAAGCCGATGTCGCCGACATCGGGCATCACCGCGATGTTGACGTGCTCGAAATAGGGCAGGATCTCCGACTCCTGCCAGCACTCGCGGAACAGTTCGGAGTGCTCCATCATCTCGGCGATGATCTCGTCGAAAATCTCGGGCTTCGACGTCCGGCTGTAATCCCATTTGAAGCGGGCGACGAGGCGCTGGCCCATGGCGCGGAAACTGTCCGGATCGACCCGGTAGCGATCCTCGAGCATCAGGATCTTGAAGAGATTGCGCTTGCTGCGCGGCAATTGGTCGTAATCGCGAAAAGTGCGGGCGACGAGCGCGTTCCAGCCGATCACCGTCCAGTCCTCGACGATCACCAGCGCGGGGATCGAGAGGCTGTCCATCATGTGCTGCGTGGCGGGGCGGATTTCCTCGTCGATCTGGGTTTCGAGCGGCGGCGGGCGATGCTGCGCCAGCGCGAAGAGGAATTCGCGCTCGGTCGCGTCGAGCCGCAGCGTCCTGCCGAGCCGCTCGATCATCGGTACCGAGAGGTGGACTTCGCGGCCCTGCTCGAACCAAGTGTACCAGGTGACGCTCATTCCGGCGAGCGCCGCCACCTCCTCGCGGCGCAGGCCCTTGGTCCGGCGGCGCTCGCCGGGCGGCAAGCCGGCGTCGGCCGGGGACAGGCGCGCGCGCGCCGATTTCAGGAAACGGGAGAGTTCTTCGCGATGCGCCATATCTTATCCAGTTACTCCCAATGATGGCACACCAAACCGTCTAGTCCGATTTTGCGCGTTCTGCGACTCCGCGCAACAGGGCGCGCAATATATCGCTGCGCTGCAGGAGAGTGAGCGTGGCGGACAAGACCTTTATTACCTGTGCAGTAACCGGCAGCTCGCCGATTCCGAACCATCCCAATTTTCCGTTCAGGCCCGATCACGTCGCATCCGAAGCGCTGGCCGCGGCCGAGGCGGGCGCCGCGATCATTCATCTCCATGTCCGCGATCGCGAAACCGGCGTGCCGTCCCAGGCGCTCGACGATTATCGCGAGGTGGTGGGTCTGATCCGCGCGAAGAACGATGCGGTGATCCTCAACGTCACGACCGGCCCGGGCTGCACCTGGATGCAGAGCGACGAGGATCCGGCGGTGTGCGGCCCGGGCACGCTGATGTTCACCGCCGAGCGGCGGCTCGAGCATATCCTCGATCTCAAGCCCGACATGTGCACGCTCGATATCTGCACGATGCAATTATGGGGCGGGGTTGCGATCAACCTCGATCCGATGATCACCAGGATGGGGCACATGATCCAGGATGCCGGCGTGCTGCCCGAGATCGAATGTTTCGAGGCGGGCGATTTCGTGTTCGCCGACGATCTGATGGCGAAGGGCGCCATCCCGAAGAACGCGCCCTTCTCGTTCGTGCTGGGCACCAAATATGGCCTGCCGGCGACGCCCGAGGCGATGATCTATTCGAAGAACCAGATCCCGCGTGGTGCACCATGGACCGGCTTCGGGGTCAGCCGGCATTCCTTCCCGATGGCGGCGCAGGCGGTGCTGCTCGGCGGCAATATGCGCGTCGGCTTCGAGGACACCGTCTATCTGCGGCGCGGGCAACAGGCTGCCGACAATGCCGATCTCGTCCGCTGGGGCGTCGACCTGGTGGATCGACTCGGCGGCGACATCGCCAGCGTCGAGGAGACGCGGGCGATGCTCGGCCTGAAACACTAGAACATCACAAGGGAGAGGAAGAACATGGCCGAACAGGCTGCAATAGCGCCGATGGCTGACGTCGCCGGCAAGACCGCCTTCATTACCGGCGGCGCGAACGGTATCGGGCTCGGCATTGCGCGCGCGCTGGTGGGGGCGGGGGCGAAGGTCGTGATCGCCGATATCCGCGAGAGCGCGCTTGCCGAGGCCAAGGCATCGCTCGGCGCCGACGACCGGGTCGAGACGGTCCAGCTCGACGTGACTGACCGTCCGGGCTTCGCGCGCGCGGCCGACCAGGCCGAGGCGCGGTTTGGCAAGATCCATTTGCTGATCGGCAATGCCGGCGTCGGGATCATGGGCCCGATCGTCGATGCGCGCTACGATGACTGGGACTGGGCGATGGGCGTGAATTTCGGGGGCGTGATCAACGGCCTCGTCACCATCTTGCCGCGCATCAGGGCGCATGGCGAGGGCGGGCAGATCGTCACCACCTCGTCGCAGTCGGCGCTGATCCCGATCCCCTTCTCGGCGACCTATACGGCCGCCAAGGCGGCGGTGCTGGGGCTGTCGGAGGCGATCCGCGGCGAGCTGGCGGCCGAGAATATCGGCGTTTCAGCCTTCATGCCGGGGCCGGTGCAGAGCAATATCGCGATGTCGGGCGAGCTGCGGCCGGACGAATTCAAGGCCGATAGCGGCTATGTGAAGCGCGAGGAGGAGCTCGAGAGGCGCCCGATCTCGCCGCTCTGGATGACGCCGGACGAAGTGGGCGAGCGCGTGCTGGCGGGCATTCGCGCGAACGACCTCTACATCCTCACGCATCCCGAGTTCGCCAAGGGCATGCGCACGCGCTTCGACGCGATCCTCGCCTCGATGCCCGACGAGCCGATCAACCAGGAGCGCGCCGAGGCGATCGGTTTCCTGCTCGGCAACAAGGTGTTCGACGAGCAGCTCGCGCGGCGGACAGCCACGCCGGTGACCTTCGAGGAGAAGGTGGCATGACGAAGGTCGCGGGACGCACCGCCTTCATCACCGGCGGCGGGTCGGGAGTCGCGCTCGGCCAGGCGAAAGTCTTTGCCGAGGCGGGCTGCAAGGTCGCGATCGCCGATATCCGCCAGGACCATCTCGACGAAGCGATGGCGTATTTCGACGGCACTGATTTCGAGGTGATGCCGGTCAAGCTCGATATAACCGACCGCGCCGCCTATCGGGCGGCCGCCGACGCAGTCGAAGCGAAGCTCGGGCCGGTCGAATTGCTGTTCAACACGGCCGGCGTCTCGATCTTCGGGCCGCTCCAGAACGCGACCTATGACGATTGGGACTGGCAGCTCTCGGTCAATCTCGGCGGCGTGATCAACGGCATCCAGACCTTCGTGCCTCGGATGATCGAGCGGGGCAATGGCGGCCATATCGTCAACACCGCATCGATGTCGGCGTTCGTCGCGCTGAAGGGAACGGGCATCTACTGCACGTCCAAGATGGCGATCCGCGGGCTTTCCGAGTGCCTGGCGCTCGACCTGGCAGATCACGGCATCGGCGTCTCCATGCTGTGTCCGGGTGCGGTCAACACCAACATCCACGAAGCCGTGCTGACCCGGCCGGCGCATCTGCAGGAGACCGGCTATTATGGCGCCGATCCCGAGGTGTTCGCGCATCTTAAGCGTGTGATCCAGGTCGGGATGGAGCCCGAAACGCTGGCGAAATATGTTCTCTCCGGTGTCGAGGCAGACCAGCTCTACATCCTGCCCTATCCGGAATTCCGCGGCACGCTGGAGGAAATCCACGAGCGGGTGATGGCCGCCCTGGCCAACCCCGAGGACGATCCCGAATATGAGGCCCGCGCCGCACATGGCGTGCCGGGCGGGCAGAAGAAGGAGCCGGCGTAACGCTGGGCCGCCTCATACCAGGGTACGGTGATCGAAGCCTATGAGCCCCTCCCCTTCCGGGGAGGGGGAATGGGCAGCGCTTCATGAACCTCGGTATTACGCCGCCTGGGCGAGCATCAGGGCCAGGAGCTGCTCGGGCTGATCGCCCATGACATTATGGGTCGCGTCGGCGCGGTGGACCTCCCAGGCGGGGTCGGCGGCGACCCTGGCGTGGAAGCCGGCGAAGGGCGTCGGCTGCCAGCTCTCCGCGAAGACGTAGATGCGGCGGCCGACCTTCGCTTCCTCGCCGGTGAAGTGCACCGGCTGGATCAGGGTGAGCAGCGGATGCCGGCCGACGCCTGTCCCGGTGACGCCGGGCAACGGCGCGACAAGCCCGGGCGTATCACGCTGCGCATTGATATAATGGCGATGCTCGAACTCGCCGGTGATGTCCCAGAGCGACTGGCCGTCTTCGGGCAGGAAGGCATCGATATAGACAAGCGTGTCGATCCGCGCGCCGAGCCGGGTCGCCACCCCGGTCACGACCATCCCGCCATAGCTGTGCCCGACCAGGACGAAGCGGTCGAACCCGGCTTCCTCGATCTGCTCGACGACATCGGCGACATGGCGCGACAGGTCGATCGCCGGGGAGAGCTCGGCCGCGCGCGTGCCGAGCCCGGTCAGCGCGGCGACGACGACGCGGTGACCGGCGGCACGGAGCTCGGCGGCGAGCCGATCATAGGCGCGGACGCTGCCCCAGGCGCCGTGGACAAGGACGTAATCGGTCATGCCGGCTGAGTCGTCCGCCAACCCTGGTGATAGGTTTCGCGCGCGACGCGCGAATAGGGGATCGAGCTGACGATCGCGCGGACTTCGATCTGCTTGTGCGGCTCAACCGTCGTCTTGCGGGTGCCGCCATTGGGTTCGCCCCACACGACGCGCACTTCGCTGCCTACCTCGATCGAGGGGTCGATGGTGGCGAGGCTGAGCGCGCTCTTCTCGTTGAAGCTGTAGCCGGTGAACATCGAGACACCGAGCGCCTTCCCCGAGGCGTCCTTCACGAGGTCGTAGTTCGACGAGGCATAGTTCGCCAGCGGCAGATCGAAGAACTTGTACTGCTCGCCATCGGGGTCGAACAGCGAGGCGAAGATCGCCGCCATGTCCTCGGGGTTCCAGGCCAGCGTCACCTTCTTGCGCTGCGTCGACGGATCAATCGCCTCGAGCGCCTCGCGGCCGTGGAAATCATGGTCGAACTTGACGAACGGGCCGTAGCCGAGTTCCCAGGGATTGAGATAATAATCCTCGATCCGGTCCGAGACGAAGCTGCCGCCGATCGAGCCGGTCGCCTCATAGCTGTCGGCGCCGAGCCATTCGCGATACGCCTTCAACTTCTCGCCGGTGTAGATCGCGGGGAGCGGGGAGGGGATCCAGCCCGATTCGAGCGTGTTCGACGGATAAGCGCGGCTGCCGCACGGCACGATGCCGAATTCCTTGCCCGCCTCGAGGATCGCGCCGCGGATCTCCTCCTGCTCGTCATAAGGGCCCCAGATTTCGAGCCCGGGCGCGCCCGACATGCCGTGGCGCAGCGTCCGCACCTTGCGGCCGGCAATGTTCATCTCGCTCATGTTGAAGAATTTGAGCTGTTCGAGCGGTCCGCCATGGAGCTTCTCGATGATCGCCCAGGCATTCGGGCCCTGGATCTGGAAGCGCCAGTTGACCCGCTTCACCGGCTTGCCCATCGGGCGCGACGGGCTGCGGTCGTCCTTGAGGATCTGGACGTCATAGCCGCCGGTCTCGGCCTGGAACATCAGCCAGTTCGCCGCCGGCGCGCGACCGACATAGACGAACTCCTCTTCGGCCAGCCAGAAGATGATGCCGTCGCCGATGACATGGCCATAGGGCGTGGTCGGCACATATTGCTTGGCCTTGTTCACGCTCCAGCCCTTGGGCGAGTTGATCATCGTGTCGGTCAGCAGCTTGAGGGCGTCCTTGCCGCTGATGAACAGGTCGACCATGTGGTGCGACTGGTCGAACAGGACGGCGCTGTGCTGCCAGGCCCATTGCTCGGACCGCCAGTTGTGGAATTCGGCGGCGACCACGGGATAGACATAGGCGCCGAGCTGCGAATTGCGCAGCATCTCGACTGGGTTGCCCGCCGCATTCAACACGTCTTCAAGATTGCCTGCCATCGATTCTCTCCTGTCTGTGCTGCTCATCCGTTTCCCGGTGGCGAGCGAAACTGTGTGGCCGACTCATAGAATAATCTGTATGCAACGCAAACGATTCTGTACAAAAAAGGAGAGGGTCCGATGTCGGTGGAAGCGCTCGATCACGTCAATGTGGTAACGGGCGATCTCGATCGCGCCGAAAGCTTCTATCGCGCGCTGCTGGCGCTCGAGACGCGCCCGGCGCCGCCACCGCTCACCCATGACACCGCCCGCTGGATGTTCGACACATCGGGTCGCGCCGTGCTGCATCTGAACAGCCTCGATCTGCCGCGGCTGTTCGATCGTGACATGGCGCCCGGCCCGACCGGCGCGCTTCACCATGTCGCCTTCCGGTGCACAGGGTATGACGACACGCTTGCGCGGATTTCGGCGATGGCGCTCGATCACCGCCGCAACGAGGTGACCGCGATCGGCCTGCGCCAGCTCTTCGTGGCCGATCCCGACGGGCTATTGCTCGAACTCAATTTCTTCGGCGATTAGCGCGCATGGCCTGACCAGGTGCGCAACCCTGGCTCGGTATGGTCGGGCATCGAAAGCGCTTGCTGCATCGCCGGCCGCGCCGTCACCCGATCGCGCCATTCGACGAGCCGGGGAGCACGCGTGGCGATCTCCTTCTCGGGGAACATCCGCTCAACCATCATCCCGCAATGCGAATAGAAATTGATGTCGGCGAGCGTGTAGCTGTCGCCGGCCAGCCACGGTGTTTCGCCAAGCTGTTTCTCGACCTTCGCCACGGCATAGTCGATCTTCTCGCTGGCCAAAGCGAGCTGCTCCTCGGAAAAGCCCGAGCGCGCCGCCTTCCATTTCGCGCGCTGGTCGGGAAGCGGGATACGCGCCATCATCTCCTCGAAATCCCCGCTCTCGATCTTGCGGGCGATGATGCCGACCATCCGGTGCCAGCCATGCATCGAGACATGGTTCATCACATGTTCGTCGACGAACTTGTTCCAGTACCGCATCCGCGCATTGCCCTCGGGCGTATTGGGCCGCAGCGGCGGAGCATCGGGAAAGGCGTCCTCGAGATATTCGTTGATGACGGTCGTGTGGGTGATGATCGTCCCGTCATGATCGAGCACCGGCACCTGCCCCTCGGGGTTGATCGCGACGAACCAGGGCTCGTGCTGCTCGAAGCGGTGAAGGTTCACATAGACGCTCTCGAAGGCGAGCCCCTTTTCGAACAGGGGCGCCATCGATTTCAGCGAATTGGCGAGCGGCTCGGCGTGATAATATTTTAGCGTCATGGGCCCCTCAGACGGTGAGCGTGGTGAGGATGCCGCCATCGACCGCCCAGGACTGGCCGGTGACATGGGCGGCGGCATCGGAAAGCAGGAAGGCGGCGACCTCAGCGACTTCTTCGGCGGTGCCGGTGCGCCCCTGCGGGGTGCGCGCCTGCATCGCGCCGAGCGCCTCCTCGCCGAGGTTCGCGAGCATCTCGGTCTCGATGAAGCCGGGCACGATGCAGTTGACTCGGACGCCGTGCGGCGCCGCCTCGACCGCGGCGGCACGCGCGAGGCCGAGCACGCCATGCTTCGACGCGACATAGCCGGGATTATGCGCCATGCCACGCTCGCTCGCCAGGCTCCCGGTGACGAGGATCGCGCCGCGGCGACGTTCGATCATGCCGGGAAGGACTCGCTGCATCGCCCAGAAAGGGGAGAGCAGGTTGGTGCGCAGCACCGCTTCGAACACCTCGGTCGAATAATCGACGAATGGGGCGAAGGCGCCGCCCGTGCCTGCATTCGCGAACAATCCGTCGATCGGGCCGAGCGCTGCCTCGGCCCGATCGAGGGCGGCGAGCACGGCCGGGCGATCGGAGACGTCAGCGGCGATGGCGAAAGTCTCGCCACCCGCCGCATCGCGTACTGCCGCCAGCGCTTCGGCGCGCCGGGCGATCAGCGATACCTTCGCGCCGCGCTTCGCCAGCAGGATGCCGGTCGCCCGCCCGATCCCCGAGGACGCGCCGGTAACGACGACATGGCGCCCCGCAAAATCGCTCATCGCGGTTCCGCCCTAGCGGGCACCGGGCCTGGCCTTTTCGAGCGCCTTGTCCTCATTGGCGCGGCTGATGAGATATTGGCGGATCGCTTCGGCGTCGTCGGCGGTCAGCGCCGATTTGAACGACACCATGCCGTTCTCGTGCAGGGCGCCGTCAATCACCACCGAGCGGATCGCCTCCGCCGCATTGAGCGCGCCGGAGTGGCGAAGGTCGGGGTTGAGGCCCCCGGCCACAGCCGCGTCGCCATGGCAGACATTGCAATAGCGGCCGTAAAGCTGCCCGCCATGCGCGACCTGCTGCGGCGTGCCGGTAAGCGCGGGCGGATCGAGGACCAGCTTCGCCATCGGTGGGGCCGGGGGCAGGGTGCCCTTCGCGCCGAGCTTGAAGACGAGCAGCCGGCTGATATTGTGCGTCGCGCCCGATTTGTGCGCCAGGACACCCGTCGCGATGTCCCAAACCCCACCCCATCCGGCGAGCACCGCGATATATTGCTGGCCACCGATCGCATAGGTCATGGGCGCCGCGATGATCCCGGTCTGCGCCGGGAAGGACCAGAGCTTGCGTCCCTTGTCGGCGCTATAGGCGACGAATTCACCCTGCGCGTTCCCCTGCAGGACGAGATTGCCAGCGGTGCTGAGCGTGCCGCCGTTCCACGGCCCGACCTGAGCGACCGTCCACACGGCCTTGCCGGCGACAGGATCCCAGGCGATCAGCGCGCCGGTCGTCGCCTTCATCGCGCCGTCGCGCACAGCCGTTATGGCCGGCATCGCGGTCGCGGCGCCGTCGAGCGCAGTCTGGAAGCCGATGTCGGACGGCTTCCACCCCTTCGCCGCGGCATAGGGGAAGCCGGCGATATTGGCGGGCAGGTAGATCAGCCCGGTCTTCGGGTTGAAGCTCATCGGCTGCCAGCTGTGCGCGCCGCCTGCGCCGGGCAGGCCGACAAAGGGCTTGTCGCCCTTCTCATAGCGTGCCGCCGGGTTGACCGCCGGGCGGCCGGTCGCCGGATCGAAGCCCGTCGCCCAATTGACGGGGACGAAGGGTTTCGCCGAAATGAACTGCCCGGTCTTCGCGTCGATAACGTAGAACACCCCGTTCTTCGGGGCGTGGAGCAGGACGTGGCGCTGCTGACCGTTGATGGTCAGGTCGGCGACCGTGATCTGCGCGTCGCTGTCGAAATCCCAGCGGTCCTCGGGCGTCTCCTGGAAATGCCAGGCATAGGCACCCGTGTCGGCGTTTACCGCGACGATCGACGAGGTGTAGAGATTGTCGCCCGAGCGACCCATCGGCGCCGGATTCCACGGCTCTGCATTGCCGGTGCCGAAAAAGACCAGGTTGAGCTTCGGATCATAGGTGATCGAATCCCAGACGGTGCCGCCGCCGCCGAGCTTCCACCATTCGCCGCTCCAGGTCTTCGCCGCGCGTTCCATCGCGGTGTTTTCGAAGCCAAGGGCGGGGTTGCCCGGCACTGTGTGGAAGCGCCAGGCCTCGGCGCCGGTCTCGGCGTCGAACGCGGCGAGATAGCCGCGCGCCTTGTACTCGGCGCCGCCGCTGCCGATCAGCACGCGTCCCTTGACGATGCGCGGGGCGCCCGTGATCGAGTAATCGCTCTGGTTGGGGACGACGACCTTCTCCCAGACCGGCTTGCCCGTCGACTGGTCGAGCGCGACGAGCCGCCCGTCGAGCGTGCCGACAAAGACCTTGCCGCCATAGAGCGCCACGCCGCGATTGACCGCGTCGCAACAGGCGCGCGCCAGCGTGTCGCGTGGCACATGCGGGTCGTAAGCCCATTTGAGTTTGCCGTTCGTCGCGTCGAACGCCTTCACCATGCTCCAGGCGGTCGAGACATAGAGCGTGCCGTCATGCATCAGCGGCGTCGCCTCCTGGCCACGCGCGGTTTCGAGATCAGCTGACCAGGCGAGGCCGAGCTTGCCGATCGTCGTGTCGCTGATCTGGGTCAGCGGGGAGAAGCGCTGCTCGGAATAATCGCGACCATAGCTCAGCCACTCGTCGTCGCCGGGGGCCGCGATCTTCGCGTCGGTCACGCCGCTCGTCGCGAGCGTTGCCTGAGGGGTCGCGGGCGCTTCCGCATTCCGGCACCCGGCCAGAGCCAGCGCGAGCATCGCGCCCGTCACCACTATCGCACTGCGTGGAATTGCTCTTGTCATCTGTCGCCTTATCCTCATCCCGGGCGCCGATCAGTTCACCAGCCGGTCGCCGCGCCAATAGTCGGCACGGAGCGCCCTTTTGTCCATCTTGCCCGCTGCGGTCCGCGGGATTTCATCCACAAAGGCGACGCTCTTCGGCGCCTTGACCCCGCCGAGCCTCGCCTTGGCATGGGTGACGATAGCGTCGGCGCCAATCCCGTCGGCGACGACGATTGCGTGAACCGCCTCGCCCCATTTCTCGTGCGGGATGCCGATCACCGCGCATTCGCGGACCTCGGCGAGCTCGGTCACCGCTGCCTCGACCTCGGCGGTGAAGACGTTGAAGCCGCCCGTCACCACCATGTCCTTCTTGCGATCGACGATGAACAGATAACCGTCGGGCGCGCGGTACGCGACGTCGCCGGTATGGTGCCAGCCGAAGAGGCGCGCCTCGGCGGTCGCTTCGGGGAGCTCGAAATATTCCCGGGAGACAAGGCTGCCGCGCACGACGATCTCGCCGCGCTCGCCAGCAGGAAGCAGGTTGCCGGCATCGTCCATGATGCCGACCTGAACGGAGCGGGTCGGGCGGCCGCAACTCGCCAGTCGTTCAGGATGATCTCCCGCCGCCGCCGCCGCGACTATTTCGGGCGATAGCCAGGTCGTGATCATCGGCGATTCGACCTGGCCGTAAGCCTGGCACAGGCAGGGGCCGAAAGCCTGGACTGCCTGGCGCAATTTCTCCGGCGAGACGGGAGAGCCGACCAAAATAAAAATGCGCAGCGACGAGACATCCTGCCTGCCGAGCTCGGGCGACGCGAGCAGGCCGTAAAGCGCCGTCGGCGGCAGATAGAGGTGCGTGATCCGATAGGCCGGGATGGTGCGCAGGACGGCATCGGCGTCGAAGCCGGGCAGGATGACCTGGGTCGCGCCCAGCGCCATCGTGCCGAGCGCAACCGGGCCGGCGGCGTGAGTCAGCGGCGCGACGACCAGCGACACCGGATCGTCGGTCCTGCCGCCGACGGCCTCGCCGAGGGTTTCGAGCATCGTCCCCCAGCCGAGATTGGTGACGACGACGCCCTTTGACGGGCCGGTCGTGCCCCCGGTCGGGAACAGGCCGACGACATCGTCCGGCTTGCCGAACGGGTCGGAGAAGTCCGGAAGCGGCTGCGCCGGCGCGCCCGCGATGAAATCGTCGAGCGCGGGGTCGTCGCCCATGGCGCGATCCAGGCAGATGAAGCGGGTCAGCAACGGCACCTTGGCGCGCAGTGCCGCCACGTCTTCGGCAAAGCTCGAATGATAGAAGAGCCAGCCGCAGCGGACATAGTTCAGATAGGCCGCATTGGCCTCGATCGCGTTGCGGGTGTTGACCGGCACCCATTTGCCGTTCGCGCGCCAGATCGCGAGAAGCGCGACCATGATCGTCGCGCTGTTCGGGCCATAGAGCGCGACCGGCTGCTGGTTCTCGAAGCCGGCCGCGTACATGGCCACCGCGATCCGCTCGGTGAGGGCCTTGACCTCGGCGAAGCTGAGTTCAGCCCCGCTCGCTGCATCGATCAGCGCGGTTCGGCCGGGATCGAGATCATGCCCCCGATCGAAATAGTCGATCGATCGCATCTCAGCCCCAGCGGTTGATTTCGGGGCCCGGCGCCCAGATTTTTTCGGGCGCTCCATCGGTCGAAAGCGACAAGGCGCGCGCCACCGAGGGACGCGCCTTCACCCGCGCCAGCCAGGCGGCGGTGCGCGGCTTGCCCGCGAAGGCGTCGGGCACGAGCGCGGGCATGCCGGCGAACCAGGCATAGGTTTCGAGATCGGCGATGCCGAAATCGCCGATCAGCCAGTCGCGCCCGTCAGCGAGTTGCGCCTCGATCTTGTCAGTGCCCTGGGCGATCTTGGAGCGACTGTCCGCCAGCTTCGCTTCGTCGAACCGGCCGTCCGCCGCGGCCCGCCAGCGCTCGGCGAGATCAACGCTTGCGATCCCTTCCGGCACTGACTTTGGCGGCCGCGCCTGCAGGCCGAGATAGGATGCCGCGGGAGCAATGCGCTCGATCACATAGCGGCACCACGCCATGACCTGCCAGCGCGCATAGGGATCGGCAGGGCGAAGCGCGGGACCGGGCCCCACATCGTCGAAATAGCAGGCCAGGAACACGCTGTCGGCCATCGGCGTGCCGTCGACCACCAGCACCGGGCCTTCGCCCTCGATCGACTGATCGGTTTCCATGGCGCGGGGAACGCGGCCGCTGTGACGCTCGCCGCCTGCGAGATCGATCCGATGAAGCGCGACCTCGACCTGCTTTTCGAGCGCTGCGGCCAGGGCGGTGAGCGACGGCCCGTTGGGCTCGCCATGATACAGGGTGGCGCTCATGCCGGTTCGCTTTCCAGGATCGTCACCCGTTTCGCCATATCGGTCCGGCCCATTTTCCAGCAGGCCTTGGTTGCCGGCCGGGCGTAGATCGCGCGCAGCCAGCGCAGGATGTTCGGGGTCAGCGTGTCGTTCGACAGATGCGGCTGCGACAGGGGCAGCGCATAAGCGAGATTGAAGCCGTTGATATCGGCAAGACTGTAGCTGTCCGAGGCAAGCCATTCGCGCTTGCCCAGCGCCTCTTCGAGCAGTCCGATGCCGAGCGCGACGCGGCGCTGCGATTCAGCCATTTCCTCGGGCGAAAAGGCGCCGCTGATCGCCTTGCGCCACGCGACGCGGCGTTCGGGCAGCGGAATGCGCTCGATCGCGGCATCGAGTTCGGCAGGGTCGCGGCTGCGCACCGACGGCCCGATAAAGACGCTCCAGCCGATCATCGAGAAGCTCGGCCCGAGCCACTGGTCCATGAATTTCATCCACCAGCGCGCACGCCAGGCGTCGACCGGGTCTGGCGGCATCAATTTCGGACCCGGAAATGCCTCGTCGACATATTCCATGATCGCGGTCGATTCAGTGAGCACCAGGTCGCCATGAGTCATTGCCGGGATGGTACCGAGCGGATTGATGGCGAGATAATCGGGCTTGTGCTGGTCGAAGGCGAGCAGATCGAGATAATGGCTCTCGAACGCGACGCCCTTTTCGAACAAGGTCAGCATCGGCTTGCCAGAATTCGCGTTCGGCTCCCAATGATAGAGCGTCACACGGCCGGTTTCGGTCATGGTCATTCCTTGCGGCGCTTGGCAGGAAATGGCCTTCGAGCCATTTCCTGCCGCGCCCCCTATTGCGATCAGAACTTCTTCTTGACGGTGACGGCGAACTCCTGCGGGCTCCCCGGCCGGCCCTTGCGGAAACCGGCGCCGGCACCGCGAAGATCGAAGATCGTCAGCAGATAATATTTGTCGAAGAGATTTTGCGCCTCCACCGAGACGTCGAGATCGCCGCCCTCGTTGGTCCAGGTGAGCCTGGCATTGGCGAGGGTGTAGGAGGGGATGAAGTTCAGGTACCGCACATTGTTGATGACGGTCGGCCCGGTATATTGCTTGCCCTGGTAATTGACGTCGAAGCGCGGCGTCAGGCTTCCAGCACTGCCGAGGGGAATCTTGTACTGAATGCCGCCGCTCGCCTTCCATGGCGGCACGGTCGTGGGATCGTTGGCGGTAACGCCGCCCGGGTTGGTCGGATAGCTGGCGGCCGGGTTCAGACTCGCCGCATCATAGTTGAAGCTGAGATAGCTGAGCGATGCGTCGATCGACAGGCCGGGCACCGGGAAGGCGGTGAGTTCAGCCTCGAAGCCCTTGATCGTGCCCTTGCCGGCGTTCAGCCGCGCCGCGCAGGGCGCGTCTGGGCAGGTGCTGACAGGGATCTGGATATCCTTGTACTTGTTGATGAACCCAGAGAGGTTGAAGCGCAGCTTGCGATCGAACAGATCGCTCTTGAGGCCGATTTCATAGGCGTTGAGCTGCTCGGGCGCGAAGGCGATGACCTGGTTCGCGTTGAACGGCCGCGGGTTGCTGCCACCGCCCTTGAAGCCGGTCGAGAAGCTCGCATAGACCAGCAGTGCCGGCGAGAAGCGATAATCGGCGGCAAGACGGTAATCGACGCGGCTCGCCTTGTATTTCGCAGTCAGCCCGGTCAGCGCCTTCACAGTTGCAGTGGGGTCGCCTTTCACGTTGAGCGTGTCTAGCCCGACATAGCCGGCACCATAGGCAGCCCCGATCGGATCGACGAACCGGTTGATCGTGCCGTCATAGTTGAACCGGTAATAGGTCTGGCTCTTGGATTCGTCGGTATAGCGCAGGCCGCCGCTCAGCGTGAGGTTGTCGACCGGCTTCCAGGAGAGATGCGCGAACACCGCCTTGGCCTCGGCGTCGGTGGGGTCGGGCTGGCGGAATTGCAGCGGATAGACCGGGACGTAGCGAATGTCCTGGGTCGAATCGTAGAGCGAGTGCTGCTTGAAATAATAGCCGCCGAGGGTGAAGTTGAGTGTCCTGGCGAGCTCCACATTGGCCCGGACCTCCTGGCTGAAGCTCCAGTTGGTCAGATGATTCAAGCCGAAGCCGTTGCTGGCGGGCGAGAGATCATCGTCCGAATCGAACCGCGTGTCGAAGGCACGATAGCCGCTGATCGAGGTGAGCGAGATCGCATCGTTGAGCTGATAATTGATCTGGCCCGAGAAACCCCAGCCGTCATACAGGCTGCGATCGGTTCCCGAGGTGGCCGCGAGCGGCGTGCCCGCCGCGTGATAGGGGTCGACCGGGATCGGAGGCACCCAGACGCCCGCCGGCTGGCCGGTGGTGATGTAGTTGCAGAACTTGCCGCAGACGAAGCGATTGTCATAGGGCACGCCCGGCGCCGCGTTGACGTTCGGCGAATTGATCGTCGATGTCGTCAGCAGCACTTCGCCGGCGATGGTGTGCTCGTCATGCGTATAGTCGCCGATGACGGTCACGCTGAGCGCATCGGTCGGCTCCCAGCGCAGGATGCCGCGGATCGCCTGATAACCGACGCCGCCGAGCTTGCTGATCCGGCAATCGCCCGCCGACCGGCTCGTCGCAACGCCGCTCCCCGGGTGGGCACAGCCATAATCGATCCGGTCGACAAAGCCGTCCTGCTGCTTGAACACGCCCGAAATCCGCGCGAACAGCGTGTCGGTCAGCTTGAAATCGGCAGCGGCACGCAGGCCGATCCGGTTGCGCGAGCCATAGGTCGCCTCGACGAAGCCGCCATTGTCGCCGTGCGGCATCTTCGAATAGATCTTGATCGAGCCGCCTTCGGAATTGCGGCCGGCGAGCGTGCCCTGCGGCCCGCGCAGGATTTCGACCCGATCGAGATCGAGCAGATCGAACACCGCGCCGGTGAGCTGCGGATAATAGACATCGTCGATATAGATGCCGACGCCGGGCTCATAGGCCGGGTTGAAGTCGTTCTGGCCGACGCCGCGGATCGACGCGGTGATCGAAGGGCCGAACGAGGCGCCCTGCGGCTTCAGCGAGACGTTCGGCGCTGAATCGGCCACCTGGGCGAGGTCGGTCTGGTTCTTCGCCTCCATCTGCGCCGCGTTCACCGCGGTGATCGCGATCGGCGTGTCCTGGAGCTTTTCGCGGCGGAACTGGGCAGTGACCACGATGTCCTGAGTCGTGGATTGGTCATCGGGTGTCGCCGCCGGCGCGGTCTGGGTGCTGGCTGGTGCGGCTTGCGCCAACGCTGGCGTGGCGAACACCAATGCGGAAGCCGAGGCTGAGGCCAACAGGCCCGCCGTCAGGCGCGAATGGACGAAAACGTGCATCGAATCTCCCCTCCTGGTCGGATCTGGCCCGTTCTTGATGAACGTGGCCTCCAAATAGACGCGCTTTGCGTGCGTCCATTGTGAGAAAGGCATACGATCGCGCGCCTGACAAGGAGTAGGGAAACTACCACCATCGCCACTGCCAGCCTTGGAGAGCGGGTCGTTGAGGAGGCTTGCCCTCCGCTCCCATGCCGCGCAACACTGTGCGAGAGGCATACAATTGCCGGTTCGAAGGGAGCGGAAGCGTGATGCAGGCGATGATCAATTATGTTGCGCGAGGGCAGGGCCGGATGCGTTATTTCGCGAACGACTCGAGTCGCGACACGGTCGTACTCGCCCCCGAGGTCATGGCGATCACCGAGTCGCGCGGGTCAGGCACGATGCTCGATCGCGAAGGATTTGCGCTTGTGTCGCATCGCAGCGCCGTCACTGACTTCACTGACGCCGCCGAGGTTGCGCGCCTCCACCCCGACGAGATTGCCGCGCTGATCCGCGACGTGTCGGGCGCCGATGCCGTCGTCGTGACCGGAACCGGCGTGCTGCGCTACGCCGAACGCTCGTCGCTGTCCGGCGCCCTCGACAATTCGCGCCCGGCGCGCTTCGCGCATGTCGATGTGTCCGACAAGACCGCCGCCGAGTTCGCGACGCGCTCGCGGCCCGAGGGCAAGCCCGAGCCGCGGCGCAGCGCCCATTTCAACGTCTGGCGCGCGATCTCGCCCGCACCGCAGGATGTTCCGCTGGCGTTGTGCGACGCCCGGAGCGTCACCGACCGTGACCTGCTGCCGGCGGACGCCATATTCGATCGCGACGGGATCGATGCCTGGTCGTTCGAAGGCCTGGTGGTCGCGCATTCGCCGGCGCATCGCTGGCACTGGTTTCGCGACCTCGGGCGCGACGAAGTGATCATTTTCAAGACCAACGACAGCGATTCAACCCGCGCGCATTCAGTCCCGCATGTGGCGTTCGACGACCCCGACTGCCCGCCCGACGTGCCGCCGCGCGCCTCGATCGAAATGCGTGCGATCGCCTATTGGTTCTAGGTCAGGTCGGCGATTCCGATCGACTTGCCTGCGGCGGCGGCGCGGCCCGCCTCACGGCGCAATCGCTCGATTTCCTGCCGCGCCGCAGGAACCGGCTCGTCCGGCAAGGCCGCCACACTCGCCTCGTAGATCTCGCGAAAATCCTCGGCGAATTCGGGATGGGTGAAGATGACAGCGCGATTCTCGTTCATCCCGCGCACGATCTTCTCGCCGACTTCGAGCGGGTCCATCCCGGCCTCGAAGGCAGTGCCGAATTGCTCGAGCTCGGCGCGGTCGACCGGCGCGAAGCCGCTCCCGGCAAAGGCGTCGGGGCGCTTCAGCGCTGAATCCCAGGCGTTGGTGCGGGTGAGCGCGGGGCACACAAGCGAGCAGCCGATACCGTAAGGCGCGAGATTGTAGCGCAGCGATTCGGTCAGCCCACGCACGGCGAACTTGCTGGCGGTGTAGATGCCCGCCTGCGGCCCCGACAGATAGGCGGCCATCGACGCGACGTTGACGACATGGCCACCGCGCCCGGCCGCCTTGATCCGGGGCAGCATCGTCACGAGGCCGTTGACCACGCCGCCGAAATTGACCCCCATGATCCAGTCGTAATCGGCATAGGAGGCCTCATCGGTCGGCCCGAACACGCTGACGCCGGCATTGTTGGCAAGCACGTCGAGTCGGCCGAAATGGCGATCGATCTCCTCGCCCGCTGCGGCGAAGCCGTCGCGGTCGGTCACGTCGAGCGCGATGAACAGCGGCGCTTCATGGCCATGGTCGGCGAACCACCGCGCCGCGTCCTCGCGAAAGGCGTGATTGCGATAGCTGAGCGCCAGCCGCATCCCCTCTGCCGCGAACGCGCGCGCGATGCCGAAGCCGATACCAGAAACGCCGCCCGTCACCAGCGCCACCTTGCCTTGCCAGCCGCTCATCGGATTTTCCCCTCGCTTATGCGTTTCAGATCGTTAGTCTGGCATACAAATTAAGTGAGTGGGAGAGTCGATATGGCTGATGTGATGGCGCGGCTCGACGCGCTCGAGGGACGGGTGGGCGAGCTGGAAGACCTGAACGCGATCAGGCGGCTGCACTGGGCGTATGGCTATTACATCGATTTCAACCGGCCCGACGATGTCGTCGCGCTGTTCGCGCGCGATTGCGCGGTGGTGTTCCTGTCGGGCGAGTATCTCGGCCATGCCGGGGTGAAGCGGCTCTATGGCGACTGGATCCAGGAGCTCTTCACCAGCGGCCGGCCCGGCCCGGTCAACGGGCTGCTGCTCGATCATTTCCAGATGCAGGACATCATCACCGTCGCGCCCGATCGCCAGACCGCCAAGGGCCGTTTCCGCGGCATGCTGCTCGGCGGCTGGCATGACAGCGTGGTCGACCAGAAGCCCGAGCATATGCCGCAGCAATTCTGGGAAGCCGGGATCTACGAGAATGATTATGTCCGCGAGGACGGCGTGTGGAAGATCAAGCGCCTCGATTACATGATGCAATGGCAGGGCGACTACGAAACCGGCTGGGCGCATACCGTCGCGCACCTCCAGCCGGCGGTCGAGACCTACCCCGCAAACCCGGTCGGCCCCGACGTGATCCTGCCGCCCGACAAGATCCGCCAGACCTGGCCGCACCGCCAGGATGTGCCGATGCATTTCGCGCACCCCGCGATCGGCAAGCTGTTGGCGGGGCAGGGCGCATCGTGATGTCTTTCTGCTGTCATTGCTGCGCAGCATGAGCCTGGCCTGGGGGACGTACGGATGAGCAAGGATCCACGCGCGATCGTCGACGAAGCGCCGATGAGCCCGATACAGATCGCCGCGGTGGCGATCACGGTCGGGCTCAACGCGCTTGACGGCTTCGACGTCCTGTCGATCAGTTTCGCCTCGCCGGGAATCGCCACTGAATGGGGCGTCGATCGCGCTGCGCTTGGCGTCGTCCTGTCGATGGAACTGATCGGCATGGCGCTCGGGTCTGTGTTCCTGGGCGGCGTCACCGACCGGATCGGGCGGCGCCGGATGATCCTCGGCTGCCTGGCAGTGATGGCGTTCGGCATGATCATGGTGACGACCGTGCACGGCGTCGCCATGCTGTCGATCTGGCGCGTGCTGACCGGCGTGGGCATTGGCGGGATGCTTGCCGCGATCAACGCAGCCGCGGCCGAGTTCGCGAATGTCAGGCGCCGCAATCTTGCCCTCGCGATCATGGTGATCGGCTATCCGGTCGGCGCGGTCGCCGGTGGCCTGGTGTCGGCGCTGTTGCTCAAGGGCGGGGACTGGCGCGCCGTGTTCGAATTCGGCGCGATCGTCACGGCGTGCTTCATCCCGCTCGTCTGGTTCTTCGTGCCCGAGCCGGTCCAGTTCCTCATGGCGCGGCGGCCCGCGGGTGCGCTGGGCAAGGTCAACCACAGCCTGGCACGGATGGGTCATGCTCCGGTCGACGCGCTGCCGCCGCCCGCGCCCGAAGAAGAAAAGGCGTCGATCGCCGATATCCTGCGGCCCGGGCTGATCGGCATGACCCTGTTGCTGACGCTCGCTTACTCGGCGCATGTCGTCAGCTTCTACTTCATCCTGAAATGGACCCCGAAGATCGTCGTCGATCTCGGCCATGCGCCGGCCGAGGCGGCGCGCGTGCTGGTATGGGCCAATCTCGGCGGCGCGATCGGCGGGGCGATCTTCGGCCTTCTCGCGCAGCGCTTCGCGCTCAAGCCGATGACGATCATCGTGCTGGTGATGTCGTCGGTGACGGTCGCGTTGTTCGGCGCGGCCGGCGCGCATACGCTCGGCGACCTGTCGGCGCTTGCCTTTGCCTCGGGGCTGTTCACCAACAGCGCGATCGTCGGCCTCTATACGATCTTCGCGCGCGCCTTTCCCACTCACGTCCGCGCGACCGGAACCGGCTTCGCGATCGGCGCCGGCCGCGGCGGCGCTGCCCTGTCGCCGATCCTGGCCGGCTATCTGTTCAAGGCCGGTTTGCCGCTCGCCGGCGTCTCGATCGCGCTGGGGTTTGGTTCGCTCGTCGGGGCCCTCGCGCTGTCCGGCGTCAAGCTGCGCTTCGACGGCACGAAAAGCGCCGGGTCGAGTAGCTGACGCCTTGAAAAACGTTTGCGTTGCATACAATATGCGCCGACAAAAAAGCGAGAGGATTGGGCTGTGACTCACTTTCCCGACACACCGTCGTTCACGGGCTTCAACACGCCGTCGCGAATCGAGGCGGATATCGCCGACCTCGACGTGAAGGGCGCGATCCCGCCGGAGCTCGACGGCGCGTTCTATCGTGTCCAGCCCGATCCGCAGTATGCGCCGCGCCTCGGCGACGACATCGCGTTCAATGGCGACGGGATGATCACCATGTTCCGGTTCAGGGACGGGCGAGTCGATTTCAAGCAGCGCTGGGCGCACACCGACAAGTGGAAGCTCGAGCATGAGGCGGGGAAGGCGCTGTTCGGTGCCTATCGCAATCCGCTGACCGATGACGAGAGCGTAAAGGGCAAGATCCGCGGCACCGCCAATACCAATGCCTTCATCTATGGCGGCAAGCTTTATGCGCTGAAGGAGGACAGCCCCGCGCTGGTGATGGACCCCGTCACGCTCGAGACCGAGGGCTATACCTGGTTCAACGGGGCGATGACCGGCCAGACCTTCACCGCGCATCCCAAGATCGATCCCGAAACCGGCGACATGATCGCCTTCGGCTATGCGGCCAAGGGCGTGCTGACGCGCGACATGACCTATTATGTCGTGTCGCCCGAGGGCGAGCTGAAGCAGGAATTGTGGTTCGAGCTGCCCTATTACGCGATGATGCATGATTTCGCGATCACGCCCGATTACGCGCTCTTCCATGTCGTGCCGAGCACGTCGAACTGGGAAAGGCTCGAGAAAGGCCTGCCGCATTTCGGCTTCGACACCACGCTGCCGGTCTATCTCGGCGTCCTGCCGCGCCGGCCCGACGCGACGGCGGAGGACATCCGCTGGTTCAAGCGCGACAATTGCTTCGCCAGCCATGTGATGAATGCCTTCCAGGAAGGCACGAAGATCCATTTCGACACGCCCGAGGCGAAGAACAACATGTTCCCCTTCTTCCCGGACATTCACGGTGCGCCGTTCAATGGCGCTGAATCAGCGAGTTTCCTGACCCGCTGGACGGTCGACATGGCGTCCAATTCGGACGCGTTCGAAAGCAGCGAGCGGCTCACGGGCATGATGGGCGAATTCCCGCGCATCGACGATCGCCGCACCGGGCTGCCCTATCGCTATGGCTGGATGCTGGTGATCGATCCGGCCAAGCCGGTCGAGATCAAGGGCGGCAGTGCGTCCGGCATGCTGATGAACACGCTCGGCCTGATCGATCACGAAACCGGGCGGGAACAGAAATGGTGGTGTGGTCCGGTCTCCTCACTGCAGGAGCCGTGCTTCATCCCGCGCAGCGCCGATGCGCCGGAAGGCGATGGCTGGATCGTCCAGGTCTGCAACCGGCTCGAGGAGCATCGCTCCGATCTGCTGCTGTTCGACGCGCTGGACATCGCGAAGGGGCCGATCGCTGAAATCCGTATCCCGATCCGGTTGCGGTTCGGGCTGCACGGGAATTGGGCGACGGCCGCGGAGATTGGGCTGAAGGAGGCGGCTTGATCCGTGCGGTTTTGACTTCGCCTAGACCGAAGGCTCATAAGGCGTCGGGCGGAAAGCGACCAGATAGCGGTCGTGGACGTTCAAGAGAGACTTAATCTCGAGCGCGCGAGGATATGCAGGATGTTGCCCGGCAGTTCCCTTGAAAGCGTCGTTCATCTTCGCCCCGGAATGTCAAAAGCGGAAGCTGAACGCGTCCTTGCCAGCGGTAAAATGACGCTGGAAGAGAAGGGAGGCTTGAGCCAACCATTCTCCGTTCAGTACGACTTGGGTCGGGTGGTAAACATCCGCTTTGGCAGTGATTTCCCGTCGGCAATAAAGATCTACGGGATCGGCATCGGCATGCCATTGGATGTCGTCAAATCGAGTTACGCCTCAGTAGAGCATGTTTCTGACGACGCGTGGTTTGCCGAGCCGCATCAACGATTTCGGGTTCAGATGCCGAATGACGGATACGAGATGGCGATAGTCATTTTTGAGGGGAAGGTCGCTGCAATCGACTTCTGCGGGATCGGCCGCATAGCCATGATAGAGAAAAATCTCGCGCGCCGGAGGGTGCTGATGGAAGGCCAACAAAAGCTTCAAAAAGCAGTTGACCCGGATCAGCAGCTCCAACTCTGGGCCGAAACGCAAACCGGATTGGCCCCGGCTAAGCAGATCGGCCAGTTTATCGCTTGGCTTCCAACTGCACATCCTGATGAATGGCACGGCGTGGCTGCAAGCTGGAATTGGGATTTTGGCGTTCAACCTTTGCGCTGGATCGTGTCTCAGCGCGAGTGCGGAATCGCGACTGCCGCGCTAATATTTTTTGACGGCGAGCCTTTGGATGCTGAACACGATAGTAGTGCAGGAACGTTGCTCGCTGAAATACGCGCCCGTTGGCCTAACTTCCCCGATAACGGTGTCGCGTACTGCCCTCCTCGCTATGTCGATGATATAGGTGATCACCACCTAAATCTCATCCCGCTGGATATGCGTCAATCAAGGCCAGGCCGCGATATAGCGTCAACGGCATATCACGAGGGCATTCCCATTGCGTTTTTTCAAAGCGATTGAACTCGCCGATCTGTATGCCAATCAACTCAAATAAGCGTACCGCCCGTAATCCATCGAAATGAGACCTCCCCATTTACGCGCTAAGGAGTTGGCCTAAACGCCAGCCGCCCGCTCAATCAGCGCATCCTCGTCGCGTTGCGCGCGCCGCGCGATCAGCAGCATAAGGATGACGATCGGGATGCCCACCGCGTTGATCCCAAGCATCGACCAGCGCAGATCGCCCGTCGCATCCGACAGCAGCCCCACGACATAAGGCCCGATCCCAAGCCCCAGGATCGTCATCACCAGCAGATACAGGCTCGATGTCATCCCGCGCATGCGCGGCAGCACCTGATCGTAGATGATCGCGTAGAGCGGCGGCATCCAGCCGGTGAGCACCAGGCTGTAGAAGATGAAGCGGAAATAGAAATCGCCTGAGCTCGGCGCGAGATAGACCCAGAAGGAGAGGAGCGGCGATACCGCCATCGCGAACAGCGCGACCCAGGCGCGGCCGGCGCCCGGAAAGCGGCGTTGCAGCAGGTCGGAAAGCGGCCCCCAGACCAGCGGGCCGATGATCCCCATCACCGCCGCGACAAGACCGAACTGCCACGCGGTATCCTTCATCGATTGGTGGTAGTAGCGGATGATGAAGCTCGGGTTGAACGCCATCATCCCGTAATTGAGCACGGATTGTAGCGCCCCGACCATCATCGCCATCAGCAGGGTGGGCGACCTCATCGTGACGTTGAACGCCTGGGGGTCGGAGAGCCGCATCGACTGCATCAAGTTGACGATCACGAACAGCCCGAAGCCGATCACGCCCCATTGCAGCGCGTGAGCACTGATCGTCATGCCGAGGATCGACAGCGGCGGCCGCGGCGACAGGCCGTTCGCGACATGGGTGAGGCCGGCCATGGCCGCGACGATCACCGCCAGCGCGCCGAGATTGAACAGCCAGCTCGCGCGGGTCGCGTTCCGCCTGCTCATGCCGACCCAGTGCAGCCCCGGCAGCACCGCGGCGAGAACCGCGCCGCTGGCGAGGAACGGGTGGGGATCGGGCGCGGTGTCGATGCCGTCCATCTCTCCGCGTATCGGCTCGCGCAGCCGCCACATCAGCAGGGCGAGCGCGAATCCCGGCAGCGCCGCGACGATCAGCGCGAACTGCCAGCCGTGCAGCGCAATCGGCGCACGGCCGGCCCTGGCGAGCCCGTCCCACCAGTCAGCCGCGATCCCGCCGAGCGCGAGCGAGCCGCCGATGCCGAGCGCGATCGCCGAGGCGATTACCGCCATGACGAAGCCACGCCGACGCTTCGGCCAGTAATCGTAGATCAGGCTGGTCCCCGCGGGCTGGCTTGCCGCCTCGCCGATGCCGACACCGAGCCGCGACGCGGCGAGCACCCCGAAGCTGTTCGCCAGCCCGCCGAGCGCGGTCGCCGCCGACCAGAACAGCAGCGAGATCGCCAGCAGCCGCGTGCGCACCCAGCCATCGGCAAGCCGCCCGAGCGGCAGCGAGAACAAGGCGTAGAACAAGGCGAAGACGGTGCCGAACAACAAGCCCATCTCGGCATCGCCGACATGCAGATCGGCCTTGATCGCGGGGGCGAGGATGGCAAGAATCTGCCGATCGAGCAGGCTCACCGCATTGGTCAGCGCCACCAGCGCCAACGCGTAGCGCGCTCCCTTCGGCACCAATGTCGGCGGCGTGCGGGGCGAGACGGCGTGCCCCGGATCGCTCACAGCTTGAATACCCGCTCCGCGTTGGTCTGCATCAGCTTCTTCTTGGTGGCGTCGCTGATGTCGAGCAGGTCATGGGTGCGCACCTCGTCGGCCACATATTGATAGGGATAATCCATCGCGTACATCACGCGATCCTCGCCCATCACCTCGAGCATCAGCTTGATCGCCGTTGGGGCGGGCAGGCCGCTGGTCGTCGCGAGAACATTCTCGCGCAGGCATGTCACGATATCCTTCTTGAGCGGCTTGAGCCTCGGATAGCGCTGCGACGCGACGCCGGCCTTGTGCATGTAATCGATGCGATAGAGCCAATAAGGGATCGCCTCGCCGCCATGACCGACCGCGATCTGGAGATCGGGGTAGCGATCGAAGATGCCGGTGGTCATCAGCCGCAGCAGATGCATGCCGGTCTCCACCCCGAAGCCGAAGATCGCGCCGTCGAGCCCGGCATCGATCAACCCACCGATCATGTTGTCGGGAAGCGTCTGGGGGTGGATGTAGAGTGGCTGGCCGGTCTCGGCGAGCGCGCGGAAGATCGGGTCGAACTGCGGTTCGTCGAGATAGTGGCCCTGGGTGTGGCTGTTGACCATCACGCCCTTGAAGCCGAGCTCGCTCGCGCCGCGCCGGATTTCCGCAGCCGACCATTCGGGGGCCTGTGGCGCGATCGAGGTCATCCCGACATACCGCGTTGGATATTTGGCACAGGCGTCGGCCAGGGAATTGTTGGCGCGGGTCACCATCGCCTTCGCCTCCTCGGCGTCGAACAACGGCTGTACGCCGGGCGCGGTGAGCGAGAGGATGGCGATGTCGATCCCGGTCGAATCCATGTCGGCGATGCGGCGCTCGCCGAGGTCAAGCAGCCGGTCGATGATGAGCGTCGCGCGCTCCGACGGCGACTGTGCATAGAAGCCCCAGAGCGAGGTCATGCCCTTGTCGGCGGTGCCGTCCTTCACCATCCGCAGATAGGCGTCGATCTGCTCGCGCGTGGCGAAGGCTTCCTCGGTCGCGATGCGGAGATAGCCGCGATCGCCGCCGGTCTTGAGTTCGTGTGTCATGCCATGCTGTCCTGGTTGCGATAGGCCCTGGGCCAGATGCCCTGCTTGCCTGGTGAAAGAATGCCGTTGGGATCGAGGCTGTCCTTGATCCTTTCGGCGAAGCGGCGCTGCGCATGGCTGTTGAAGCTGTATTGCTCGGCCACGAGATCCATGAAGTCGAGATGCGAGCGGTACTCGCCGTAGCCGAGCTTGCCGGCCGGCTCGATCATCGCCTTGCACGCCGCATAGGCGGCGCTCGTCTGCGCCGCATTCTCGGTGTCGAACACGACGAGCCCGACATGGATCATGCTGCGCTTCGAGACGATGATGACACCGCTGTAATCGAGCCCCGCATCGTTCAGATGGCGGCGCACCAGATCGCGGATCGCTGCGCCATCGCGCCCGGTGATCGGCATCGCCGAGGAGAAGCCGATATGGCCGCCCTTGTCGCCGCCATACCAGCGGGTCATCCTGTCCAGCGCCATGCTGGGGATGCCCGCCTGGACGCGCTCGTGCGGGTTCTCGAGTTCCGGCAGGTTGCGGCCATCATATTTCGAGAAGCTGATCGTCGCCCCGGGGATCGTGCCCAGCGCGCCCTCGACGATCTCGCGCTGCCGTTCGACGATCTTCTCGTCACCATACAGCGCGAACCGCATCACCCACCGCCCGAAGCCCGGCGTTGCGGCAATCTTGTCGACGATCTCCTCGGGGATCGGGCCGTCGCCGGCATACCAGTCGGCGCGCCCCCAGAAAGCGGAGGCGGCACAGACTGCGTTGATGATCATCGGCTGGTTCGGAATCGTTCCGTCGATCATCAGCGGCCGCAGCCGTTCGAGCAGCAGTTCGAGATCGCTGTCGTTCCGAAGCGTCAGCCAGCCCGGCATGTAGCAATCGGGCGGCGGCATCAGCCACACGCCCATCTTGGTGACCACGCCGAAGTTCGACTGGCTGAAAAGCCCGTCGGGCGTCGGGCCGCAGCCATGTTTGAAGACATGCCAGCCGCGCGGATTCTCCATGCCGCCCATGCCGGTGCGCAGCACGTCGCCATCAGCAAGCACGACTTCCATGCCGCACTGGCTCGCCATGTGGTCGCCCATCGGCGTGTACCCGACGCCGTGGTCGAGCGTATTGCCGACGATGCTGCCCCAGCCGAGATCCGGGACCGACATCCATAGTTTCGATCCCGTGGCGCGAAGGTGATCGTAGAGATCGAAGAACCGCACCCCCGGCTCGACGAGCGCCCAGCCCGATTCCTCGTCGACCTCGATCACGCGATTCATCCGGCGCAGCGACAGGACGAAAGAGCCCGAGACGCGGGGTGCCGGGCCGCCATAGCCGTTGTTCCGGCCCTGCCCGTTGGTCCACACCGGGGTGCCATGCGCGTTGGCGACGCGCAGGATGGCCTGCACCTGTTCGACGGTTTCGGGCAACAGCACCGCGCCGGGTTCGTACCAGTCCCCGCTCGGTGGCGCGAAAGGATCGCGGAACTCGGCGACCTGCGCGGGGTCGACGAGAACGCCATCGGTGCCGAGGATCGCTTGCATCTCGCGCAGCGCGGCATCGGCCGCGGCGGCGGGCGGTCGCGCGATCAAGCGGGCATCAACCTCGTCGGGCATCGCGTCTCTCCTTCGTGCCTACCCCTCATGGACTGCCTTGGTGACCAGGCACGCCTCGACACCCTCGGGTCCGTCCTCGGAACCGTGGCCCGACCATTTGACGCCTCCGAAGGGCGAATCCGCGCCGCCGATCATCGTCGTGTTGATGCCGAGCATGCCGCTCTCGATTTCCCGGGCGAGCCGGCGCTGGCGCTTCGCGTCGGGAGTCCAGGCATAGGCGGCGAGGCCGTAAGGCAGGCGGTTCGCCTCGGCGATCATCGCTTCCTCGCCGGCATAGGGGTTGATCAGCGCGACCGGGCCGAACGGCTCCTCGTTCATGATATCGGCATCGAGCGGGATCTCGGACAGCACGCTCGGCTTGTAGAAGAAGCCGCGATTGCCGACCCGCTCGCCGCCGGTGTGCAGCGTCGCCCCCTTCGCGGTGGCGTCGCCGATCAGCCGCTCCATCGCATCGGGGCGCCGCGGGTTCGCCATCGGGCCCATCTGCGTCGCCGCATCGAGCCCGTCGCCGACGACGATCCGCGCCGCGCGCTCGGCGAACCCGTCGCGGAAGCGTTCGAACACATCCTCCTGGACGATGAACCGGGTCGGGGAGACGCAGACCTGGCCGGCGTTGCGATATTTGCCGGGCACCATGGTATCGAGCACCCGATCGACATCGACATCGTCGAACACGAGCACCGGGCCGTGGCCGCCCATTTCCATCGTCGTGCGCTTGCAGTCCTCGGCGGCGAGCTTGGCGAGGTGCTTCCCGACCGCCGTCGAACCGGTAAAGCTCAGCTTGCGGATGATGGGCGATCCGAGCAGGTGGCGCGACACCTCGTCAGGCACGCCGAACACCGCCTGCGCGACTTCCTTGGGCAGCCCGGCGTCGAGCAGGCATTGCAGCACGCCGAGCGCCGAGGCCGGGGTTTCCTCGGCTGCCTTGAGGATCACCGAGCAGCCCGCCGCGATCGGCGCGCCGAGCTTGCGCCCCGGATTGCCCAGCGGGAAGTTCCAGGGCGCGAAGGCAGCCACCGGACCGACCGGCTCCTTGCTGATCGTCGACCGTTGGCCCGCCGGGCGGACGAGCGTGCGGCCATAGAGACGGAAGGTCTCGCCCGCATAGAAATTGAACAGGCCGACATTCATCAGCACTTCGACGCGCGTCTCGGCGAGCGGCTTGCCTTGCTCCAGCGTCGCGATGCGCGCGAGCTCTTCCTGCCGCTCCATCATCAGCCGCGCCGCGCCCTGAAGCACGGCTGCGCGCTGGTGCGGGGTCGAATCGCGCCAGAGACGGAAGCCGCGCGCCGCCGTCTCGAGCGCGCGATCGAGATCGGCGGCGTCGGCGAGCGGCAATGCGCCGAGCATCTCGCCGGTCGCCGGGTTGACGACCTGATGCGTCCGCCGACCGCCGCCCGACACGGGCGCCCCGTCAATGATCATGTGAAGAGCGGGATAGGTCATCAATTCACCTTCGAAGAGCATTCCCGTTCGTCCCGGCCTCGGTACGGTCGGGACGAACGGCCTTGGATTAAACGGGCTCAGGCCCCGGCTGGGGCGACCTTGCCGGCCTTTGCCGCCAGCTCGCGGTCAATGTCGCCCTGCCAGCGCTCGGGCACGATCTCCTTGCCGGTCACCGGGTGCTTCATGTGGAACGGCACCACCTTGTGGGTCGGCCACAGCCAGGCGCCTTCGATCAGCGCGTCGGGGCCGGTCGGATCCTCGGGATAGGTGATCTTGGGGAAGGGGACATATTCGGGTTTGGTGTTCGCCCAGCCGGTTTCGAAATCGGCGTGCCATTGCGGCATGTAGTTCAGGATCTTGATCCGCCAGATGCCGTCCACCTTCTGATAGGTGTTCTCGTAGATGCCGCCCTCCCACCATTGGCGCATGCCGAGCATCGGGTTGGATGGGTCGGTATAATCCTTGTGCCGCCCGGCCTGCATCATCGAGCGGGCGCGGGCATGGGCGATCGTGCCGTTCGGCTCGACGTCGATGATGTCCTGCAGCTGCGGATGATCGAGCAGGAAGCCGTCGATCGGGCCGTTGATGCCGTGCGTGAAACGCTTCTGGAACCGGTCGACATAGAGCCTCCGGATGCCCTCTCTCCGCCGCCAGATGCCGCCGAAGAAATGCACCTCGCCATCCTCGGTGAACAGGTCGACCGTCTCGTTGTAGAGGCACTTGTCGATGAGATAGCCGTAGAGATGCTGGAGCTTGCGGACGTCGAGCTCATCCTCGCGCTGCTGGATGCGGCGCGAGAGGTCGGCGACGGTCTGTTCGAGGTGCGCGATACGGTCGGCATCGGCCATGCTTACTCTCCTGATTGTATGCTTTGCTTACAACTTTGCGTCGCGCGGCGGCGGCTGTCAACGGCCCTCGGCCTCGAGCGCCTCAACCTCCTCGCGATAGGGGCGGATTGCCTTCACCATGCACAGAGTGGCGATCGGCAGCAGGACGCCGGCGGTGATCACCAGCGCCTTCCACAGATCGGCTTCGACCCCGATCAGATAGTCCTGCACCACCCCGACGGTGAAGCTGCCCATCGCCCCGAAGAAGGTGAACATGAACAGGTAGATCGCGGTCACCTGGCCGCGCATCGCATTGGGGGCGACGCGCTGGATCGCTGCATTTTGCGGCACGGCGCCGGCGATGCCGAACATCGTGCCGAGGCTCATCAGCCCGAGCGACAGATAGCCGTTCGACATCAGCGGCGACAGGATCGAACAGACCGCAACGCACCCGAACAGAATCGCGGCGGCGCGGACATTGGCATCCTTGTGCTTCTTCGCCAGCCACTCGACGAAGATGCCGCCGAGCAGCAGCCCGAGCAGCGAGGCGACGAGAAGCATGCTGCCCATCACCGCGCCGATCTGCGCCTCGTGCCAGCCGAAGCTGCGGATCATGAACGGGACTCGCCAGAACTGGAGTCCGAAGGTCTCGATCGCGCTGAGCGCGAGCCCGGCGAACAAGGGATAATAGACCCGGCGCTTGGCGCGGATCGCGCGTACCGCGTCGAGCCCGGTAAAGGTCAGGATGCGGCGGCCGAGCGGTGCGTCCACCGGCGGCTGCAGCGCATCGGCATGCGGTGCGAGGCGCGGCGGCTCCTTCACCGTCAGGAACAGCAGCGCGACGAGCACGCCCGGCAGCCCGACCCAGACCATGATCCATTGCCAGCCGAAGATGTGCAGCCCGAAGAGGGTGGAAGGGCCCCAGCTCGCCGTCATGCCGATCAGCATGCCGCCGACGATCGGCCCCAGGGTTACCCCGCCGATGAACCCGAACTGCAGCAGCGCGAAGGCACGGGTGAGCGTGCGCGGCGGGAAGGCGTCGGCGAGCAGCGAATAGGATGCCGGCGCGTGCGCTGAACCGCCCGCCGCGAGGAACACCCGGCTGCCGACGAACTGAGCGAAGGTCTGCGCGAGCCCGCCGAACGCAGTGATCACCCCGATGATCGCGACGCCCCCGGCAAGCACGAACTTGCGCGGAAAGATGTCGGCGAGCCGGGCGAGGGGGATGCCGACGAACAGGTAGCAGATGATGCTCGCCGGCCCGGCCAGAAAGCCGAGCTGCGAATCGGTCAGGCCGAAATCGACCTTGATCCGCTGCGCGAGCATGCCGAACACGACCTGGTCGAAGAAGGTGAGGAAGGTCGCCAGGATGATCACGAACAGCGCCCAATAGGCGGCTGGCGCTGAGGGCCATTCGCGCGCGGGATGCGGCGCGCTGTCCGCTCCGGCGAGTTCCTCGCCGGCCATCATCTCGGCGGCTGCGGCAGCGGGCGCGATCGCCATATCAGCTTCTCCTCCTAAGGCCGCCTGTCGCCCGTTGGCGCAGCGTTTTTTCTTGGCAAACTGTATGCGTGGAATACAAAGCGGCGCAATGACAATTGTCGGTCGCGGCATCGCGACGGCATCATGGGAGAGACGGAATGAAGGATTTTGCGGGGCGGACAGCCTTCATCACCGGCGGCGCCAATGGCATCGGGCTCGGGCTCGCGCGCGCCTTGCTCGCTGAAGGCTGCAAGGTCGCGATCGCCGATATCCGCGAGGAGTCGATCGCCGCCGCGCTGAAGACGCTCGACAACCAGCATGTCATGGGCGTTCCGCTCGACGTGGCGTCGCGTGAGGCGTTCGCGCTCGCCGCCGACGAGGTTGAGGAGGCGCTCGGGCCGGTCAGCCTCGTGTTCAACAATGCCGGGGTCAATCTCTTCCAGACGATCGACGACTCGTCCTTCGACGACTGGGACTGGCTCCTGGGCGTCAACCTTCACGGCGTGATCAACGGCGTGATGACCTTCGTGCCGCGGATGAAGGCGCGGGGGCAGGGCGGCCATGTCGTCAACACCGCCTCGATGGCGAGCTTCCTGTGCGGGCCGCAGCCCGGTATCTACACCACGACGAAGTTCGCGGTCAGGGGCATGAGCGAATCGCTGCGCTACAGCCTTGCGCCGCACGGGATCGGCGTGTCGGTGCTGTGCCCCGGCCTGGTGAAGAGTCATATCTACGCCAGCGACGAAATCCGTCCCGACGGGCTCAAGGCAGGCGCGAAGCCGGTCAACACCGAAATGGTCGGCCGGCTCGAGCATGTCCATCAATTCGGCATGGAGCCCGACGTCATCGCCGCGCGGGTGATCGAGGCGATCCGGGCGAACCGCTTCTACATCTTCTCGCACCCCGAATTCCGCGACGAGATGCGCGAGCTGTTCGACGAGATCATCGCCGAGTTCCGCGACTATCCCGAAGACGCCGGCTTCGCGCAGCGCATCGGCTTCGAAAAGGGCCGGCGCGAGGGCTACAAGGCGGCGCGGGCGGCGGCGCGCGGCGAAGGCTGACGCTCGGCGCCGGCCCGGCGTCATCCGCGCCTCGCAAGCGAGACCGACACCGAGGCCAGCCCGCGCGACAATGCCTCGGGCTTGGTGACTGAAATATCCGCATGGAGCACCGGCCCGAGCATGAGGCAGCGTTCGGCAAGGCTCTGCGCGAACGCCTCGATCATCGGGATGTGGCGGTCAGCGAGCAGTTCGGCCTCGCCCGCGATGCGGCGATAATCGACGCTCTGCGCGAGCCGCTCGATCCGCCCGTCCGCTTCGATCGCGAGCGCGACCGAGACGATCAGCGGCTGGCGCCGCCCGATCTCGTCGGGGTTGACGCCGATACAGGCCATCAGCGGCAGGTCGGTGACCCGCACCATGATCGTTCCGGCCTCAGCCATGCTGCGCCTTCCTCGCCGCGCGGACGGTGTTGGCGAGCAGGCAGGCGATCGTCATCGGCCCGACCCCGCCCGGCACCGGCGTCGCCGCGCGGGCATGGCCGAGCTCGTCGAACGCAACGTCGCCCATCAGTCGCGTCCGCCCCTCATTGTCGGTCACGCGGGTAATGCCGACGTCGATCACCACTGCGCCCGGCTTGACCCAGTCGCCGCGCACCAGCCCGGGCGCTCCCGCCGCGGCGACGACGATGTCGGCGGTGCGCACGATCTCCGGCAGCCCGCGCGTCGCGATATGAGTCACCGTCACCGTGCACTCGCGCTCGAGCAGCAGCATGGCGACTGGCTTGCCGACGATATTGGATTTCCCGATCACCACCGCGGCGAGCCCGCGATACTCGTCGATCACGCTGTCGAGCAGCATCATACAGCCAAGCGGCGTGCACGGCACCAGGCCGCCGGTGCCGGTCGAGAGCCGACCGACATTGACCGGGTGGAAGCCGTCGACATCCTTGCCCGGCGCGATCGCATCGAGCACACGGCCCGCATCGATTCCCTCGGGCAGCGGCAGCTGCACCAGGATGCCATGGACGGCGGGATCATGGTTCAGCGCGTCGATCAGCGCGAGCAGGGTCGCTTCCCCGGTATCCGCCGGCAGCCGATGCTCGAACGAGGCGATGCCGGCCCTGGCCGTTTCGGCGATCTTGCGCCTGACATAGACCTGGCTCGGCGGATGGTCGCCGACCAGGATGACCGCCAGCCCAACCCGGATGCCGCGCGCCGCCAGCGCCGCGACGTCGGCCGCGGTGCGGTCGCACAGCGCGCGCGCCATCGCGCGCCCGTCAATCGGTGTCATCGGATCACCGGAAGACGACGGTGCGCGAGCCGTTGAGCAGGACCCGGTCCTGCAGATGATAGGTGACCGCCGCAGCGAGCACCCGCCGCTCGATGTCGCGCCCCTTGCGGACGAGATCGTCGGGCGTGTCGGCATGGCTGATCGGCTCGACATCCTGGGCGATGATCGGGCCCTCGTCGAGATCGGCGGTGACATAATGGCCGGTCGCGCCGATCATCTTCACCCCGCGCTCATGCGCCTGGTGATAGGGTTTGGCGCCCTTGAAGCCCGGCAGGAAGCTGTGGTGGATATTGATGCAGCGCCCCGAAAGGAAGCCGGCGAGATCGTCCGACAGGATCTGCATGTAGCGCGCGAGCACGACGAGATCGGCGCCCGACTCAGTCACGATCCGCTTGATCGCCGCTTCCTGCTCCGGCTTGGTGTCCTTGGTCACCGGCAGATAGTGAAACGGAATGTCGCCGATCATCGTGACATGCAGCGAGCGCTGCGGATGGTTCGAGACGATCCCGACCACGTCCATGTCGAGCTCGCCGATGCGATAGCGATAGAGCAGGTCGCCAAGGCAATGGTCGAACTTCGAGACCATCAGCAGCACCTTCTGCCGCTCATGCGCGCCGCGCAGCCGCCACTCGGCGCCGATCTCGGTGCCGATCGTCGCGAAGGCGGCGCGGATCGCGTCCGCATCCTCATGGCCGGGCATCTCGAAGACGACGCGCATGAAGAAGCTGCCGGTCAGCCGGTCGTCGAACTGCTGCGCATCGACGATATTGCCGCCCGCGCCGGCGAGGAAGCCGGCCACCTTGGCGACGAGACCCGGGCGGTCGGGGCAGGAGAGCCGGAGGGTATAGGTCGCGGTCATGGATGGTGCGCCTCATAGTCGTTGATCCACTCGACGGTGCGGGTGAGCCCGCCGAACGGGTAGAAATGGAGCCTGACTGGCCCGTGCGCCGGGGTAAGCCGCGCCGCCAGCCGGTCAACCAGCGCGTCGGGGCCGGCCGTGCCGAGCAATTTGCTGATCGAGATGCCGTATTTCGCGAGCACCGCGGTCGAGGCGCCAACCCCGCACCGCGCGGCGAAGCGCATCAGCGTCTTGATTCCGGCCGGCCCCGGCACGCCGATCCTGACCGGGCTGTCGATGCCCCGCGCCCGCAGCGTCTCGAGCCAGGCGATGAAGGGATCGGCATCGAAGCCGAACTGGGTGACGATCAGCGTGGCCATGCCGCGCCGCGTGATCTCGGCATGCTTCCTGTCGAGCGCGTCCCAGCACTGCGCCTCGCTCATCGCCGGATGGCCCTCGGGGTGGCCGGCAATGCCGATCGCGGTGACGCCGCTCTGCTCGAACAGGCCGGTCTCGAGCAGCGCCATCGTGTCGGCGAAGGGGCCGACGGGCACGGGCGGATCGCCCGCGACCAGGAACATCCGGTGCGCATCCGCCTCGGCGACGGTGCGCCGCACGATCTGTTCGAGCTCCTCGTGCGAGCCGATCCGCCGCGCGGAAAGATGCGGCATCGGCTCGAACCCGAAGGCGCGGACATCGGCCGCCGCGGCGATTCGCGCATCCATCGATTCGCCGGGGAGAAAGGTGATCGCGATCGGCGTCTCGGGCGCGATCAGCGACGCGGCCTCGGCAAGGGCGGGGCGGTCCTTCGCGGTCATCTCGAGCGAATAGCCGTCCGTCATGCCCACAGGCGGTCGAAGCCAGGCCGGGTGTATGACGGGAATGACCATGGGGTTCCTCTCGAAGCTGCGCGTATCCGCGTCGGCGTTTCTCTCTAGCGGCCGCAATTAAATTCGTATAGACGAAATCTTCATGGACGCGAACGAATTACACAAGGGCCCGACAGCGGAGCCGGTGCTGCTGCTGCCCGGGCTGATGTGCGATTCCCGCGTCTTCGCAGCGCAGCTTTCCGCCTTTCCGAACGCTCGCGCCGCCGCCGATTATACGCTCGAGCGCGATCTCGGCGCGATGGCCGGGCGGGTGATCGATGCGGCACCCGCCCGCTTCGCGCTGCTCGGCCATTCAATGGGCGGCCGCGTCGCGCTCGAGGTGATTCGCCGGGTTCCGGATCGGGTCACGCGCCTCGCCCTGCTCAGCACCGGCGTCCATATGCCCACCCCCGGCGAAGCGCCGAAACGCTACGCGCTGCGCGATCTCGGCCGGTCGGAAGGCATGGCCGCGCTGGTCGATGCCTGGCTGCCGCCGATGGTCGCGCCGGACCGGGCACGCGACCCGCATTTCATGGCGCCGCTTCGCGCGATGTGCATCGAGGCCGGGCTTGCCCGGTTCGAGGCACAGATCGCGGCATTGCTGTCGCGCCCCGAGGTCGAGAGCCTGTTGCCGCATATCGCCTGCCCGGTGCTCGTCGCCGCCGGCAGCGAGGATGTCTGGAGCCCGCCCGCGCAGCACGAAGCGATCGCCGCCCTGCTGCCCGATGCCCATCTCGTCGTGGTCGAGGGCGCCGGACATATGCTACCCGTCGAGGCGCCCGACGCCTTGAATGATGCCATCGCCGCCTGGCTCGCCCGGCCGATCGAAACCCCATATCCATCCCAAGGAGAGGTTGAATGACCGACAAGACTTTGCAGCAATTACTCGACGAGAGCGGCGACATCGTGACGCTGCTGCGCAACCAGCAGGTAGGGCCGAACGTCTATCCCGGCGTTCCGGCTGAATATTCCAACTGGCGCACCGAGCAGCAGGCCTGGGCCAAGAGCTGCGTTCTGTTCAACCAGTCCTTCCACATGGTCGATCTCGCGGTCGAGGGGCCTGACGCCTTCGCCATGCTCAACCATCTCGGCATCAACAGCTTCAAGGGCTTCGTCCCCGATCGCGCCAAGCAGTTCGTGCCGGTCACGCCCGACGGCTATGTCATCGGCGACGTGATCCTCTTCTATCTCGAGGAGGAGAAGTTCAATCTCGTCGGCCGCGCGCCGACGATCGAATGGATCGAATATCACGCGGCGACCGGCGACTGGAACGTCACCGTCTCGCGCGACGAGCGCACCGCCGCGCGGCCCGACCCCGAGAACCGCCGCTCCTACCGCTTCCAGCTCCAGGGCCCGAACGCCATGAAGACGCTGGAAAAGGCGATGGGCACCACCCCGCCCGATCTCAAATTCTTCCACATGACCAGGCTGCAGATCGCCGGCAAGGAAGTCCGCGCGCTGCGCCACGGCATGGCCGGCCAGCCGGGCTATGAGCTGTTCGGCCCCTGGGCCGACTATGACGTGGTGCGCAACGCGCTGATCGAGGCGGGCAAGGGTTTCGGGCTGACGCTGGTCGGCGGCCGCACTTACTCGTCCAACACGATCGAGTCGGGCTGGATCCCGTCGCCGCTCCCCGCGACCTATAGCGGCGAGGGCACGCGCGCCTATCGCGAATGGCTCAGCGCCAACAGCTATGAGGGCAAGGCATCGATCGGCGGCAGCTATGTGCCGGAGTCGGTCGACGGCTATTACCTGACCCCCTGGGATCTCGGTTACGGCCCCTTCGTGAAGTTCGACCATGATTTCATCGGCCGCGAGGCGCTTGAGCGGATGGCCGGCCAGCCGCACCGCAAGAAGGTGACGCTCGCGCTCGACAATGAGGATCTGATGCGCGTCATCAGCTCGCAATTCACCAAGGGGGACCGCGCCAAGTACATGGAGTTCCCCTCGGCGGTCTATTCGATGCACCCCTATGATCAGGTGCTCAAGGACGGCAAGCTGGTCGGCCTGTCGACCTGGATCAGCTACAGCGCGAACGAGGGCCGGATGCTGACCCTGGCGATGATGGACGCCGACTATGCCGAGCCCGGCACCGAGGTGACCCTGCTCTGGGGCGAGCCCGATGGCGGCACCAGCAAGCCCACCGTGGAACGGCACGTCCAGACCGAGATCAAGGCAGTGGTGGCGCCGGTGCCCTATTCGGAAGTGGCGCGCGACGCCTATGCCGAGAGCTGGCGGACGAAGCAGGCGGTATGAGGCGGGGCGGGGAGGGGCGCGACGCGGGTCGCGCTCCTCCGGTCCCTCATATCTCCCGAACGCTGCTTTTCCCTCTCCCGGCGGGAGAGGGAAGGGGCCCGCCGCGAAGCGGTGGGAAGGGTGAGGGTGACTAGCGGAAAGCGGCCGAGCGTCAGATAAGGGTAGCCGCGCGAGCGGCGTATCGAGAGGGCGTATCGAAGGACAGTTGTCGCGCGGGGCTTGTCCTTCGATACGGGCCCTCGGATACGCCTCCGCACCTCGGTCCCCACTCAGACGAACCGGGTGGCGATCCCGATTTTAGCGATCGCCGCCCGCTTAGTCCTTGGATTTGCGCCCGGCGTCAGGTGCAAACGGATCCTTCGGTATCTGGTCGGAGCGCCCCTCAGGTCCCGCCGCTGCATTCGCCCTGAAAACGTCGACGCACCGTCGCAGTTCGGCAACCGCGGCGCCACTCCCATCGAGGCTTAGCTGCTCGACCGGCACGTCGCCGCGATAGATGTAGAGCGTCCTTGATGCGGCAAAATAGGTGGGGAATTTCGTTTCGAAATTCGTGACGAACCCCCTCTTTCCGTCCAACGCGATTCCGACGACCGGGTGGTCGGAATAGCCGCCTCTGGAGAGCCGAAAGGTCAGCTTCCACTGGTCCTTTGGCTGGATCGACCAGTTTTCGTTGAGAACCGTGAGACGGTTGCCGCCATCGACATCGACGCCGAGAAAGAGACTCGTTGCCCCGGCTCCCTCATATGTCCTGGTCATGAAGCAGCCGCTTTTGTCCTTGCTCGCCGCCACCGTCCAACCACCGACATCCCGCGCCGGGTATTCCTGGGCGAATGCATGGGCGCTCGCGAACACCCCGGTAAGGAGCGCGACCTGAAACAGTGTCGGGCGGACGGTCGCCCGAAACCAGGCATTGACTAGTTCATACATTCGACACCTGATCCCCACGGCGATCTATCCAACAGCGCCGCCGTCGGCAACGAACGCGGCGCGCTTGCGAAAGCTCCGCAGTCGAAGGTTCGGCAGAGACAGGAACGCACTGTAACGGATGCTGGGATAACATTCCTGGAATATGTCCTGCCTCCATTTCATACCGATACCGTAACGGATCGGAAGGCAGCGCAATGACCATATTCCCGTCAAATCTGTGCGGCGTCGGCCGCGACGGCAATGTCGGCGTCCCGGCGACCATGTTCGATACCTGGGCCAATCTCGGCAATCTCGGCGGCTGGACTCTCCGGTCGCTTGCCTCGGCGCCCAATGGCTGGATCTACGGCGTCGGCACCGCAGGCAATGTCGGTATCTGGGGAACCGGCGGCTGGCAGACGCGGGACGCACCGCAGGGCTGGGCGCTCAAGTCGATGGCCTGGGGCCCCGACGGCACGCTGTACGGCGTCGGCATGGACGGCAATGTCGGCATCTGGCGCAACAACCAGTGGCAGGATCAGGGCAATCTCGGCGGCTGGACGCTCAAGATGCTCGCCCTCGATTCCCTGGGCAGGAAATACGGCGTCGGCACCGAAGGCAATATCGGCCGCTGGGTCGACACCCAGTGGGTCGATTCCGGCTATGACGGCTGGACGGTCGACTGCCTTGCCTTTGACAGTAGCGGCCGCGCCTGGTGCGTCGGCACCCAGGGCAATGTCGGCGGGTGGAACGGCACCGGATGGTATGATCTCGGACGGTACATGGGCGGCTGGGACATGGCCTGGATCCACTACGCGCCGATTACGGAGTGACGCGGCGTCACAGAACGCGAACCCCTATGTCCACAAGGTGACCACTATATTGTAGGCCATGTGCAGCAGGATGGCCGGCGCCAGGCGCTTCGATTTCCTGAAGAGAAGGCAATTGGTGGCGCCGACCAGCGCAACCGGAACCCAGGCGAGCGGCGGGTGGTAAATCGCAAAGAAAGCTGCGGCGCCAAGCACGGCCTTCCACCCGCCCCATTCCCGGTCGAGCGTCCTGTAAACAAGCCCGCGAAACAGATATTCTTCGGCAAAAGGGGCAAAGCCGATCGCAATCACGGCATAGGCCATCGCCATGCCCGGTATGCTCTGCATCTGGACGTGCGAGGCGTGGATCGCCTCGGCGATCGACGGCACAAGCGCGATCGCGATCAGATAGACATGCGCGAACAGCGCCAGCACCACGCCCCCGCCGACCCCGAAGAGAAGCCAGCGGGCCTCGCGGCGATCGGCCGCAACGTAGCGGCGCGGCCAGGATTGAGCCGCGGCGGGGTCCGGCTGCTCATCGCGCCAGCACCAGATTCGCGCGGGTGAAACGCCGCGGTCGTGCAGGAATTTCGACACGCCGATCGATACGCCTACCGCGCAAACGCCGTAGCCGATGCCCTGCGCCACGCCGAGGCTGCCCTTGCCGGCGATCGCAAAGACAAGCCCGGTGATGACCGACATGCATTCGATCAGGATGCTGATCGAGACCATCGCGTGCATCAGCGTCGGCGGCGGCGGCAGGGTCTCGGACCAGGGATCATAGAGATAGGGTAGCCGCGCGCGTAGATTCTCCCACATCGCGGCGGCGGTGATCCAGGAATAGACGATGCCGACGACCGCGAGATTCCATTGCTGCGTGCAGACGCCGATCCCGAAGCTCAGCATGCCGAGCTGGGCCGCCCAGCGCCGTCCGGACGAAACCTGCTGCGCTTCGCCGGATTCGGAAACGACCGTGACCAGGGTCACCGACTTTTCGGCCATGCTTCGCGCAAAGAAATACCAGCCGATCGCGACCAGCGCTATCTTCCAGACATCCTGCGGGAAGAGCCAGCATCCCGCCAGCAGGACCGCGAGCACAAGGCCCGAGGCGATCATCGACCAGAGCCAGGCCTTCGCCTTCAGCACGCTTTCCAGCCCGCGCGGCCAGGTCAGGGCGATCCACAGCGCCGACCCTTCCGATGTCAGCGACTTCGGGCCCAGGATCCACAGGAAATAGGTGCCGAAAAAGATCGCCGCGCCGCTCAGATAATTCCAGCTATTCCCCGCCTGGCTCACGATCGCGCGCAGGTTGAACAGCTGAAATCCGGCGACCGTCAGCGGGATCAGGATGACCTGCACGATCGCGCTCCGATCGCGGACGAACCATAGAAATTCCTTTCGAAACAACGGTTCGCGGCCGAAGCTGGTCTTTTTCCCGCGGCGAGCGGGCAGCGTGTCCGATGCGAAGGCGCCGCTCAGCCCCTTGCGGATCGATCGCGCGCTGAAGATCACCGCAAACGCCACCAGCGTCGCACTGACGCCCCAGCAGAACGCCATGCCGCGCAGGAACGAGAACTGGCCGTCAGCGCGAAGACCCAGAAACAGCCCCAGCCAGGGCCAGGATAGTCTGGCGGCCGTGTCGATCGCGCCGGCGAATATCGTCGCGAATCGCGGCATCACCGTCGCGGCGAAGAACATGGTGAGCATCGAGGCAAAGCCGAACCAGCTCAATATCCCGATCACGGCACCGCGGCTTCGCGCCGGCAGTCGCAGGATCGCGCCGATCTCGAGTGCCTTGCCCATACAGGCGGCAGCGATTGTCAGCGGAATGCCGATCAGCGCCGTGGCGGCGAACCCCGCGCCCAGGCCTTGCGCCGTGCCATAGAGAATGCCGACGAACACGGGTGCGGTCCAGTAGGTAGGATTGGCGGATAACGGCGCAAGCATTTCGGCAAGGAAGACGGCGCCTGCGTTCACCGGGTGGCTCAACAGCCACTCCCACATCGGATGTCGCCGGCGCTGCAGGTCGAGCTCGAGCCCTTCGCCCTGGCAAATCACCATCGCGAGCCACCACAGCAGCATCACCGAGCCGAGCATCGTCGCGGCCGGCCCGGAACGCGCCAGCGCGCTCAATCCGGGCACCGCATCGTCACGAGAGATCAGATAGCGGCTGCCTGATGCGGCGACGCTTGCCCGCAGCCTCTGCTCGACCTCCGCTTCCTGGCCGCCGCTGCGCTCGACAATGTCCCTGGCCTCATCATGATAGCCTGATTCTAGCCCCTCTTTGGCTTCCTTGACGCCCTCATCTGCTGGCCCTCTCGCCTCCAGGATCAGCACGTCGTCGCGAAACCAGCCATGGACAATGAAAATGCCCTGGCGTTCGATCTCGAGCTGCTGGCCGGCATCGACACCGGAAATGACCGCGAAAGCGGCGGCCCCGTGCAGAACCGCCATCAACCCTATGCCAAAGAGGGTGGCAAGCGATCCCCAGTTCGTCGCGCTGCGATTGTTCAGCAGCTCCTGCTGGCGACGCCGGCGCCCCTGAGAGCGCCGTCGCGACGCCATCAACAACAGGCCAACCGTCCTCCAGAAGCCGATCGCGGCCCCCTCCGTCATGCCTGTTGTGGCCGCGCCGTGAGCTTCAGGAAAAGCGATTCCAGGCTTTCTTCGCCATAACGCTCTTTCAGCTCAGCCAGCGATCCCTGCGCGATCACCGATCCCTCATTGATGATCACCGCGTGCGAGCACAGGCGAGTCACATGATCCATCAAATGGGTCGAAAACAGCACTGTCGTCCCGCCGGCAGCTGCCTCCCCGATCAGGTCATAGAAGAGGTGCGTGGATTCGACATCGAGCCCGTTGGTCGGCTCATCGAGCACCAGCAGGCGCGGCCGGTGCAGCATGGCGAGCAGCAGGCCGAGCTTCTTCTTCATGCCGCGCGAGAAATCCTCGGCATAATTGTCGAGATCCTCGGCGAGCCGAAGCCGCTGGGCGAGCGGTTCGATCCACTCCATCGCCTCATAGGTGTTGAGCCCGTGCATCCCGGCGCTCAATTCGAGCAGTTCCCGCCCCGAGAGATAGGAATAGAAGACAGGCTCGTCAGGCAAGAAGCCGATCAGCCGCTTGACCGCGACCCGGTCTTCGAACGCGTCCAACCCGGCAATTTCGAGAACCCCCGAACTTGCCTTCAGGATACCCATCAGCAGGCGGAACAACGTCGTCTTGCCCGCGCCGTTCGGCCCCAGCAATCCGCAGATCTGGCCGCTGGGGATGCGGAAGGAGACGTCATCCAGCGCAATTTTGTCACCAAAGGTCTTGGTCGCGTGCTCGATGGTGACAATGTCGTCTGCGCAATTCTCCCCTGGGAGAGGTGGCACTTCGTCCATTGAAACAGGCTCCCCAACCCCGAGATATCGCTCGTCATCGCGTAGATGCGCAATCCATTCAACGCCATGTCCAACAAAATTGCGCTGAGGGGAAGCGGGCAACAACCAGTGGCAGGATCAGGGCAATCTTGGCGGCTGGACGCTCAAGATGCTCGCCTTCGATTCCCTGTGGGGAGATAAGGGGACACTAGGAGATAAGGAAGATAAGGGGACACTATACTGGAAGATAAGGGGACACTATACTAAACTTTGACGGGAGCCCTGGCGGAGCTTCGTCGCGGGGGCAGAGGATATTGGTGACGCGCGCAACGGCCCCTCAATTCAAGACAAGGCGCCAATGTCACCCGAGAGAAAAGGCGCGCTTGCTCTGTGAGACCGCCGACCATGTTCTCGAAGCGGCGGCTGAAACCGGGTCGATTCAACCGCAACGCGAATCGTAGCACTGTGCAAACCGGACGGGGTGCAAAACCCCGACTCGCTCTTTCACATGACGGTCGAATCCCGGCGTTTCGACCTTCCCTGTTCCTGCGATAGGTTACGCTGTTATGCGCGCGACTTTCCCTGTTCCGCGCGGGATCGTTTCTCTGTTATCGAATAACAGGGAAAGTGCCGACAAAGTACTGAATAAGTTAGATAAATTTACCTAAAAAGCCCCCAAAAACCGCCAAAACAGGCCCGGAAAAAAATTCTTTCCCTGTTCTTTCCCTGTTACCGCCCAATAACAGCGTAAACTGGCCGCCCAGCACCCCGGCGTCCGACCTCACCCCACCAGCAACCCGCACGTCTTGGTCAGCAACTCCGACGCCCGCCGCTCCACCCCGGCATCGAACCGCGCCGTCGGGATCGCGACGCTGAACGCGCCGAGCGTTTCGCCCTCGATGACAACCGCGCGGCCGATGCCCTGGATGCCCGGGGTATGCTCCTCGCGCGTGCGGGCGATGCCGGTGCGGCGGATCGTGGCGATCTCCCGGCGCAGATCTTCCGCGGCGGTGATCGTCGTGGGGGTGAAGGCGGCGCGATCGGTGTCGCGCAGATAAGTGTCGATCTCGGCGTCGGGCAGCGCGGCGAGGATCGCCTTGCCCGCGGCGAAGCCGTGCATCGGCGTGCGCGTCCCCATCTGCACTGCGTAGCGCAGCGCATGGTCGCTGGTCTCGGTGACGAGCGCCTCGACCTCCCAGTCGCGCCGCACGAAGAAGCTCGCGGTTTCGTTGAGCTGGACGCGTAGCGCCCGCACCAGCGGCGCGGCGCGCTCCTCGAGCGAGAAGCCGTGCGCGCGCGTCTTCAGCCGTTCGAGCCCCGGCCCGGGCGTGTAGCGCCGCCCGTCGCGCGCGAGATAGCCGCGATCGACCAGCGTGGTCAGCAGATAGGAAAGGCTGCTGACCGGGATGCCGAGCGCCGCGGCGATCTCCTGCGCGACCACCGGCCCGTCCCGCGCGACGACATATTCGATGATGTCGAGCGTCCGCAGCGCGGATTTGACGGGGGTTGAGGCAGCGTCGGACATGATGACGCTATAGCGCGCCCGTCACGCGCCGCCACCGCCCCCGTCTCGTCAAAGCCGTGCCGCCGCGATATCGGCGCCCTCGCGCAGGTTCCTGAGCTTCGCCCAGGTCACCGCCGGATCGATCTTGCCATAGCCGGCAAAGGTGCCGAAGCCGCAATCGGTGCTCGCCACCACCCGGTCCGCGCCGACGATTCCCGCGAACCGCTCGATCCGCTGCGCGATCAGCTCGGGATGCTCGAGATAGTTGGAGCAGGTGTCGATCAGGCCGGGCGCGAGGATCTTCCCCTCGGGCACCGTGGCATCGCGCCAGACGATCCATTCATGCTCGTGGCGCGGATTGGCCGCCTCGAACAGGATCGTCGCCGGCCGCGCCTTGAGCACGATCTGGACGATCCGCTCGAGCGGAATGTCATGGTCGTGCGGCCCCTCGTAATTGCCCCAGCAGACATGCATCCGCATCTTCTCGGGCGGGATATTGGCGGTGGCCGCGTTGAGCGCGTCCACATTCGCCTCGATCGCCTTGAGGAACTCCGCCTCGGACATTTCCTGATAGCCGGTGTGCCGCGCCATGGCGAGGTCTGGGCAGTCGAGCTGCAGCTCGAAACCGGCCTCGACGATCGCCTCATATTCGGGGCTCATCGCCGTCACCAGGTCAGCGAGATAGGCCTCGTGGCTGGGGTAATAGCGGTTGACCTGGAAGGCGGTGATCAGCCCCGGCGAGGCGGCGTTCATGAAGGCGCGGGTGCCCTCGCCATGCCGGTCGAGCGCGGTGCGGAAGCGCCTGATATCGTCATGGAGCGGCTGGAGGTTGACCAGCTTCACGGGCGCGATGCACGAGGCGCGGGTGAATTCCTGCGCGCCCATGATATGCGCCAGCTTCGCGCGCAATTCGGGCAGCGGCGCGAGATCGAGCGCCGGCTTGCGATCGGTATGGCCGCCAAACCCTTCGAGCCGCTCGATCATATAGGTCGAATAGCCGACCTTGCCGAGCTCGCCGTCGCTGACGATCGTCACCCCCGCCGCGACCTGCGCCGCGACCGCCGCATCGACCGCGGCCTGCACCACCTCGTCGAAGGCGATTTCGTCATAGGGCTCGCCATGGTCGCGGGCGAGCAGCAGGGGCGTCAGTTCGGGGCCGCGCGGCAGGCTGCCGACATGGGTCGTGGCGATCGTCATGCATATTCCCTTCGGCGTGTACGGGCGCGAACATGCCGATATTTCGCGATTGTGTATAGATCATATATGCGAATACTCGACGCTTGCCGGGCCTTGTCCCCCTCCCACTTGTGGGAGGGGTTAGGGGAGGGACTGTCCGCAAGCGCCCACCTCAGACAGGCCCTCCCCCGACCAAGCGGGAGGGGAGAAGGGTCCGCCTCAGGCGTCAGCGAAGGCGACAGCGTTGACGATGTGCGCCTGGGTATATTCGTGCAGGCCCGCCTCGCCCAGTTCCCCGCCCAGGCCCGATTGCTTGGCGCCGCGGAAGGGGATGTTGGCGTCGATCGCGAGATACTGGTTCACCCACACCGTGCCGCTGTCGATCCGCATCGCGACATCGGTCGCGCGGGCGACATCCTTGCCCCACACGGTGCCGCCCAGCCCGTAATCCGAATCATTGGCGCGGCGGATCACGTCATCGATATCGGTATATTTGAGCACCGGCAGCACCGGCCCGAATTGCTCCTCGCGCACCAGCGGCGCATCGTCGTCGAGGTCGCGGACGATCGTCGGCGGGATGAAATAGCCCGGCCGGTCGAGCGCCGTGCCCCCGGCGAGGATCGTGCCCCGCGTCCGCGCGTCGTCGAGCAGCGCCTTCACCTTCTCGAACTGCATCTTGTTCTGGATCGGCCCGACCGTCGTGCCCTGCTTCGATCCGTCATCGACCACTGCCTCCTTGGCGAGCAGCGCGAGTTCGTCGCAGAAATCGTCGTACATCGGCGCGGGCACATAGGCCCGCTTGATCGCCACGCAGATCTGGCCGGCATTGGCCATCGCCCCGCCATAGACCTTCCGCGCGACCTGCCGCGCATCGAGATCGTCGAGCACGATCGCCGCGTCATTGCCGCCAAGCTCCAGCGTCACGCGCTTCACGCCGGTGGCGGCCGAGGCCATCACCTTCTTGCCGGTCGCGGTCGATCCGGTAAACGCGACCTTGTCGACATCGGGATGGCTGGTCAGCAGGTCGCCGAGATCATTCTGGTCGCACACGATGTTGACGACGCCCCTGGGCAGGATCTCGCCGCAGAGTTCGCCGAACAGCAGGGATGTCAGCGGCGTGGTCGGCGCCGGCTTGGCGACCATGCAGTTGCCGGTGACGAGCGCCGGCCCGAGCTTGTTCATCAGCAGGATGATCGGGAAGTTCCACGGCGTGATCGCGGCGACCACGCCGAGCGGGGTGCGATGCTCGATGATCGTGTTGCCGCCTTCCTCGCGCAGCGTCTTTGGCTCGATCCGCATCGCGGCGAAGGCGCGGAGCGTGAAGACGCTGCCCATCACCTCATACATCGCCTGGTCGAGCGGCTTGCCCTGTTCGCTGGTCAGCAGGTTGGCGAATTCTCCCGCGCGCGTCTCCAGCGCATCGGCGAGCTTGCTCACCAGCGCCGCACGCTCCTCGATCGGCGTCGCTGACCATGCCGGGAAGGCGCGCTTCGCCGCGGCCACCGCGCGATCGATCAGCGCCGCATCGGCCTTGGGGCAGCGCGCAAAGGCGGCGCCGGTCGCTGGATCGATGACATCGAAGGTCGTGGCGCCATCCACCAATTCACCGTCAATCAGCATCCGGAAGTCACGGTCCATCATCGCTCTCCTCATTCGCGCGTAAATTCGCACTGGTCTTTAGCGCCGCATTGCGGAACAAGCGGCAATCGGCGCCATCGTGCGCTAAGGATACAATCTTGGCAAGGCAGCATCGGCCTTCATGAAACACGACCCCGAACTCGATTCGATCATCGGCTATCAGGTGCAGGTCGCCTATCTGCTGATGACCGCCGACGCCCGCCGCGTCCTCGAGCCGCAAGGCCTCACCCCCGCAAAGCTGACGGCGCTGATGCTGATCCGCGCCAATCCCGGCTGCGACCAGTCGGCGCTCGCCCGGGCGCTCAGCATCAACCGGTCGAGCGCGATGAAGCTGATCAACGGCCTCACCGCGCGCGGCCTGATCGAGCGCCGCGCCGGCCGCAACCTGCGCACCAACGCCCTGCACCTGGTGCCCGAGGGCGAGGAATGCCTGAAGGCGATGCTCACCGAACTGCGCGGCTCGGATCGCCGCATGACCGAGCGGCTGGACAGCAGCGAACGGGCGACGCTGACTGGCCTGCTGCGCAAGCTCGGCCCGGCGCGGGGCAAGCGGGGGCAGGAGAGCCCGGCCTAGACCGGCGAGTGTATTTGGCCACCGATGACGTTGCAGGCTTGCGCCAACTGTATCCTTAGCGCACATTCCTGATACGTCACGTGCAGGGGGCTTATGAGCGATCATCTGATTCTGGAGAAAACAGGGCAGGGGACCGATGTCCTTCCCCTCGACAGGTTGCTGCGTCCCCGCTCGGTCGCGATCATCGGCGCCTCGGACAAGCCGGGCGCGCTCGGCGCGTCGGTGCTCGCCAATCTCGTGCGCCAGGGCTTTGCCGGGCCGATCCACCTCGTCAATCCGAAGCGCGCCGAGATTGCCGGGCGGCCCTGCGTCGCGTCGGTCGACGACCTGCCTGAGGGGGTCGATGCCGCCATTCTCGCCATCCCGCGCGCCGGCGTGCTCGACGCGATTCGCGCCCTTGCCCGGCGCAAGGCCGGCGCGGTGGTCGTCTTCTCGGCCGGCTTCGCCGAGGATGGGCCGCAGGGCCTCGCTGATCAGCAGGAGATCGGCCGCATCGCCGCCGAGTCGGGGATGGTCGTCGAAGGCCCGAACTGCCTCGGCTTCGTCAATTTCGTCGATCGCATCTCGCTGACCTTCATCACCATGCCCGAGCCGCGCGCTGAGGGTGACCGGCGCGTCGGCATCGTCTCGCAATCCGGCGCGATGGCGGCGGTGCTGGCGACGACGATGATCGCCCGCGAGGTGCCGCTCAGCTTCTACATCTCGACCGGCAACGAGGCGGCGAGCGGTGCCGAGGATTATCTGGGCCACCTCGCCGCTGACCCTGACACGCACGTGATCGGCATGATCGTCGAGCACTTCCGCGCGCCGGCGCGCTTCCTCGCCGCGGCGCGGGCAGCGCGCGCCGCGGGCAAGGTGATCGTCCTTCTCCATCCCGGGCGCAGCGCGGCGGGCGCGGCGAGTGCCGCGACTCATACCGGTGCGATGGCGGGCGACTATGCGGTGATGCGCGTCCAGGCCGAACATGCCGGCGTGATCGTCGTCGATTCGCTCGAAGAGCTGGGCGACGTGGTCGAAATCGTCGCCCGCTGCACCGAGATGCCCGCCGGCGGCACCGGCGTGCTCGCTGAATCGGGTGCGTTCAAGGCAATGATGCTCGATCTCGCCGAGGATATCGGCCTGGAGCTGCCCGTACTGGGCGACGCCGACAGCCCGGCGCTGCGTGCTGCGCTCCCGGATTTCGTGCCGGTATCCAACCCGCTCGACGTGACCGCGCAGGGCCTGGTCGACCCCGGGCTCTATGGCCGGACGGTCGATGCGCTGATGGGTGATGCGCGCATCGGGGTGATCGTGATTGCGCTCATCCAGACCGAGACCAGCACCTCGCATATCAAGTTCGACGCCGTCTCGACCGCGCTCGAAGCCGGAACGACCAAGCCGGTGATCGTCGCCGGCGTCGATGAGGGCGGGCGGGTGCTCGACGAGGACATTGCCCGGTTGCGTGCCTTGAACATCCCCTATCTGCCGACCGCAGACCGCGCGATGCGGGCCGTCGCCCGGATCGTCCGGCGATCGCATGGCGATGTCGGTGCGACGGCGGTCAACGCGGCGGCGCTCGAGGGGCTGGTGACGGCCGGCGCGACGATCCCGGAATATCGCTCCAAGCAATTGCTCGGCGCGCGCGGCATCGCCTTCCCGCAATGGGCGCTCGCCATGACGGTCGAGGAAGCGACCGCGGCGGCCGACCGGCTCGGCTATCCGGTGGTCCTCAAGGCGCAGGCCGCCGCCCTGCCGCACAAGAGCGATGCGGGCGGCGTGATCGTCGGGCTCGCCGATGCGGCGGCGGTGGCGGCGGGCTGGGCCCGGCTCCACGCCAATCTCGCGAGCGCGCGGCCGGGGCTCGCGCTCGATGGCGTGCTGGTCGAGGCAATGGCCGAGCGCGGCATCGAACTCATCGTCGGCGCGCGCAACGATCCGGCCTGGGGCCCGGTGATCCTGGTCGGCTTTGGCGGCGTTGCCGCCGAGCTTCTCCACGATGTGCGGCTGCTCCCCGCGGGCCTGTCGGCGGACGAGATCATCGCCGAGATCCGCCGGTTGCGCATGGCGCCCTTGCTCGACGGCTTTCGCGGCGCTGAGCGCATGGACGTCGCCGCGGTCGCCGCGATCGTCCAGGCGCTCGGCGCCGTCGTCGCGGCCACGCCCCTCATTCGCGAGATCGATCTCAATCCGGTGATCGTCTATCCCGAAGGGCGCGGCGCCCTGGCGCTAGACGCGCTCATCTCGACCTGATGCTTATACTCCCCTCCCGCAAGCGGGAGGGGAATAGGTCTCCGTATCAGGCGCTCGCCTTCGACAGGTCATAAGCCCCAAGCCCCGGCTTGTAGCTCTTTTCGTCGATGAACTGGCGGATGCCTTCCTTGCGGCCGTCGCTCTTGTCGTGGAAGTTGGCTGCCTCCTGCATGCGCACGAGATAGTCCTCCGCCTCGTCATAGGTCATCGTGCCGACGCGGCGGATGGCGTCCTTGGCGAATTTGAGCGCAACCGGGTTCTTCGTCAGCAGCAGCTGGGCGACCTCGCGGACGCGCGCCTCGAGCCGGTCGAGCGGCACGCTCTCATTGACCAGCCGCCACTCGGCCGCCTTCCTGCCGTCGATCAGTTCGCCGGTCAGAGTCAGCCACATCGCATCGCGCATTGCGAGCAGGTCGACCACGACCTTCGTCACGCCGCCGCCCGGCAATATGCCCCAGTTGATCTCGCTCAGCCCGAATTTCGCATCGTCGGCGGTGATCGCCAGGTCGCAGGCGAACAGCGGGCCGAAGCCGCCGCCGAAACACCAGCCATTGACCATCGCGATCGTCGGCTTCTGGAACCAGCGCAGCCGGCGGAACCAGCCATAGCTTTCGCGCTGCGACTTGCGCACGCCCTTCAGTCCCTGCGCCTCGGTCTCGCGGAAATATTCCTTGAGGTCCATGCCCGCCGACCAGGCCGTGCCTTCACCGCCGAGCACGAGCACGCCGACATCGTCCCGAAATTCGAGCTCGTCGAGTACCTCGGCCATGCGCCGGTTGAGCGTGGGACTCATCGCATTGCGCTTCTCCGGGCGAGAAAAATACACCCAGGCGATGCGATCCTCGACCCGGTATTTCACAACATCGAGTTCACTCATGCCTTCTCCCTCCCTGGCTGCAGCGCCTGTTCTGTATCATAGGCGTACAATAGCGGCGCCTGAGCCGCAAGCGGGAACCTGCCGGACGGCTCCTCGCTACGGCCGATACGCGACGGGCAGGGTACCGGTCCCAAATGCTCGCTCGGCGAGAATTGGCTGGCGACGATAGGTGTCCAGCGGCAGTCGTCCCGATCTTGTCAGATCATGGCCTGAAGCTCAGCGCCCCCCGGCGTTCGCTGAATCTCCAGCCCTCCGGCGTCAGGGCGAAGCGATCCCGATACTCCCCGACCAGCGGAGCCCCCGCCACCGGCAGGCCGTCTTCGACGATGGCGCCGGTGAACAGCAGGATCATGCTGAAGGCGCTGGCGGACATCGCGTCCTCGACGGTCACGACGATATTGCCGACGATGTGCCTGCTCACCCGCGGCGGGCGTGAGAAGAAAGAGGCGAGCAGGGCCTCGCGCCCGATGATGGGCGCGTCGGGCGCGGTCGGCCGCGTCATCAGCCCGTCGTCCGTATAGAGCGCGACGACCTCTTCCCATCGCGCCTGGTCGTTGAGCACCGCATAATGGTTGATGAGCCGGGTGCAGTCCCACTCGATGGCGCGGCGTTCGTCCGATGTCATCCGCTTTCCCCCGTCGTTCTCCGGCGCCGGACTTGCCGGTGCTCGTTTCGGCCGACAATCACCGCGAACATGCCCCTTGTCACCATCCGGTCAAGGTCGTACAAATTCACTATAGTGAAATATTCATATCCGAGAACAGAAAAAATGCCGGGAAACGCGACGCCCCGCGGTGGCGGTGAGGAATTGAGGCAATGACCGCAGGCGACATCCACGCCCACATGGCCGAGCTGGACGATATTCCCGGAACGCTCATCTTCACCGCCACCCGCGCGCGGCAGGGCTATCACCTGAACCAGTTCGCGATGACCCTGATGAAGGCCGAGAATCGCGACCGGTTCCGCAGCGACGAACGTGCCTATCTGGACGAGTGGCCGATGACCGAGGCGCAGAAACAGGCAGTGCTCGATCGCGACTTCAACACCTGCCTGTCGCTCGGCGGCAACATCTATTTCCTGGCAAAGCTGATCTCCACCGACGGCAAGAGCGTTGCCCAGGGAGTCAGCACCATGACCGATATGAGCTTCGAGGATTATACTGCGATGATGGTTGCTGGCGGCCGCTCGCCCGAGGGTCTTCGTTCGATTCGGGAGAAGAGGTGATGGCACGGATCACCGCCGGCGTAGCCTGCAGCCACATTCCCGCGCTGGGCGTCGCGGTCGATCTCGGCAAGACCGGGGAGGCCTATTGGGCGCCTGCCTTTGCGGGCTTCGACTGGACCAGGGCGTGGGAGAAGCGGGAAAAGCCCGATGTCGTGATCCTGGTCTATAACGATCACGCGACTGCGTTCGACATGAAGATCATCCCGTCCTTCGCGATCGGCTGCGCCGAGGAATTCAAGCCGGCCGACGAGGGGTGGGGGCCGCGCAAGGTGCCGGTGGTGAAGGGCCATCCCGATCTTGCCTGGCATATCGCGCAGAGCCTGATCCTCGACGAATTCGACATGACGATCATCAACGAGATGGATGTCGATCACGGCCTGACCGTGCCCTTGTCGATGATGTTCGGCCAGCCCGAGGAATGGCCGTGCAAGGTGATTCCGCTCGCGGTCAACGTCGTCACCTATCCGCCGCCCTCGGGCAATCGCTGCTGGGCGCTCGGCGAGGCGATCGCCCGCGCGGTGGAGAGCTTCCCGGAGGATCTGAACGTCCAGGTGTGGGGCACGGGCGGCATGAGCCACCAGCTCCAGGGCCCGCGCGCCGGGCTGATCAATGCCGAGTGGGACAACCGCTTCCTCGACGGCCTCGTCGGCGACAGCGACGCGCTGCGCTATATCCCGCATATCGAATATCTGCGCGAAACCGGCAGCGAGGGCATCGAGATGGTGATGTGGCTCGTCATGCGCGGCGCGCTCGGCAAGGCGACCCGGATGCTCCACCGCCATTATCACGTCCCCGCCAGCAATACCGCCGTCGGCCATATCGTGCTCGAGCCGGTCAGTGGCGACCATCATGACAGGGCCAGCGATGCCGGCCAGGCGATCGCGGCGGAATGATGATCGTCGATCGGATAGCCCAGGCGCTGGCCGCCATGCGCTACCCGGAAGGCGCGACCGCTGGCGCGGACTGGCGCGCGCTGCGCGGCGAAGCGGTCGCGATCCTCGACACGCTCGCCGCCTGTCCTGCGGCGGAGCGCCTCATCGACGCCGCTGAGCCCCGCCGCCACAACGGTCGGGCAGCGAACGACTAGGACCTTCTGCTGCAGCTTCCACCCTCGATTCAACACGATAGCGGGCCGGGATAGGGCGGTCGGACGATATGCCTTCGCTGGATGCGGCGATCAGCCGGCCAGGTCTGTCGCGGGGACAGCCAGCATCGCGTCGGGCCGGGCCAGGACCACCAGCCGGATACCAGCCGCGCGCGCGCGCTCGATCGCCAAGCTGGTCGGTGCTGAAATCGTCACGAGGAGCGGACAGCCGGCAAGCGCTGCTTTTTCGACCAGCTCGTACGAGCATCGCGACGACAGGAGCGCGAAGCCGCCGGCCCAGCCCCGGCCGGTGCGCGCCATCGCGCCGATCAGCTTGTCGAAGGCGTTGTGGCGGCCGATATCCTCGCGCACCAGAAGCACGGCGCCGTCGGCGGAGCACAGGGCGGCAGCATGCACCGAGCCCGTCTCGCGATTGAGCGGCTGCAGGTCGCCGAGTCGGGCAAGGGCAGTGAAGATCGCCGCGTCCCCGGCGTCGCTCGTCGCGCTGATCCGGGGCAGCGGGCGTAGCGCCTGTTCCAGATTCTCGATCCCGCATAGTCCGCATGAGGAATCCGATACCCGGTGGCGGACGCGGCCGAGCAACGCCTCGGTGCGCGTTTGGGCCAGGGTGACCCTGAGGATATGTCCGGTGTCCGAAACATGATGGTCGATCGCCAGGATGTCGCCCGCGTCCCCGACCAGCCTCTCGGAAAGTGCGAAGCCGGTCGCGAAATCCTCCAGCTCGGCGGGGCTGGCCATCATCACTGCATAGCCGATCCCGTTGAACTCGATCGAGATGGGCGCTTCCACCGCGACTGACCGCGATATCTCGCTCTTTTCTCCGTCGGGCGCGATCCGGGCGAAGTCGACCGGCTTGCCGGTCTCGTTCATCCCGCGTCCGACGCGGGCGCGCCGTCAGCGTTGGCCTTGAAATCGGTGGCTGGGGTCTGTGACGGTGCCTCGCCCTTGTCGCGCAGCATGGTGACGGCACGCCGGGCGATATCGTTCAGGCCTGCACCGCCCTGGTCGACATAGGCGATGATCTGGGCGCACATCCGCGGATCCCAGAAATGCCAGAGATGATCCCAGGTCGCCGTCGCAGGATCGGCATCGCGCTGGTTGCCGAACTCGGTCGCGATCTGGTTCGTCATCCGCACCAGCTTGTCGATCGTCCCGCTCATTCGGCGGCGACCGCCTCGATCCGGCGCGAGCGGCGCGAGCGCGCCTCATAGCGCTCCTGCCAGTCGGTCGGCCCGTTCGACCTGCCGACCTGCACCGCCGTCACCTTGTATTCGGGACAATTGGTCGCCCAGTCCGAATTGTCGGTGGTGACGACGTTCGCCTGGGTGCTCGGGTGATGGAAGGTGGTGTAGACTACCCCCGGCGCCACCCGGTCAGTGATCAGCGCGCGCAGCGACGTGTCGCCCGCGCGGCTCACGACCTTCACCCAGTCCCCGTCGACGATGCCGCGCTGTTCGGCGTCGTGCGGATGAATCTCGAGCCGGTCCTCCTCGTGCCAGCGGCTGTTCTCGGTACGCCTGGTCTGCGCGCCGACATTATATTGGCTGAGGATCCGCCCCGTCGTTAGCAGAAGCGGGAAGCGCGGGCCGGTGCGCTCCTCGGTCGCGACATATTCGGTCCGGACGAATTTGCCGAGCCCGCGCGCGAAACCGCCGATATGCATCACCGGCGTGCCCTGGGGCGCCTTCTCGTTGCACGGCCATTGGATCGAGCCGAGCTCCTCGAGCCGGGCGAAGGAGACGCCGGCGAAGGTAGGCGTCACGGCGGCGATCTCGTCCATGATCTCGGAGGCATGGCTATACTTCATGTCGCAGCCCAGCGCGCGGGCGAGCAGCTGGGTGACCTCCCAATCCTCATACCCGTTCCTGGGCTGCATCACCTTGCGGACCATCTGGATGCGGCGCTCGGTATTGGTGAAGGTGCCGTTCTTCTCGAGGAAGGTCGATCCGGGCAGGAAGACATGCGCGTAATTGGCGGTCTCGTTGAGGAACAGGTCGTGCACCACGACGCATTCCATCGCGGCAAGCCCGGCCGAGACATGATGCGTGTCGGGGTCCGACTGAAGGATGTCCTCGCCCTGGATGTACAACGCCTTGAAGGTACCATCGACCGCCGCGTCGAGCATGTTGGGGATACGCAAGCCGGGCTCGCGATCGATCTCGACACCCCAGAGATCCCTGAACATCTCGCGCGCTGCGTCGTCCGAGACGTGGCGATAGCCCGATAGCTCATGGGGGAAGCTGCCCATGTCGCATGAGCCCTGGACGTTGTTCTGGCCGCGCAAGGGGTTCACGCCGACGCCGTCGCGGCCGAGATTGCCCGTCGCCATGGCGAGGTTGGCGATGGCGAGCACGGTGGTCGATCCCTGGCTGTGCTCAGTCACGCCAAGACCGTAATAGATCGCGCCATTGCCGCCCGTCGCATAGAGCCGCGCCGCTGCGCGCAGATTAGCGGCGGGCACCTGAGTCATCAGCTCGGTCGCCTCGGGGCTGTGGCGCGGCTCGGCGACGAACTCGGCCCAGTCCTCGAACTCGGACCAGTCGCAGCGCGTGCGCACGAACTCTTCGTCGACCAGCCCCTCGGTGACGATGACATGCGCCATTGCGGTCAGCACGGCGACATTGGTGCCGGGGCGGAGCGCGAGATGCTCGGCCGCTTCGATATGGGGTGAACGGACGATGTCCGTGCGGCGCGGGTCGATCACGATCAGCTGCGCGCCCTGGCGCAGACGGCGCTTCAGCCGGCTGGCGAAGACCGGATGGCCGTCGGTCGGGTTGGCGCCGATGATGACGACGACATCGGCCGCCATCACGCTGTCGAAATCCTGGGTACCGGCCGAGGTGCCGAAGGCGGTCTTCAGCCCATAGCCGGTCGGCGAATGGCAGACCCGCGCGCAGGTATCGACATTGTTGTTGCCGAAGCCGGCGCGGATCAGCTTCTGGACGAGGAACGTCTCCTCATTGGTGCACCGGCTCGACGTGATGCCGCCGACCGAGCGCTTGCCGTACGTCGACTGAATGCGCCGGAATTCGGCGGCGGTATGCGCGATCGCCTCGTCCCAGCTCACTTCGCGCCACGGCTCGTCGATCGAGGCGCGGATCATCGGATTGAGGATGCGCTCCTTGTGGTTGGCATAGCCCCAGGCGAACCGGCCCTTGACGCAGCTATGCCCGCGATTGGCCTTGCCCTCCTTCCACGGCACCATGCGGACGAGCTCCTCGCCGCGCATCTCGGCGCGGAAGGTGCAGCCGACGCCGCAATAGGCGCAGGTGGTGATGGTCGCGGTGTCTGGCGTGCCGATCTCGACGACCTTCTTCTCGATCAGAGTCGCGGTCGGGCAGGCCTGGACGCAGGCGCCGCACGAGACGCATTCGCTGGAGAAGAAATCCTGGCCCTGGCTGGCCGAGACCTTCGAGCCGAAGCCCATCCCCTCGATCGTCAACGCGAAGGTGCCTTGCACTTCGTCGCACGCGCGCACGCAGCGCGAGCAGACGATGCATTTCGACGGGTCGAAATCGAAATAAGGGTTTGAGCTGTCCTTGGCCTGGCCAAGATGATTGGCCCCGGTCGTGCCGTATCGCACCTCGCGCAGGCCAACCGCGCCCGCCTGATCCTGCAGCTCGCAATCGCCATTGGCGGCACAGGTCAGGCAGTCGAGCGGATGATCGGAGATATAAAGCTCCATCACGCCGCGACGGAGTGTCTTGAGCTTCTCGGTCTGGGTGCGCACCACCATGCCGGGCATTACCGGCGTGGTGCAGGAAGCGGGATAGCCGGCGCGGCCTTCGACCTCGACGAGGCACAGCCGGCAGGAGCCGAACGCCTCGAGGCTGTCGGTCGCGCAGAGCTTCGGGATGCTGGTTCCCATCAGCGACGCGGCGCGCATTACTGACGTGCCTTCGGGCACCTCGATCGCCTGCCCGTCGATGGTGAGCGACACCATCGGGCCGGTGACGGGGGCGGGCCTGGTGCCCAGATCGATTTCGCCGCGCCATGCCATGATGCTTACTCCGCCGCGACCGCGAGCGCCCGCGCGCCGCCGAAATCTTCAGGGAAATGATCGAGCGCGCTCAACACCGGGTAAGGGGTAAAACCACCCAGCGCGCAGAGCGATCCGAATCGCATCGTCTCGCAGAGATCGCGCAGGATCTCGATATTGTCGTCGATCCGCTCGCCCGCGATGATCCGGTCGACCGTCTCGACCCCGCGGGTCGATCCGATCCGGCACGGCGTGCATTTGCCGCAGCTCTCGACCGCGCAGAACTCCATCGCGAAACGCGCCATCCTCGCCATGTCGACGCTGTCGTCGAACACGGTGATACCGGCATGGCCGATCAGCCCGCCCGCCGCGGTGAAGGCTTCGTAGTCGAAGGGCAGGTGAAACATCGACGGCGGGAAATAGGCGCCGAGTGGTCCGCCGACCTGCACCGCACGCACTGGCCGGCCGCTCTCGGTGCCGCCGCCGATGTCGTTGACCAGTTCGCCGAGCGTCACGCCGAAACCGACCTCGTAAAGGCCGCCATTGCGGACATTGCCGGCAAGCTGCACCGGCATCGTCCCGCGCGACCGGCCAAAACCGACCTCGGCATAGGCCTGCGCGCCGTTCGCCAGGATAAAGGGCACAGCGGCAAGGCTCAGCACATTGTTGATGACGGTCGGCTTGCCGAACAGCCCCGCGATTGCAGGGAGCGGCGGCTTGGCGCGGACCTGGCCGCGCTTGCCCTCGATCGACTCGAGCAGAGCCGTCTCCTCGCCGCAGACATACGCGCCGGCGCCGACGCGCACTTCCAGGGTGAAGGGGGCAATGCGCGCCGCCGAGCGGGCAATCGCCTCGCGCATCGTCGCGACGGCGAACGGATATTCCGAACGGATATAGACATAGCCATGCCCCGCGCCGACCGCATGTCCGGCGATCGCCATGCCTTCGATCAGGCAATAGGGATCGCCCTCCATCAGCATGCGGTCAGCGAAGGTGCCGCTATCGCCCTCGTCGGCATTGCAGACGATGAACTTCTCGGTGCCTTTCGCATCGAGCACTGTCTGCCACTTGATGCCCGCAGGGAAGCCGGCGCCGCCCCGCCCGCGCAGGCCGCTATCCTTGACGATCGCGACGACCGCCGCCGGCGAAAGCGCCAGGGCTGCGTCGAGCCCGGCCCAGCCGCCATGCGCCGCATAGCCGGCGAGATCGAGCGGGTCGATCACGCCGCAGCGGGCAAAGGTGAAGCGCCGTTGCGTGGCAAAGAAGGGCAGGTCGGCGATCCTGCCGAGGCGGTTCGGGTGGCTGCCGTCGAGCACGGCGGCGACATCGCCGGCTGTAACCGGGCCATAAGCGATTCGTCCTTCCGGCGTTTCGACTTCGACCAGGGGCTCGATCCGGAACAGGCCGTGGCTGCCGGTGGGGACGACCTCGCTGCCAGCAGCCGCGAACGCCGCGGCGACATCGTCAGCACCGAGCGCGACCGAGGCCATGTCGCGGCTGATGAACACGCGGGTCATGCCGCCACCTGCGCAGCGAGGCGGTCGAGCTTCGCGCCGTCGATCCGTGAGACCGGCACGCCATCGACCATTGCGTTGGGCCCGATCGCGCACAGGCCCAGGCAGTAGACCGGCTCGAGCGTCACCCGGCCATCGGCGCTGGTCGCGCCCATCGCGACGCCCAGCCGTTCGACCGCTGCCTGCTCGATCGCCCGGCCGCCGCGCGCCTGGCAGCTCTCGGCGCGGCAGAGCTTCACCACGTGGCGACCGGCCGGCCGACGGCGAAAGTCGTGATAGAAGGTGACGACGCCGTGTACATCGGCCCGGCTGAGATTCAGCGCCTCGGCGACATGCGGCACCAGCGCATCGTCGATATAACCGAACGCGTCCTGCAACGCGTGAAGCAGCGGCAACAACGCGCCGCGCGCATCGGCGTCGCCGGGCAGGAAGCGTGCTACCGCCTCGGTATAGGCGGAAGGGCCGACAACCTCGTCCGCGCCCGATCTCTCTGTCTCGGTATCAGTCCTCATCGACGGCGATGATAGGCCCTCTTGCCGCCCTCAGGTCAAATCGACTGTCGTCATGTTTGATAGACGATATCTATCACGCGCTTCGGTAAGAACGCGGCAGGTTGATGCCGTGCGCCGCGGCGAGCGCCGCCTGGGCGAGCTGGCTGGAGGGGCGTCGATCGAGCACGACCAATCCGACCCGACTTGCGGGAAAGGGCGAATCGAACGGCAGGATGCGCGCCCAGCTCCCCGCCGGAATCAGCGCCGCATAGCCTTCGGGAACGATCGTCGCGAAGCCGCCCGCCTCGACCATCGCGAGCAAGGCGACATAGGAATCGGCCGTTGCCTTCGGATGAACGGCAAAGCCGTGCGCGGCTAGATTGGCATCGAAGATACGGCGGTTCTGCATTCCCTCATGAAGCAGGCAAAGGGGCTGGGCGAGGACCTCGGGCCAGGCGGCAGACTTGTGCCCGTCAAAGCCGCTCCCGGCCCGGGCGACGAACATTGCCCGCTCGGCATAAAGCGGGACGGCGATGACCTGTGCCGGCGGCTCATGATCGAGATAGGTGAGGCCGGCATCGAGCTCGAAGGCGCCCAGTGCCTGCTCGATCTCGCGCGAGGTGAGCGACCGGACAGACAAGACAAGCTCGGGATTGGCTTCCCGGAGCGTGCAGGCGAAATGGCCGACCATCGGCATCGCGGCGGGGATGGCGCCGAGCCGGAGGGTGCCGCGCAGCGACCCCCGCGCAGCTTCAGCGGCGTGATTGAGGCCGTCGATCATCGCGATGGCCTGCTGCGCCCAGGGCAGGGCAGCGATGCCTTCCTCGGTCAGCCCGATATAGCGGCGATCGCGATCGACCAGCCGCTTGCCGAGCTGCTGCTCGAGCGCGGCGATGCCCGCGGACAGGGTTGGCTGGGTGACGTTGCAGGCTTCGGCAGCGCGCGCGAAATGGCCCTCGCGGGCGAGCGCGACGAAATATTCGAGAAGGCGCAGCTGCATTTCGTCTTCAGCTCCGTAAGGCACCCGCCTGTTGGCTAAGAGCGCACCACGCCCAAAAGCTGATCGAGCGACTTCAACAAGTCAGTGGTGCGGACGGCGGGACTCGAACCCGCACACCCAGAGGGCGAGGGATTTTAAGTCCCGTGCGTCTACCAATTTCGCCACGTCCGCGTGTGCGCGACGAAGCGCATGGATGGGCGGGCGTCAAGCCGTCACACGTTCAGGCGGAGGCGCATTTCCTTGCCGGGCTTGAAATAAGGGACTCGCTTGGCCTCGACCTCGACCACTTCGCCGGTGCGTGGGTTGCGACCGGTACGGGCATCGCGTGCCCGGGTCGAGAAAGCGCCGAAGCCGCGCAGCTCGACTCTGCCGCCGGAAGAAAGCCGCTTGGAAATCTCATCGAAGAAGGTCGTCACAATCGCCTCGATGTCCCGCATCGCGAGATCGGGATTGTCGGTGGCGAGCATCTCGACGAGTTCGGAACGGATCATGGCGTCATCGACTCCTTCAATCGGCCGCGCTCAGCGTTCGACCCTTTCGTCGGTGACCGTCAGCCAAGCAAGAATAACGACCACCTCGGACCTTTATCTACATCAAGTACAAAGTGCGCGATAGGATTGAAACGACGCAAAATTGTAAAAAACCGCCATACGGGCAGGGAGGTTGGCCCTCACCTGCCCGAAATGGGTGTGCTTACTTCTTGGCGTCGCCGCTGCGCGCCTTGAGCGCCTCGCCGAGAATGTCGCCAAGCGATGCGCCCGAATCGGACGAACCATATTGAGCGACCGCCTGCTTCTCTTCGGAGATCTGCATCGCCTTGATCGAGAAGGTCGGTTTCTTGGAGCGGTCGAAACCGGTGACCATCGCGTCGAACTTCTGGCCGACCTGGAAGCGCTCGGGGCGCTGCTCGTCACGGTCACGGCCGAGATCGGTCCGCTTGATGAAGCCAGTCGCGCCGTCGTCGCCGACCTGAACCTCGAGGCCGGCATCCCGGACTTCGAGAACGGTGACGGTGACGATCGCATTCTTGTTGAGGCTGCCGCCGCCGCTGCGAGCTGCAACCGCGCCGCCTTCAGCCGCGCCGCCGACCGCGGGGGCGCCGCGCTCGAGCTGCTTCATGCCGAGCGAGATGCGCTCCTTCTCGGCATCGATGTCGAGCACGACGGCCTGGACCATCTCGCCCTTGCGATGCAGGTTGAGCGCGTCCTCGCCCGAAACGCCCCACGCGATATCGGACATGTGGACCATGCCATCGACGTCATTGTCGAGGCCGATGAACAGGCCGAACTCGGTTGCGTTCTTGACTTCACCCTCGACGGTCGAGCCGACCGGATGCGCCTCGGCAAAGGCTTCCCACGGATTGGCCTGGGCCTGCTTGAGGCCAAGGCTGATGCGGCGCTTGTCGGGATCGACCTCGAGGACGACGACATCGACTTCCTGCGAGGTCGAAACGATCTTGCCCGGATGGACGTTCTTCTTAGTCCAGCTCATCTCGGAGACGTGAACAAGGCCCTCGATGCCCGGCTCGAGCTCGACGAACGCGCCATATTCAGTGATGTTGGTCACGCGGCCCGACAGCTTGGCGCCGATCGGATATTTGACGGCTGCGCCTTCCCACGGATCACTCTCGAGCTGCTTCATGCCGAGCGAGATGCGCTGCGTGTCCTTGTTGATGCGGATGATCTGGACGCGGACGGTGTCGCCGATGTTCAGAACCTCGCTCGGATGGCCGACGCGCTTGTAGCTGAGATCGGTGACATGGAGCAGGCCGTCGATGCCGCCCAGGTCAACGAACGCACCGTAATCGGTGATGTTCTTGACGACGCCGTCGATCACCTGGCCCTCGGCCAGCGACAGGATCAGGCCCGAACGCTGCTCGGCGCGGGTCTCTTCGAGGATTGCGCGGCGCGAGACGACGATGTTGCCGCGCTTACGGTCCATCTTCAGGATCTGGAAGGGCTGCGGGATGTCCATCAGCGGGGTCACGTCGCGGACCGGGCGGATATCGACCTGCGAGCCGGGCAGGAAGGCGACGGCGCCGTTCAGGTCGACGGTGAAGCCGCCCTTGACGCGGCCAAAGATGACGCCCTCGACACGGGCGGTCTTGGAGAATTCAGTCTCGAGCTTGTCCCAGGCGGCTTCGCGGCGGGCGCGGTCGCGCGACAGCATCGCTTCGCCATGTACGTTCTCGACCCGGTCGACATAGACTTCGACTTCGTCGCCGACCTTGAGGTCTGCCTTCTGGCCGGGCATCGCGAATTCGCGAAGCGGAACGCGGCCTTCGGACTTGAGGCCGACATCGATCACCGCGAGATCATTCTCGATCGCAGTGACGGTGCCCTTGACGACGCGCCCTTCGAAGCTGTCGGCATCGCCGAGGGTTTCGTTGAGGAGGGCTGCGAAATCGTCGCGTGTTGGGTTTGCCGAAGTGGCCATAAATTCTTGAATCCCAGTACTATGTTTCCGGCCAGCCGGTTGTATCCGGCGGTCTTGGCCTATGTTGCCGCGGCGGCCGATTGCCGGTCGCGACGTCCAGCGCCGATTGCCCTCGTGGGTGGACATCCGACAAAGCGAAAAGGGCGCGTAAGCAGGACCGGCCAAGGTCCCTTCGCAAAAAGGGCCGCCGTTCCGCTTCGCGCCTCGCCGGCTAGGGTGTCGCCACCTTCGCCGCTGTCCGAGCCTCCACGAGCGCGATCGCCCGCTGGATGGCGGCGTCTATAGAGAGAAAGCTGGTGTCCAGCAAGGCGGCATCGTCAGCCGGTGTCATCGGCGCGGTGCCGCGCGTGCTGTCGCGCAGATCCCGCGCCCTGATATCGAGCAGTACCCGGTCTAGGCTGACGGTCGAGCCGTGCGCACGCAGCTCGGCATGGCGGCGTTTGGCGCGGATGGTGGGGGTCGCGCGGATGAACAATTTGGCGTCGGCATCGGGTGCGATCACCGTGCCGATGTCACGCCCGTCAAGCACCGCGCCGCCCGGCTGATGCGCGAACCGCCGCTGCCGATGGAGCAAGGCCGACCGCACCAGCGGATGCGCCGAGACGACCGAGGCGAGCTTGCCGATCTCGTCGGTGCGCAGGATCGGATCGTCGAGCAGGCTTTCGTCGAAATCGCACGCAGCGACGCAGTCCGCCTCGATGCCGGGATCGAGCTCGAGCCGCTGCACATTGGCGGCGACGGCGCGATACAGCAGCCCCGTGTCGAGATGCGGCAGGCGGTAATGTTTGGCGAGCGCGCGCGCGATCGTGCCCTTGCCCGATGCTGCTGGTCCGTCGACGGCAATGATCATGCTGGCACCAAGCGCTTCATCTCCTGAGCGCGTCAAGCGTTTCGAGGAAATTGGGGTAAGATGTCGCGATTGGCGATACATCGTCGATGACAAGCGCGGTTTTCGCGGCGAGCCCCGCCACCACCATGCTCATCGCGATACGGTGATCGAGTTTCGAGGCGATCGTTGCGCCCCCGGCGATCGGTTCGCCGCCGGAGCCCTGGATGGCGAGGCCGTCCTCGAACTCTTCGGTCTGAACGCCGCAGGCGCCGAGCGCCTCGGCCATGGCGACGATTCGGTCCGATTCCTTGACCCGCAATTCATGCGCGCCGCGGGCGACTGTCCGTCCTTCAGCGAAAGCGGCGGCGACGAACAGCACGGGATATTCGTCGATCATGCTCGGCGCGAGATGATGCGGGACATCCACCGCCCTGAGCGCCGCGTGGCGGACGCGCAGATCGGCGACTGGTTCGCCGCCGACGATCCGCGGATTTTCCTCGGTGATGTCGGCGCCCATCATCCGCAGTACCTCGAACAGCCCGGCGCGGGTTGGGTTCAGCCCGACATTCGCGACAAGTACGTCCGAGCCGGGAACGATCGATGCCGCCACCACCAGGAACGCCGCGGAGGAGGGATCGCCCGGCACGACGATCGATTGCGGTTTCAACTCGGCCTCGCCGGTGAGCGAGATGATTCGCCCCCGATTCGTCACTTCGACGCTCAGCTCGGCACCGAAGCCCCTGAGCATCCGCTCGCTATGGTCGCGCGTCGCGACCGGCTCGATCACCCGGGTGATGCCCGGCGTGTTGAGGCCGGCTAGCAGGATCGCCGACTTCACCTGCGCCGAGGCGACCGGAAGCGTGTATTCGATCGGCACCGCAGGACAGAGCCCGCGCACCATCAGCGGCAACCGCCCGCCCGGGCTCGCGGTGATATCGGCGCCCATCCGCGACAGCGGCTCGATCACCCGCCCCATCGGGCGCTTCGAGAGCGAGGCGTCGCCGATGAAGGTCGCGGTGATCGGATGGCTCGACACAAGCCCCATCAGCAGCCGGGTCGAGGTGCCGGAATTGCCCATGTCGAGCGCTTCGCCTGGCTGAAGCAGACCGCCGACGCCAACGCCGTTGACCAGCCACACCCCGTCAGCGCCGCGTTCGATGTCGGTGCCCATCGCCCGCATCGCGGCGGCGGTGGCCAAGACATCCTCGCCTTCGAGCAGCCCCTCGATTCGGCTTTCGCCCACCGCAAGTGCCGACAGCATCAGCGACCGGTGGCTGATCGACTTGTCGCCGGGCACGGTCACTGACCCGGTAAGCGGGCCCGAGGGACTGATTTCAAGTGAGCGGGGGAGGGGGTGGGGCATTGGCGCGGGCTTTTGACAGTGCGCTTGCGCTATGGCAAGGCGCGCCCCACTTTGCGGGTCACACTCGCAAAACTCCCATTTTTTCGAAAGGTCGAATCGGCACATGGTCAAGCCGGAATGGGGCACGAAACGGTCGTGTCCGAAATGCGCAACGCGCTTCTACGATCTCGGCAAGGATGATCCAGTCACCTGCATCAGCTGCGGGTCGACCTGGACTCCCGAGCCGATCCTGAAGTCGAAGCAGCCCTTGCCCTTCGATGCGCCCAAGCCCGAGCTCATCAAGAAGGACGCCGATCTGGTCGGCGACGACGACGAGGATATCGACACCGGTGAAGACGAGGAGCCCTCGCCCGACGACGAGGTCGATCTCGGCGGCGATGACGATCTCGGCGTCGAAGCGCCGACCGAAGACGACGATCATTGATCGAGAGGCGGTGATCGCATTGCCCGAGCGCGCCGGCCCCGGCCGGTGCGCTCGGGAAGTTTTATGGCTGGTGGCGCTTGCGCCGCTTGCCAAGGGCGCATCGCCTCGCTAGGGGCGACGCCTTCCCGGGCCGGATTGGCCCGCGGGGATGGGGCCGTAGCTCAGCTGGGAGAGCGCTGCAATGGCATTGCAGAGGTCAGGGGTTCGATCCCCCTCGGCTCCACCATTCCTTCCGAAGCCAGCAGATTTTCCATGAAATGGATACGGGTAAGCCCCGTCGCCAGAGGCGGCGGGGCTCCCTGAAGGCTCCTCCGGTACGCTTTCCGTCCAGCCGGAGCCCTCGATCTCACTCATCTCTCGATCAAGCGGCGGTATCAACGCTCGAATCCGGAACCAGGTTCCCAAATCGCCCGATTCCGCCCGCATCGCCCTGATCCCGCATCGCCTTCAGTGACGCGATTCCGATGCGTCGGTCTGCTTCCCGGCCGGTGTCGGTCCGCTCTCGATCCTGATACGGTGCCCGCGCTCCGCCTCGGCGCTGTGGGGGAGGGTGACCGTCAGCACGCCCCGGTCGAAATGCGCGTGCACCTGGTCCGGGTCGACCGGGTGGGCAAGCCGCAACGCGCGCTCGAACATGCCATAAGCGCGCTCGGTCACATGGCGCTTGCCGTCCTGGCTGCGCTCGATGCGCTTCTCGGCGCGGATGGTGACCACGTCGCTATCGACCGAGAGGTTGATATCCTCCTCGCTCACGCCGGGCAGTTCTGCGGTGATGCGGGTTTCCTTGTCGTCCTCGGAGACATCGACGCGCGGCGCGAGCACGCCGGGCAGCATCTCGCGGGTGTCGGCGAAGTCGCCAAGGACATCGTCGAACATCCGGTTGATCTGGCGGTGCAGCGACCAGAAGGGATCGCGGCCCCGATAGAGATCGGGTGTGGCGGATCGATAAGGAGTGAGGGATAGGTTTGCCATTGCATTTCTCCTTTCGCGCAAAGGTGAGGCCGCGGACTGCGTCATGCCGCGGCCGGGCAGAGCCTCCAGTCGATCGGAGCGGGCGGATGGCCCGATGCATTGATGTTCGGGGCATAGTCATTCGCACGCTGCCGACGATCATATTCTGCCCGCGCCAATAACGCATGGGTCGGCTTCGCGTTGCCCGGCTTGGTCTATCGATCGATTGGCCGGCTCCGCGCCTCGCCTGTTGCGGCGGCTTTAGGCTGTATTCGAGCAGGTTTAGCCCTCATGCCGTTCCGGCATCGGCCGAACGTCTCTCCTCCCTTGCAAACGCCCCACCTCCCAGCGACCGGCAAGGGCCTGAAAACTGGGCCGAAGATGCCGTTAACGCTCTATAGGCAATTTCACAGGATAGTGACGCTAACGTAACGGTACCGAGCGAACCGGCTCCCGGAAGAGGAACATTCTTTCGATCCAGGGGGACGATCGTGGCGGATGCTGTCTTGAAGCTTGCCTATGAGGTTTCGCGCGTAACCGAAGAAAAAGTGGGGCTGATCGACGGCGTGATGCGCCGGACGGGAGTCCTGGCGCTCAACGCGCGGCTGGAAGCGGCACGCGCCGGCGACGCCGGCTCCGCCTTCTCGGTGGTCGCGCAGGAAATGAGCGTTGTCGCGGGCGATATCCGCAGCATCGCCAGAGAATTGCGCGACGCGGTGGCGACCAATATCGACATGCTGAAACGCGCCGGCTCCGAAATGCAGTTCGAGTTCCGCGGCGAACGGCTTGCCGATCTGGCGCGCAACGCCGTCGAGATCATCGATCGCAACCTGTACGAGCGATCCTGCGACGTGCGGTGGTGGGCAACCGATGCAGCAATGCTCGAGGCACTCGCCGCGCCTGGGCCGGAAACCGCCGCCCGCGCGCAGGAGCGGCTGGCGACGATCCTGCGCTCCTACACCGTCTATCTCGATCTGTGGATCGCCGATAGCGACGGCAAGGTCATCGCGCACGGCCGCCCCGATATCTATCGCGGGGTGATCGGCACCGATGTCTCCCAGATGGAATGGTTCAACCGCGGCATGGCGGCGCATAGCGGCGACGATTTCGCGGTATGTGACATCACCACCAATCCGTTCCTCGGCGGCGCGGCGGTCGCCAGCTATTCGACCGCAATCCGTGCCGGCGGACGGAACGATGGCATGCGGCTCGGCGCGATGGGTATCTTCTTCGACTGGGCGCCCCAGGCCGCGGCGATCGTCCAGGGCGTCGGGCTTTCGGGGGACGAGCGCGAGATGTGCCGGGTGATGCTGCTCGGCGCTGATCACCGCGTGCTCGCCGCCTCGGATGGCCGCGGGCTGCTGAACGAACGTTTCCAGCTCGACACTGGCGCACGGGAGCGCGGCTGGTACCGCGAAGGCAATCGCATCATCGCCTTTGCCAGGACGCCCGGCTACGAAACCTATCAGGGCCTTGGCTGGTATGGCTGCATCCAATCCGCGATCGACCCGGCCTGGGGGGATGGTGGCGCGTGAGGGCTGCGCTCAACGAGCTCGTCGATCAAGGTCGATTGCCTCGACGGGTTGTGCAGGGTGGGTAGGTCGCCCGGTCGTTACAGGAGCCATCGGCGCCGACCATGCGCGGCACCGCCGTCACCGCCTCGATCATGATCGCCGGCGCCCGTAGCGCTTGGCGAAGAAGGTATCAGCGGAGAAGCGTGGTAGTTTGGTGAAGCCCAGCGCGGCGCGGTCGGACAGGTCGACCGGCTTTTGGCGCACGCCGATGTCGACGAACAGCCGCATGGAAATCTCTCATGGATCAGGCCGCGGCGCGGCCTGGTCTGGCCTGCGGATCGAGCTTGAAGAAAAGCGCGAGCTGGAGGCTCTCCGCGATGCGCGCTGCCTTTGCCTGAAGGGCGGCCGCCGCCTGCGGCATCATCACTTCGTCGGTGGTCTCGGCCCAGAGCGCGAGCCAGCGCTCGAACAGCTCCGGCGTAATGCGCGCCCTGTGCTTCAGATGCGCGAGCACCGGATTGCCCTTGTAGCGTCCGCTGGTGAGCATCACCGACGACCAGAAGGCGACCAGCTTGTCGAGATGTTCAGGCCAATCGGCAATCGCATCGTTGAAGACCGGCCCCAGCCCGGCATCTTCCCGCACGCGCTTGTAGAAAAGGGGGATCAGCCGCTCGAGCGCGGTGTCGTCGATCTGCGCGGACTGTTCCACGTCTCACTCCAATCATGTATCGCAATGAATGTATCGCCAGGTTTTAAAACATGCAAGAAGAATGCATATTATAAGCGACGAACCATGTGGGGGATTAATGCGCCTGACGCGCTACACTGACTATGCGATGCGCGTGCTGATGTACCTCGGCGCGCGGCCGGAGCAGCTTTGCTCGATTTCCGAGATCTCGGGGGCGTATCGGATATCGCAGAACCACCTGATGAAGGTCGCGAACGATCTGGTGCGCCAAGGTTATGTCGCGAGCGCCCGCGGCCGCTTTGGCGGCATCCGTCTCGGCCGCCCGGCCGGGGAGATCAATGTCGGCGCGGTGATCCGCCACACTGAAGACAGCTTCGATCTGGCCGATTGCGGCACCTGCCTGATCGCGCCCGCCTGCGGGCTGACCGGTGCGCTCAACGAGGCGCTGGCCGCGTTCATGGCTGTGCTCGATCGCTACACGCTCGAGGACCTGCTGGCGAAACGGCTCGACATCCGCGCGCTCTTTGCCGAGCGGGCTCCCGCCCCCTTGCTCGAGCCGTTCGGCGAGCGATGAACGACCCCAACGCCGTTCGCGATTGACCGTCGTCCGAAAAGAAGCGACCACAAGGCGATAATTGCCGGTCGCCGGCCAGCCGGCGCTCGGGACTCGAACCCCGAACCTGGAGGACGATCATCTTGCGCAAGCTCATCAGCGCGGCATGGATCCTGATTGCGGCCCCCGCGGCGTTCGTGCTGGCGTCGGGGCCGGCCAGCGCGTCGGATCAGACGATCGACGCGTTCGAAGCCGCCCAGCAGGCGGCGTGGAACGCGCATGACGCTGCCGCCTATGCCGCCGCCTTCGACGAGCATGCCGACATCATCACCTCGCTCGGCTGGCATTGGACCGGTCAGGCGGAAGCCGCCCGGAATGTCGGCGACGGCTTCAGGGTCGTCTATGCCGGGGCGCACCTGATCGTATCGGACGTGCAGGTTCGCACCCTGACCCCCGACCTTGCGCTGGTCACCCTCAGCTGGTCGATCGACGGCGCGCGGACGATCGATACCGGATTGCCGGCCGGCCAGCAGCACGGCATCGAAACCCAGCTCCTCCAGCGTCGCGGGGAAAGCTGGCGCATCATTTCCCAACAGGACACGGTGGTGGCGCCAGTGCCGACCCCTTTGCGCGCATCGACTCAGTTCCCGGAGCAGGCGGCGCCACCCGCCACGACATTCCCGACGACCCCGCCGCCCGTCCGTCGGTGCATTGTCGGACGGGCAAACGGGCAATGCCTCGTCTACGGGAAACCAAAACCGGCCCCGGCGCGCTGAGCGACGGAGGACCGCGGATTTCGGGGCGGATTCAGCACGGCCAAAGGAATGACGATTCCACGGCGATCATCGCGCGCATTATCGGCTTTGCCCTTGGCGGCGCGTCCGTCGGCTCGCAGCAGGATGCACAGCGCGCTCATGATCCGGTGAAGATTCTGCTCGCGGCGAAATACTGAAATAGAGTAAGTACTTCCCGCTGCTGGCTCGGGCCGGCGACCTCGGGGGGAGCTCTTATGATCCATGTAATGAAACGTGCGGTGTTGATCGCTGTCGCCACCTTTACGGCGACTATGCTTTACAGTGTGCAGGCCTCGGCGCAGGCGACGCGGACCTGGATTTCCGGCGTCGGCGACGATGCCAATCCATGCAGCCGCACCGCGCCATGCAAAACCTTTCAGGGCGCGCTTCCGAAGACCGCCGGCGGCGGCGAGATCAATTGCCTCGATCCGGGCGGCTTCGGCGGCGTCACCATCACCAAGTCGATCTCGATCATCTGCGACAACACCGAAGCAGGCATTCTCGTCGCGGCCACCAACGCGATCATCATCAACGGGTCCGGCGTCGTCGTCCAGATCAGCGGCCTGGACATCGAGGGTCTGGGGCAGACCGGGGTCGCCGGCGTCAACGGAATCTACTTTCTCAACGGTGCGTCGCTCACGGTCCGCAACACGAAGATCCGCGGCTTCCGCAACGGCAATGGCATCACCTTCACGCCGTCGGCCAATGCGGCACTTGTCGTCGACAATGTCGTCATTTCGGAAAGCGGCATCGCGAGCGACGGCACGACCGGCGGCATTCAGGTGACCCCGCAGGCCGGGATCGCCGTCCAGGCGACCCTCACCAACGTCAAGATCGTCGACAATCTCAATGTCGGCCTGCGTATCGACACTCAGGCGGGCGCCGGCACCATGGCCGCCGTTACGGTGAAGAACAGCCAGTTCTCGAATGACGGCTCCGGCATTGCGGTTCGCTCGATCGCTGGTGCGCCGGCGACGCTGATGTTGACCGATTCAGTCGTGTCCGGCAACGGGACGACCGGCATCTTTTCCAAGGGAGCGGCATCGGTGGCTTGTGTCGGCAACAGCACGATCACGGGCAACAACGCTGCCCTCACGATCGGCAGCGGCGGGTCGATCTTCACCTATGGCGACAACCGTCTCGACGGCAACACCGCCGATACCGCCTTCACGCTCCCGGTCATCGCCAAGCATTGATCGATTTCGATCGTTGATGGCGAAGCGCCCCGGTCGGAAACGGTCGGGGCGTTTTGCTGTCCGGGCCGCAATCACCCGCGGCGTGCGGGTGTGGCGGTCAGCCCAGCACGGCCGCCTTCCAGCGCAACGACATGCAGGAAAGACCGGCATCGATCCGGTTGATGTGCGTGGTATCGAGCAACGCGAGCCGATAGCCGAGGCTGTCGAGCCGGTCGGCGGTTCGGGGGGCGTTTGCCGACAGCAACAGGCTATCGTTGATTCTGAGCGCGTTCGCCGCAGCTTCTTCGCCCGGGTCGACGACGATCTGCCTGAACCGGCTGAACAGGCCGCTCGACCGGCCTTCGGCCGTGGTCAGGATCGTCTCCTCGTCGATCAGGGTGGCGGCCGTCTTCAGATGGAGCGCGCCCCGCGGCGGCTGGACGATCTGCGCCGTGTGCCCGAGCTGCTCCAGCAAATTGGCGAGGCTGCGCGCACCGGCTTCGCTGGTCCGTGCCGATAGCCCGATCATCACCAGATCGGGCGTGACCATCACGTCGCCGCCATCGGCATGCCCGTGGTCGATCCGCATGACCGTCTCGAAATGCTTCTCCACCACCGGCAGCAGATGCTCACCTTCGCCGACGCGGCTCGCGGCGCCCGGGTTGAGCAGGATCGCGCCTTCGCTGAACACCAGGGCGGGATCTTCGACGAAGATCGAATCCGGGAAGTCCTCGAGCGGTTCGAGGATATCGAGCGATACGCCCGCCTGTTCGAGTGCCCGGGCATAAGCCTCATGCTCGGCCGCGACATGCTCATAGGCCGGGCCGGGTCCGTCATGAGCGCGCAGACCTTCCACCACCGATCTGCCGGGCCGCCGCAGAATCGCATGCGAGAATTCATGGCAGGGCAAGAAAAGTTCCCTTCGATTTGCCTATCGCGGCTGTCCCGCATCTGGACTCGCGTTAACCGCACTCTCCATTTGCCCCAATCGTAAACGCGGCGTTAACTGTTGTCATGCAACGCCAGCTCGCCCTCGCGGCTCCTGCCGCCCGCCACCCCTTCCGTCGCAATTTCGTGCAGGCGCGCGTGGACGCCCAGCGGCACAAGGACGATCACGACCTAAGGCTGTTTGCGCTGAGCTTCACCGCCTTCTTCATCTGCATCTACACCTTCATTTTCTGAAGGATGGGGCATTTTCTGAAGGCTGGGCATTTGCTGAGCGAAGCGGTCGGCCCGCTCTAATCGCAGGCGAGGTGCAGTTTCTGCGCAAGCCATGCCGAGGCAACGCACATCCCGGCGACCAGGAACAGCACATTTTCCGGGGACATTCCCAACGCGGACACCGCGGTGACGGCAAGCGCGCCGACCACCATCGCGCCCGAGTTGACGACATTGTTGGCGGCGACCGTGCGGGCGGTCTGGTCCCTTGTAACGGTCGTGGTCAGGAACGCGTAGAGCGGCACCACGAAGATGCCGCCGGTGATCGCGATGCCCATCAGCACCAGCACGAGCGGAATGGCGCGGGGCAGGGTGAAGAATTCGACCATTCCGTAAAGATCGCCGTGCGGCAGCACCGGCCAGGTGCGCACCAGGAGCGAGAAGGCGACGATCAGCCCGCCCATCACGATGACGGAGACGGGTGCATATTTGGCCGAGGTCCGCCCGTTGAGCAACGTGTTGATGACGACCGAGCCGATCGCGATGCCGATCGAGAACAGGGCGGTCAGCGTGCTGTACACACGCGGGTCGGCGCTCAGCGCGTTCTTGATCAGGGGCGGGAACAGGACGATCAGCACCGTCCCGATCATCCAGAAGAAGCTGATCGCGAGGATGGCGAGGAAGAGGCGCGGAATGTGCATCGTGGCGCTCACCAGCCGCCAGGATGCGGTGATCGGGTTATAGTTGATCTGCAGTTCCGCGCCCTGCCGCGGCGCCGGCGGGACTCGGCTGGCGATGAGGCGGCCGATAATCGCAATGACGAAAGTGAGGATCAGCGCCTGGTCGATCGATAGCCAGCCGGCGGCGATGGTGCCGAGCAGGATGGCGAGATAGGTCGACGCCTCGACCAGCCCGGTACCCCCGAGAACCTCGTCATGCTGAAGATGTTGCGGCAGGATCGCGTATTTGATCGGCCCGAAAAAGGTCGAGTGGATGCCGAGGAACAAGACCGCGCCGAGCATGACGGCGATGCCGATATGGGTGTGCCCGGCCCGGGCGAGAATCAGGCCCAGCCCGCCGAACAGCATGATCGCGATCTCCGCCGTTTTCACGATGCGGATGATCTTGGTCTTGTCATGGCTGTCGGCGAGTTGCCCCGCCAGCGCCGAGAGCAGGAAGAAGGGGACGAGGCTTATACCGGTCGCGATCGAACTGAAGCCCTGCTCGGCCTGCCTGTCGTGCAGCACATGATAGGTGACGAACAACACCATCATCTGCTTGAAGAGATTGTCGTTGAACGCCCCGAGGAACTGGGTGGCGAAAAGCGGCAGGAATCGGCGCTCCTTCAATAGCCCGAGCGCACCATGCATGATTTTGATAAGGTCCCAGTTGCAACGAACGGCGAAGGCGCCCCGCATAGACGAGGCGCGCCCCCGCCAGCAAGGCGCTTGTTCCGCGCGGGCTTTCGCCGCCGCCGACACCCGTCTAGGGGTATGTCGTCATGCTCACGCTCCCCAATTTGCTCACCCTGTCGCGGATCGTCGCGGTGCCGCTCCTCGTCTGGTCGCTGTGGTGGCCGCATTGGACGACGGGCTATGCGATCGCGTTCGCGCTCTACTGCCTCATGGGGATCACTGATTATTTCGATGGCTATCTCGCCCGGGCGCAGGGCGCGGTGTCGAAGCTCGGCATTTTCCTCGATCCCATCGCCGACAAGATCATGGTCGCCGCCGTCATCCTGATGCTGGTCGCCACCCACGACATTTCGGGGCTGAGCCTCATCGCCGGGATGATCATTTTGCTGCGCGAGATCGCCGTGTCGGGCCTGCGCGAGTTCATGGCGCAGCTCCAGGTGTCAGTGCCCGTGTCGCAACTCGCCAAATGGAAGACGACGCTTCAGCTCGTGTCGATGGGCGGTCTCATCCTGGCGGGCGCCCTGCCCGGATGGCCCTGGCTGCAGACCGCGAGCATTGCCGCGCTCTGGGGCGCGGCGGTGCTGACCCTCATTACCGGCTGGGACTATCTGCGCGCCGGCCTCAAGCACATGGACTGACGCTGTGCTGGTCGATCTTCTCTATTTCTCGTGGGTGCGCGAAACGATCGGCACTGGCAGCGAAACGCTCGATCTGCCCGACGGCCTGGCCCGGGTCTCCGATCTGATCGACTGGCTTGCGCTGCGCAGCGACGGTCATGCCCGCGCCTTTGCCGACCGAACCCGGCTGCGCGCGGCAGTCGACCAGGTCTTCGTGCCGCTCGACGCGCCGCTCGGCTGCCCGCGTGAGGTCGCGATCTTTCCGCCGGTGACGGGCGGATGATTCATGTGTCGGTCCAGCCCGAGCCGCTCGACCTGGCCGCAGCGCTCGCCGAGCTCGCCCGCGCCGGGGTTGGCGGCATTGCGACCTTCACCGGCATCGTCCGCGCCGATGACGGCGTTGGCACCCTCGAGCTCGAACATTATCCCGGCGCGACCGAGGCTGCGCTTCGCCGGCTGGCCGATGAAGCGGTCGTACGCTGGAGCCTCGCGGCGGCAACCGTCATTCATCGCGTGGGCGTCATGCACCCCGGCGACGCGGTCGTCTTCGTGGGTACGGCGGCGGAGCACCGCGCCTCCGCGCTCGAATCCTGCGCCTATCTGATCGATCGCCTCAAGACCGAAGCGCCTTTCTGGAAGCGCGAAACCCGTGGCGACGAAGCGCGTTGGGTCGAGCCGCGCGACGGCGATTCGCTCGCCGCCGCGCGGTGGCGGCACGAACCCTAGCCGAGCTTCGGAATCAGCACGCCGTTGACGACATGGACGACACCGTTCGACTGGCGGACGTCGGGTGTTTCCACATAACTCTTGTTGCCGTTGACATCGGTCAACAGGATCGCGCCGCCCGGGTTGGTCACGGTCAGCGTCTCGCCCTCGACCGTGGTCAGCGTGGTGCTGCCGCCGCCCGCCTTCATGCGCTGGGTCAGGTCGTCGAGCGTGATGATGCCGGGTACGATATGATAGGTCAGCACCTTGGCAAGCGACGCCTTGTTCGCGGGCTTGAGCAACGTGTCCACGGTGCCGGGCGCAAGGCGGCCGAACGCGTCGTTATCGGGCGCGAACACCGTATAGGGGCCGGGCCCCGACAGGGTCGCGATCAGGTCGGCGCTCTTCGCGGCGGATACCAGGGTTGTCAGATTGGGGGCAGCGGCTGCGTTCTCCGCAATCGGCTTGGTCGCATCCATGGCCGCGCCGCCGACCGTCGGATTGGGTGCTGCGGCTGCCGCTGCGGGTGCCTGCGCTGTCTGGGGGAGGCCGGCCTGGGTCGCTGACACAGCGATTGTCAGCATGCCGGCGAGGGTCATCAGCGGTAACGTTCGGGCTAGTTTCATCGATCACTCCGGTTGATTCGGGATGCGCAGTGGCGAGCGCACGATTCCAGATACGGCTCAGCAGCTCAATGGTTTCCGAGCCGCCGCTACTGCGCTTCGGCGAGAACCTCGGCGAGCAGGTGGAAATCCTTTTCGCGCGGGCTGGCGCGGCGCCAGACCAGTGCGATCCGCCGTGCCGGATTTGCGGCATCGAGCGGCCGCGCGGTCAACCCCGTATGGTCGAGAATGCCCGCCCGCAGCGCCATTTCGGGCAGCATCGTCACGCCCAGGCCATTGTCGACCATTTGCACGATCGTATGAAGCGACGTGCCGAGCATCGTCGCCTCGGCGCGCATCTCGGGCCGGTTGCAGGCGGCAAGCGCATGATCCTTCAGGCAATGGCCATCCTCGAGCAGCAGCAGCCGGGTCTCGTCGATATCGTCGGCCTTCATCGCCAGCGATTCCGCGCCGATCTCCGAAGCCGGGCCGGCGACGAACAGCCTGTCCTCGAAGAGGAACTGGGAGGAAACCTCGCCGCAGGAATAGGGCAAAGCCAGCAGCACGCAGTCTGTGCGGCCATTGTGCAGCCCCTCGCAGGCAGCCGCGCTCGGCTCCTCCCGCAGGAACAGCTTGAGGTCGGGATAGTCGCGCCGCAGCCGGGGCAGGATGCGCGGCAGCATGAAGGGCGCGATGGTCGGGATGACGCTCATCCGCATCTCGCCCGACATCGGCCGCCCCGCGGCACGGGCAAGGTCGCCGAGCTCCTCAGCCTCGCGCAGCACCCGCCGCGCCTTGTCGGAGATGCGGTCGCCAAGCGGCGTGAAGCGGACGACGCGGCGGGTCCGTTCCACCAGCGTGACCCCGATCAGTGTCTCGAGTTCGCGTATCCCCGCCGACAGGGTCGATTGCGTGACGAAGCACGCATCCGCCGCCCGGCCGAAATGGCCATGGTCCTTCAGCGCGACCAGGTACTGGAGCTGCTTCAGCGTCGGTAGATAGGTGGCCATAATCGTCTCACTCGATCAACGCGGCTTAAATAACCTGTTGGATCGATTAAAAGCCAGCCCTATATGCGGGCCCAGCACAGACGGCGAATCAATCGCCGCGTTGCGAGGATGTCCGATCGGCCGACCCAATTCCTTGAGGAGGCCAAATATGCTTACCGTCGGCGACAAGCTGCCCGATTTCACCGTTCCCGTTCAGCAGGGCGTCGATGCGCTGCCGGCTGGCGAGACGCTCAGCCAGGATGCGTTCCCCGGCAAGTGGAAGGTCCTGTTCTACTGGCCGAAGGATTTCACCTTCGTCTGCCCGACCGAGATTGTCGGCTATGCCGCGCTCAAGGACGATTTCGCCGATCGCGACGCAGTGCTGATCGGCGCGTCGACTGACACGAGCCACGTGCATCTCGCCTGGCGCAAGTCGGATCCAGATCTCGCAGCCGCCGATTTCCCCTGGATCGCCGATAACGGCGCAGTGCTGGCGTCGAAGCTCGGCATCCTCGATGCCAATGAGCACGTCGCTTACCGCGCCACGTTCATCATCGATCCGGACAATGTGATCCAGGCGGTGCAGGTCAACGGCCTGAACGTCGGCCGCAACCCTGCCGAGACGCTCCGCGTCCTCGACGCGCTGCAGACCGACGAGCTCTGCCCGTGCAACTGGAACAAGGGCGACGAGGTCCTGAAGGTCGCTGCCTGACCAATCTCCCCCTCCCGCCTGCGGGAGGGGAGTGGTTGAACCCGGGTGGGCTCCCGCTCTCCACTGACGCTCCGCTCGCGGTGAACGCGAGCCCACCCCTCGGTCCCCTCCCGCAAGCAGGAGGGGAGGAAGAAGGATTCGAAATGTCTCTGAAAGAGTTCGCGGGCGCGCTGCCCGATTTCGCCAAGGATATCCGGCTGAATGTCGGATCCCTTCTCAATGAGCAGCACTTGCCCGACCAGCAGAAGTTCGGCCTGCTTCTCACCTGCGCGCACGCCACCGGCTACAAGCCCCTGGTCGATGTGACCGAGGCTGAAGTCGCCGAAAAGCTTTCACCCGAGGCCGCCACTGCGGCGCGCGCGGCGGCGGCGGTGATGGCGATGAACAATGTTTACTACCGCTTCACCCATCTCGCGGGGAATCAGGAATATCGCACCATGCCGGCCAAGCTGCGCATGAACGTGATCGGCGCGCCGGGGATCGACAAGCTCGATTTCGAGCTGTTCAGTCTCGCCGTCAGCGCGATGAACGGCTGCGGCATGTGCATCGATGCCCATGAGCAGGTGCTCAAGAAAGCCGGCGCCACAGCGGAGGCAATCCAGACCGCGGTGCGCATCGGCGCGGTGATGAAGGCGCTCGCTACCGTGCATGCGGCGGTGAACTGATCTCGAAACCGTCCCGTAAACGGGAGGGGTTTATTTCGAAACAGCCGTCCAGATCGTGTAGGCACTTGTCACCGTCAGCAGCGCGCCCACCATCGCCATCAGCAATCGTGCGGGCACGCGTTTCGCGAACAGCCCGCCGAACGGCGCCGCAATCAGGCCGCCAATCAGCAGTCCCGCCGTCTGCAGCGTGAAGGCGGCAAGGCCCATCGTGTAGATGAACATCCCTGAGATCGTCGCGGTAAGGAAGAATTCGGACGTGTTGACGGTGCCGATCGTGGTACGCGGACTCGCGCCCTGCACCAGCAGGTTCGAGGTCACCACCGGCCCCCAGCCGCCACCGCCCGCCGCGTCGAGGAAACCGCCGACCAGCCCGAGCGGCTCGATGATCTTCGGCTCGCGCGGCTCGACCTTGCCCCGCCAGGCGCGATACAGAAGATACAGACCGATCGAGGCGAGATAGGCCATGACGAAAGGCTTCGCGACCGAAGCGTTGATGTTGCTCAGCACAAAAGCGCCGAGCGCCCCGCCGATCATCCCGGGGATGACCAGCCGGCGGAACAGCTTCCAGTTCACGTTGCGGTGATAGATATGACTTAGTCCGGATGCAGCGGTGGTGAAGGTTTCGACTGCATGCACGCTGGCCGAGGCGAGCGCCGGCGGCAGGCCGAGGACGCCGACAAGGAGCGTGCTGTTGATGATGCCGAACGCCATGCCCAGCGCGCCGTCGACCATCTGCGCGGCGAAACCGACCACGATGAACGGCACTATCCCCTCGAAGGTCGCGACAGAAATATCGAACATCAAGCAATTCTCCGCGACCGATTATCGACCGGAATCGCGCGTCCCGCTAAATCCTACAAGGAAGATAGGGTTTATGCTGGCGAAGTTAGCGTCAAGGCGGTCCTTTAATTCGTCGGATCGAGCGCCTAAATACGGGCGCAGCAAAGGGGACGCGAGATGATGGAGCGGTTGATCGCTTATCTCGATTCGATCAAGGTGCGCGATCCCGCGCCACGATCTCGGCTTGAAATTCTGACCTATCCAGGCGTGTGGGCGCTCGCCTGGCACCGCGTCGCGCACCGGTTGTACAAGGCGAAGCTGTTTTTCCTCGCCCGCCTCGTGAATCATTTTTCACGCGCCTGGACGGCGATCGACATCCATCCCGGCGCCACGATCGGCCGAAATTTCTTCATTGATCACGGCTTTGTCGTGATCGGCGAAACCGCGGAGATCGGCGACAATGTCACGATCTACCAGTGCGTCACGCTGGGTGGCACCAGCCCGGATAACGGGATCGCCGGCAAGCGGCATCCGACAATCTGCGACGGCGCGATCATCGGTTCGGGCGCGCAGGTGCTTGGTCCGATCACCGTCGGTGCGGGCGCGCGGATCGGCGCCAATGCGGTCGTCACCCGCGATGTGCCCGAAGGGGCGGTGATGGTCGGCATCCCGGCGCGGGCGACGATGGTCGAAGGCGGGCAGAAGCCGCAGGGCTTCCTCGCTTACGGCACGCCGTGCAGCGAGATGTTCGATCCGCAGACCCAGAAGGTCGAGCTCCTCCGCTGCGAGTTGGAGACAATGCGCAAGCGGCTCGACGCGCTCCTCGCCGAAAACCACGGGGATCTGCGCGATCGTGCGTGACGGCCTCGCGGCAGGGGCCTGATGGGCACCGTTACGCCATTCCCTTTTGCTCGGGGCCGACCGATCCAGGTCGGCTTCGAGCGCCTCGAACTCACCCGCATCCTCGATCTTTATGGCCGGATGGTCTCGGCCGGGCATTGGCGCGACTATGCGATCGAGTTCACGCGCGAACTGGCTGTGTTCGCCGCCTTTCGCCGCGCCGCCGAGCGACCCGAATTCAGGATCGAGAAGAACCCGGCGCTGCGCAATCGTCAGGGCATGTGGGCGCTGGTGAATGAAGCGGGCATTGTCCTGAAGCGCGGTCACGAACTCGCGCCTGTGCTGGCCCCGATCGAGCGGCGGCTGATGAAGCTCGTCGATCAATAAAGAGACCCCGGCGGCCAGGGCCGCCGGGGCAGGTTCGCCTGCATGGGTTGGGCGTCAGGCGGGAACCATCGTACCAACCGGCGGCAGGCGACTGCCGAGACCGCCAAGCGTGCTCACCACGAGCCGGCGCATCGGGTGCCAGAAGGCGGAGAGAGTGAGCAGCGCCGATCCGATCGCAAGTGCAGTGAACGCCCATGCCAGTTCGACCGCGCCTGCCGAATGGAACAGCGAGTACATCGCGTAGAGCACATAGACGAGGCTCGAGACGAGCAGCGCGCGGCGGTCCACCGCCAGTGCCACAAAGCCGAACATCAGATAGAGCGCGAAAACGATCAGTGCAGTCGTGACGCCGATGTCCTGACCGAAGATGCCCAGCATGTTGAAGATGGGATGCGCGATCAGCGGCGCGGCCGCGAGATGCAGCCAGAAGGCGACGTCGGAACGACGCGTGCGGCGCTCGCGGTCCGACATGTCCCACCACATCGCCAGCGCGAAGACGAGCACACCGCCGATGAGCAGGATCGGATAGATATGGTCCTTCGCAGCCGGAGCGGCCGCCAGTGCCAGGGCGATGGCGACACCGACCAGCGCCACTGCACCGGCGGCGACGGTGATCGGCACCATGAAGCGCTTCCAGTGCAACCAGGCCGCGCCGGCCGTGACGAGGCCGATGCCCGCCCCGATGATCGCGTTGGTCTGGTCGGAGAATTCGGGATCGAGCTTGACCATCACGCCGACCAGGGTCGCCGCGACGCCGCCGGTAAAGGCAAGCAACAGGATGATGCTTGGCAGTGCCATGCGCCGCTGCCGGGTGAAATATTCAGCCAGTGCCCAGGAAACGACCGCGACCAGGCCGCCTGCGAGCGGCGGCGTGACATACTGCCCGATCCACGCGACCGCGACCAGCACCAGCCCGACCGCGATCGAGACGAAGATATCGTTGAAGCCGGTCAGGAGCCTGAAATGCTCCTCGTCGACAGCGGGTGCCGACTGGCTCACCGCGATGTGGTTGCGGAGCGCCGCTGCTGCCTGGGCGGTGATCGCCCCCGCCGCTACCGCGCCATCAATGTCGCTTTCGCTGTACATGGCATTCCTCCTGTTTGTGACAGAAGAAATACCATATGTGTATTGCTATTACAATACACCAACACAGGACGGATATTCAGTTCCTCAGGGGAAACTCAGCCGCCCTGCAGCTTCTTGAAGATCGCCATTGATTGCTCCGCGCCCGATTGCGGGGTGATCTCACCGGTGCGGTCGGTGATCTCAGCCCAGCTCGCAGCGACACCTTCTGGGCTGAGCGCATCGCCGGTCAGCAATTTGCCCTGGGTCAGCGTAACATAGGCGGCCTGGAACACGCCGGCGCCTGCGCCGACGATCGCATTGCTCGGCGCGTCCTCGGAAACCAGGTAGAGCGCTGCCGGGACCACCTTGTCAGGCGAGAAGGCCTGGAACGCTTCGGGCGGAAACAGGTCCTCGGTCATCCGCGTACCGGCGACCGGCGCGATCGTATTCACCTTGATGTTGTTCTTTGCGCCTTCGAGATAGAGTGTCTTGGTCAGCCCCGCGAGGCCGAGCTTGGCCGCGCCGTAATTGGCCTGGCCGAAATTGCCGAACAGCCCGGTCGAGGAAGCGGTCATCAGGATGCGGCCGTAATTCTGCTCGCGCATCGTCTCCCATACTGCCTTGGTGACATTGGCCGATCCGATCAGATGGACATCGACGACGAACCTGAAATCCGCCGGGTCCATCTTGGCGAAGCTCTTGTCGCGCAGCACGCCGGCATTGTTGATCAGGACGTGGACGCCGCCCCATTTCTCCCTCGTCTTTGCGACCAGCTCGACCATATGGTCATATTCGGTCACGCTGCCGCCATCGGACATCGCCTCGCCGCCCGCCGCCTTGATCTCCTCGACCACTTTGAGCGCAGCGTCGGAATGGCCGGTCCCGTCGCGCGCGCCGCCGAGATCGTTGACGACGACCTTCGCTCCACGCTTCGCCAGCTCCAGCGCATAGGCGCGGCCCAGGCCGCCGCCCGCACCGGTAACAATCGCGACCCGGTCCTTGAAACTGATAGTCATGTCAGGCGCTCCACAAAAATGATGGAGCGTTTCCTAGGCGATCACGCGGCCAAGGCAAAGGTGGGCGCCAGGCCGGCGCCCGCCTGTCACGTCACTTGGGCGAGTTGCGCTCGAGGCACTTGTCAAACTGGCCGGGCTTGCAGATCGGATAATGGTCAAGCGGCGGTGGCGCGGGATAGGCTTGGTCCGGCGACGGCGCCTGGACATAGATCGGCTTCACGCCCGGCGTCACCGGCCCGGAGATCGCGGGATGGGACGGCTGATAGCCGCCCACGGGATCTGCAGTAGTCGTCGGCGGCGTAGTCTCCTGCGCCATCACCGGAGTGGCGGCCGCAAGCGCGGCCAGGAGGATGAGCTTCATGGGTTTCTCCTGCTTTTCATGCGCAGGCTCTCGCCGCGCGCAGGACAAACGCACCGGGGCCAGCATGGCTCCCTCGTTTCGCAGGCGATTCGAGTTTCCTTACGCTCCGGTATCGAGCGCGTACCCGGCCGAGCGCACGGTGCGGATGATGTCGGGCCGGTCAGTGCCGTTGATCGCCTTGCGCAGCCGCCGGATATGGACGTCGACGGTGCGCGATTCGATGTCCGAATCATGCCCCCATACCGCATCGAGCAGCCGCTCGCGCGAGAAGACCCAGCCGGGATGCTCTAGGAAATGCTTGAGCAGGCGGAACTCGGTCGGGCCGAGCGGGATGACCTCGCCGCTGCGGCGTACCTTGTGGCCGACCGTATCCATCTCGATATCGGCATAGCTGAGCTGCTCGCCCGCCAGCGCCGGCCGCACCCGCCTCAACACCGCGCCGACCCGTGCGACCAGTTCGCGCGGCGAGAAGGGCTTGGTCACATAATCGTCCGCGCCGGTCTCGAGCCCGCGGACGCGGTCTTCCTCCTCGCCGCGCGCGGTCAGCATGATGATCGGCACGTTCTGCGTCTCGGGCATGCGGCGCAGGCGACGGCACACCTCGATGCCCGACAGGCCTTCGACCATCCAGTCGAGCAGGACGATATCGGGGGTCTGCTCCTTGGCGAGCAGCAACGCTTCCTCGCCATCGGGGGTCTGCTTGACCTCGAAATCCTCGCGCTTGAAATGATAGACGAGAAGCTCGGCGAGCGCCGCGTCATCCTCCACCAGCAACATCTTGACCCGGGCCATGACGGCAATTCCCTCAGTTGGTTACGAGTGCACCGCGGTCGCGCTCGGCCATATGGGTGCCGGTCGCTGCGTAATAGACCATCTCCGCGACGTTGGTGGCGTGGTCGCCGACGCGCTCGAGATGCTTGGCGACGAACAGTAGGTGCGCGACCTGTCCGATCGTCCGTGGATTCTCCATCATGTGCGTGACGAGAACCCGGAACAGGCTGTTGTAATAATCGTCGACCGCACGGTCGCGCTCGCACACGCCGATCGCCGCCTCGGCATCGCGCGCGGCAAAGGCATCGAGCACGTCATGCACCATCTCGGCGGCGAGCCGTGCCATGGCGGGCAGCACCGACAGCGGCTCGATTTCGCGGTGGCCGTCGATCGCGGGCACCCGCTTGGCGATGTTCTTGGCATAATCGCCGATCCGCTCGACCACGCCGGCGATCTTCAGCGCCGCCACGACCTCGCGCAAATCGCCGTCGACCGGCGCGCGCTGGGCGATGATCCGGACGGCGAGATGCTCGACCTGCTTTTCGAGAACATCGATCTTCTTGTCCTCGGCGACGATTCGTTCGGCGGCGACCAGGTCATGGCGTTGCAGCGCCTCGACCGCGCCGGCGATCGCCCGCTCGGCGAGACCGCCCATCTGGGCGATCAGCCCGCGCAATTCGCCGATGTCGGCGTCGAAACTATTGGGTCGATAATCGTTCACTGCTTGGTTCCGTATTGATGCCGGGCCCGCCGATAGTGCCGCGCTTGGGTCGCTTCTGGCGAACGCTGGCGTGATGGCGATTCCGGGCATGCCCGGGCCTGTGTGGCACTGGCGTTACCGTTTGATGACAGTGCTTCCCTGCGCAGGCAATATCACGGTGACCGTGGTGCCCGTGCCGACGATGCTGGCGATCTCGAGCCGGCCGCGATGCCGCTCGACGATGTGCTTGACGATCGCGAGGCCAAGGCCGGTGCCGCCCGCAGCCCTGCTTCGCCCGTCATCGACCCGGTAGAAGCGTTCAGTGAGTCGCGGGATATGCTCGGGCGGAATGCCTTCGCCCTCATCGGTGACGCTGACGCGCACATTGCCGGCCGGATCGCACCACAGCCGCACCGTGACGGGGGCGCCTGCACGGCCATATTTGACCGCATTGCCGATCAGATTGTGGAGCAGCTGACTCAGCTGGGCGCGATCGCCTGACACGGGCGGCACATCGGCCGCGATGTCGAGCCTGATCGTCTCGCGGGAAAGCTCCGAACGGACCTCCCCGATCAGGCCGCCGAGATCGACCTCGCCGTCGAGCGGCCGGAATTTCTCCGCCTCGATCCGGCTGAGCGAGATCAGATCCTCGACAAGACGCTGCATCCGGAGCGATTCGTTGAGCATGATCTTGAGGAAACGGCCGCGAACCTGCTCATCCGCGCCCGCTTCGTCGGCGAGCGTTTCGATATAACCGAGGATCGAGGCAAGCGGCGTGCGCAGCTCATGACTTGCGTTGGCGACGAAATCGACCCGCATGCGCTCGGCGGCATCCTGGCCGGTGCGATCGATCAGGTGAACGATCCGCGCCCCGCCACGCGCGCGGCAGACATGCATTTCCCAATGATGGTCGAGTCCGCCGAGTCCGACCAGGTCGATCGGCCCCTCCCGGTCAGGCGCATCGGCGTTGGTCAGTACTTCCACCGCGGCGGGATGGCGGATCGCGAGCCTGATATCCTCGCCCAGGATATAGCTGCCGAGCAGCTTGCGCGCCACGGCGTTGGCATGGATCACGCGGCCCTCGGCCACGATCAGCACGGGCTCGACGATTCCCTCGATCACCTCTTCGGCGTCGAGTGAAGCAGATGTCCCGTCCGCCAGGGTGAGCGAGTCTTCCATCAAATCGGGCCCTATCCATTCGTCGTTAACCCCGCCAGCCTTGCTTGCCAGTGATTTGTGAATGTGAAAGGACCATCAGGGTAAAGGGCGTGAAAATGAGCGACGAAATCCAGGACAGGTCACCGCAGGCTGTCACCAGCCGCCGCGCGCTGATGCTTGGCGCGGTTGGCGCGACGGCGATCGTCTCGATCCGCCCCGCGCTCGCTCAGACGGCTGCCTCGGTCGTCACCTGCGAGATTCCCGTGCCCGACCCCGGCCGTGCGGGAAGCTATATCGCCGCTGACGGCACGACCGTCCCCGCCGGAACGCCCGGCGCCTTCGCGCCCGCGGGCACGCCGTTCAAGGGAGCGGATGTGAAGACAGCGCTTGCCGGCGGGCAGCTGCCCGGCACCACCTACGAACAGAGCCGCGCCTACACCAATTACATCCGCCGCCTGCAATCGGGGACAAGCGGCTTCACCTGCTTCGCGTCGCTGCAGATGCCCCGCGGCTGAGTCATTGCCTGAAACCCTGTATCGGATGGCGCGGCCGGAGAGCCTGCGCATCGCCCATCTCGACAGCTTCCTGGCGGTCTATCACCGCAGCTCGGGCATCACCCATCTGATCACCGCGCCGGCGCCCGAGATCATGGCAGTGCTGGGCGAGGCGGGCATGACCGTCGCGGCACTGACCGAGCGGCTCGCGGCCGACTATGAGCTTGGCGACACCGATCCTGCCGCGCTTGCCGCCCGGCTCGACGAGCTTGTCGCGGCCGGCCTGGTCTCGATCGCGTGAGGCACGTCTTCCCGGTCAGGATCGGGCCGGTCGGTTTCCGTATCGGCTCGGACTGGCGCGCGCCGATTGCCGAGCTCGAATCGCTCTACGCCGATTATCCCGGGCCGCGTGACGGGGTTCCGGATTTCAACGTCCGCCTGTTCGCGGCGCGCCCCTGGCGACGCTTCATCCGGCCGGCGGTGATGATCGGCGGCGATTTCGTCCTGCCCGAGGCGGCGCCGCTGCCGCTCGCCCAGGGACTGCTTGCGGCGGAAATGGGAATGAACCTCCAGATGGCGCTCGGCCAGCGCCGCTATCTGCTGCTCCACGCAGCGGTGGTGGAGCGGGGCGGCCGGGCGCTGGTGATGACCGGCATCTCGGGCGCGGGCAAATCGACTCTCGCCGCCTTGCTCGGTGCGCGCGGCTGGCGGCTGATGGGTGACGAGTTCGCGCTGGTCGACCCTGAAACCGGGCTGATCCACGCCTTTCCGCGGCTGGTGAGCCTGAAGAACGCAGCGATCGGCGTGGTTGAGAAGGCAGTGCCCGAGGCGCGTTTCGGCCCGCTGCTGGCGGGTACGCCAAAGGGCGACATCCGCCACCTCGTTCCCGACGGCGCAGCGCTGGCGGCGATGGACATACCCGCCGCGCCGGCGCTCATCCTGTTCCCGCGCTTCGGTTTCGAGCCTGCCGAGCGGGGGGTGCTCCCGAGCGAAGTCTTCGTCCGGCTGACCCAGGCCTCGACCAATTATGTGGCGCTCGGCGAGCGCGGCTTCGACGCCCTGACCCGGATCGTGAAGACGGTGCCGGCGCGCGCGATCGACTATCCGGATACCGACAGCGTGATCGCCCAGGTCGAGGCTCTATGGGCAACGCTGTGAAGGACGGCTGGCTGCTCGCCCGCGCGCTGCGCACGCCCGGCAACACCCAGGCGCTAGACAGCGACGGCTGGACAGCGCTGATCGCGATTGCCCGCGCCGAGCAGATGATCGGTACGCTGGCCTGGCGGCTCGAGGGGCTGGCCGTGCCGCCCACGGTCGCGCGCATCCTTGGCGACGCGCGCGCCTCGGCCGAGCAGGGCCGGATCGCTGCGCTGTGGGAGGCGGAAGCCGCCCGCCGAGCGCTTGCCCCGACCGGCGTGCCGCTGGTGCTGCTCAAGGGCACTGCCTTTGTCGCTGCCGGCCTGAAGGCAGGGCAGGGGCGGTCGATCGGCGATCTCGACATCCTCGTGCCGCGCGCGGCGCTTGATGCTGTCGAAGCTGCATTGCTCGATGCGGGCTGGGAATGGGTGAAGCCCGATCCCTATGACGATGCCTATTACCGGCAATGGATGCACGAGCTCCCGCCGCTGATCCACCGCGAGCGTGACCGGATGATCGACGTCCACCACACCATCCTCCCGCTTACCGCGCGGATCACGCCCGATGCCGTCGGGCTGCTCGCCGACAAGGTCGAGATCGCGCCCGGCCTGTTCACGCTCTCGCCGAACGACATGCTCGTCCATGCGGCTGCGCATCTCTTCGCTGACGGCGATCTGGCGGGCGGCATGCGCAACCTGTGGGATGTGCACTGCCTGGTCGATGAGTTCGGCACGCAAGGCCTGGCCGAGCGCGCGGCGCATCACGGCCTCGCCCGCGAAGCCGCGCGCGCGCTGCGGCTGGCTGCGGCGCTGTACGGCGACGGCGCGACGCTCCGGCCGGCCGACCACGCCTATCTCCGCCGCCTGACCGCGCGCGACGGCTGGGGCAGGGCGACTCGCCCGGTCACGAGGCTGGGCTTTTATGTCCGCTCGCACTGGCTCCGCATGCCGCCCGCGATGCTGGCGCGGCATCTCTGGACGAAATGGCGCAAGCCCGCGAAAAGCTGATTGCCGCGCCGATTGCCGGCGGCGGGCGCCGCTGTTCCTTGCTGTTATTCAGCACTTTTATTTTTCGCCGCTGTTATGTTGGAATTTGCGGCCGATTTTTTGATCTATTATCAACATGTTGCCGGTGATCCCGCTGTTATTGAAGAACAGCGGGATAACAGCGAAATAACAGCGGCGATAACAGCGGGAGGAACAGCGGCGAACAGCGGGGGAATAGCGGGGAACAGCGGGGGCCGTTGCGACGGCGCCGGCTGGCCAACAAAAACGGTCATGTCAAAGAGCCGGGCGGAGCCGACGCGGCATGCCGCCCGCTCGCGCTCTCCCACAATCCCCGCCATGATTGAATCGACCCGGCTGATTCCCGAGCGCCGGATCTGGTTTACCCGCTCACCCCCGGAAAGCTGATTGTCTTGCCGCTCGCGATGCGCGAGCATCGCCGCAAAAGGGGGGTGGCAGCATGAGGAAATTTGTCGTCGCGACGATGCTCTGCGGTCTGGCCGCGTGCTCGGCCGGGGAGGACGTGCCCATCGCAAACAAGGCGGTCGCGCGGTTCCATATGATGCTCGATGCCGGCCAGAACGCCCAGATCTATGGCGATTCAGCGCCCGAGATGAAAACCGCAGCGAGCGAAGCCAAGCTCACTACTCTGCTGGCGGCTGTCCACCGCAAGCTCGGCACCGTCACCAAGGCAGAGCAGACGGGCTGGAACGACCAGATCAATACGGGCGGCCATTTCGTCACGCTGAACTATACGACCACCTATGCGCGGGGCGAGGCTGCCGAGACGTTCGTATACAAGATCACTGACGGGAAGGCGCAACTGGCCGGCTACAACGTCAATTCGGATGCGCTGATCGTCAATTAGAGTCGAGCCGCTCCAGCGCCGCAATCAAATCGCCATAGCCGTCGATCACCGCGTCGGCGCCGAGTTCCTCCACCGGCTGCATCAGAAAGCCGAAACTGACCGCTACGTTAGGAATGCCGGCATTCTTGGCGGCCTGAATATCATAGATCGAATCGCCCACGAAGGCCGCCCGACCGCCGCCGCAGCGCCTGATCATCTCGTCGATCGGCGCGCAGTGCGGCTTGGCGAAGCCCTTGCCCATCGTGTCGCCGCCGATCAGCGCATCGAACCGGTCGCGCAGGCCGAGAGCGCTTACCAGTTTCTCGGCGAAGCTTTCGAACTTGTTGGTGACGATGGCGAGCTTCACGCCCTTCGAGGCAAGCGCGTCGAGCGCCTCGATCGTGCCGGGGAAGGGCCTGGTATCGATCGCGATATGCGCCTCGTAATAGCTGAGCATCAGTCGGTAGAGCCGGCTGAATTCCTCGTCGCTGCAGCCGCCGGTCGCCGCCATGGTCAGCGCCAGCATATGCTTGGCGCCGCCGCCGATCATCGGCTTCACCTCGGCGACCGTCAGCGGCTCGCGCCCGGCATCGGCCAGCGCGTGGTTCACCGCGGCGGTGAGGTCACCGCTTGTGTCGAGCAGGGTGCCGTCGAGGTCGAAACCGACGATATCGAATGAAAATGTCGTCATCTGACCGCGCCTGCCAGCGCGGCTATGGAATTGGCAAGACAATCATGGCAGGGCCGCTCGCGTGGAGGCTCAATGACCCGTCCTGTCGCTGCGATCATCCTTGCCGCCGGCAAGGGTACGCGCATGAAATCCGATCTGCACAAGGTGCTTCACCCGATCGCGGGGCGCCCGATGCTGCTTCACCTGATCGACAGCGTCGCCGCGCTGAAGCCCGAGCGGACCATCGTCGTCACCGGCGCCGGCCGCGAGCAGGTCGAGGCGGCGGTCTCGCCGCTCGGCGTGCTGACCGTGGTTCAGACCGAGCAGCTCGGCACCGGCCATGCGGTCCACCAGGCCGAAGAGGCGATAGGGGGCTTCGCCGGCGATATCCTGATCCTGTACGGCGACGTGCCGCTCGTCACCACCGCGACCATGGCGCGGATGCTCGAGCGGCTCCATGGCGCCGACGAGCCCGCCACCGTCGTGCTCGGCTTCCGCCCTGCCGATCCCGGCGCCTATGGCCGGGTGATCGCCAAGGGCGATCGCATCGTGAAGATGGTCGAGTACAAGGACGCCACGCCCGAGGAGCGCGCCGAGACCCTGTGCAATTCGGGCCTGATGGCAGTGCGCGGCGAGGATCTGTTCGCGCTGCTGGCGCTGGTCGGCAACGAGAATGCAGCCGGCGAATTCTATCTGCCCGATATCGTCATGCTTGCCGCCGAGGATGGCCGCTCGTCGGCGGTGATCGAAACCGACGCGGCGGAAGTCGCCGGCGTCAACAGCCGCGGCGAGCTCGCCGCCGTCGAGGCTGACTGGCAGCACCACCGCCGCATCCGCGCCATGGCCGAGGGCGCGACCCTGATCGCGCCCGAGACGGTGTGGTTCGCCTTCGATACGCAGATCGGCCGGGACGTGATGATCGAGCCCAATGTGTTCTTCGGCCCCGGCGTCAGCATCGCGGACGGCGCGGTGATCCATGGCTTCAGCCATATCGAGGGCGCCACGATCGGCGCAAAGGCCGAAGTCGGCCCGTTCGCCCGGCTCCGCCCCGGCGCGGTGATGGGCGAGAAGTCGAAGGTCGGCAATTTCGTCGAGATGAAGAAAACGGTGCTGGGGGCTGGTGCAAAAGCCAATCATCTCACTTATTTAGGCGATGCCGAGGTCGGCGCGGGCGCGAATATCGGCGCCGGCACGATCACCTGCAATTACGACGGCTACTTCAAATACCGGACCATTATCGGCGACGGCGTGTTCATCGGTTCGAACAGCGCGCTGGTCGCGCCGGTCACGATCGGCGCCGGGGCGATGGTCGCGGCCGGATCGGTGATCACGGCCGATGTCGAGGCTGACGCCCTGGCGATCGCTCGCGGCAAGCAGGAGGCGCGGCCCGGCCGGGCGAAGCGTTTCCGCGAGGTGATGGCGGCGAAAAAGGCTGCGGCGAAGAAATAGCGGCCACAGGGCCACGGAGACGAATGCATGTGCGGTATCGTTGGAATTCTCGGCAAGGGCCCCGTCGCGGATCGGCTGCTCGATGGGCTGAAGCGCCTCGAATATCGCGGCTATGATTCAGCCGGGATCTGCACCGTGCATGACGGCGCGTTCGATCGCCGCCGCGCGCCGGGCAAGCTGATCAATCTCGCTGAACGCCTCCGCGAGGATCCGCTCCCGGGCAACAGCGGCATCGCCCATACCCGCTGGGCGACCCATGGCGCGCCGACCGAGGACAATGCCCATCCGCACATCGTCGGCGACGTGGTGCTGGTCCACAATGGCATCATCGAGAATTTCAAACCCTTGCGCGACGAGCTGATCGCCCAGGGCCGCCAGTTCAAGAGCCAGACCGATACCGAAGTCGTCGCCCATATGATCGACCGCGAGCTCGGCCGCGGCTTCCCGCCGCGCGAGGCGGTGGCCAACGTTCTGCCGCGCCTCCACGGCGCCTTCGCGCTCGGCGTGATGTTCAAGTCGGAGCCGGATCTGCTGATCGGCGCCCGGCTCGGCGCGCCGCTCACCGTCGGTTACGGCGATGGCGAGAATTATCTCGGCTCGGACGCGCTCGCACTCGCGCCGATGACTCAGCGCATCGCCTATCTCGAAGAGGGCGACTGGGCGGTCATTACCCGAGAAGGCGTTCAGGTCTACGACAAGGACAATGAAGCGGTTACCCGCCCGATCGTCAATTCGGGCGCCTCCGGCCAGTTGATGGACAAGGGCAATCACCGCCACTTCATGCTCAAGGAAATCTACGAGCAGCCGGTGGTCGTCGCCCAGACACTGCGCTCCTATCTCCGCCCGCTCGAGGAAATGGTCGCGCTCCCCGACATGGAATTCGATCTCGGCTCGGTCGAGCGCGTCGCGATCGTTGCCTGCGGCACCGCTTCCTATGTCGGCATGATCGGAAAATACTGGATCGAGCAGTTCGCGCGCATCCAGGTCGAGGTCGATGTCGCCTCGGAATTCCGCTACCGCGACCCCGTCCTGACCCCCAATATGCTCGGCCTCGTCATCTCCCAGTCGGGCGAAACGGCGGACACGCTCGCCGCGCTCCGGCACATGAAGGCGGCCGGGCTGACCACCGCCGGCATCATCAACGTGCCGACCAGCTCGATGGCGCGCGAAGTCGATCTGCTGCTCCCCACCCATGCCGGCCCCGAGATCGGCGTCGCCTCGACCAAGGCATTCACCTGCCAGCTCGCGGTGATGGCCGCGCTCGCGATCAACCTCGCCCGTGCCAAGGGCAAGCTGACCCATGAACTCGAGCGCGAGATCGTCACGCATCTGCGCGCCGTGCCCGAGGCGATGAACCATGCCCTGTCGCACGACGAGGAGATCCAGGCGATGGCGCCCAAGATCGCGGCGGCGCGCGACGTTCTCTATCTCGGCCGCGGCCCGGATTATCCGATGGCGCTGGAAGGTGCGCTGAAGCTCAAGGAAATCAGCTATATCCACGCCGAAGGCTATGCCTCGGGCGAGATGAAGCACGGCCCCATCGCGCTGATCGACGATCAGGTGCCGCTGATCGTCATCGCCCCCTCGGGCCCGTTGTTCGACAAGACGGTCAGCAACATGCAGGAAGCGCAGGCGCGCGGCGCCCAGGTCGTGCTGATCTCGGATGCGGACGGCATCGCCCAGGCCGGCGAAAACACCATCGCAACGATCGAGATGCCCAAGGTCCACCCGCTGATCGCGCCGCTCGTCTATGCGGTGCCGGTGCAGCTTCTGGCCTACCATGTGGCGGTGGCGAAGGGCACTGATGTCGACCAGCCGCGCAACCTCGCGAAATCGGTGACGGTGGAATAGCGATTTCCCCCATCGCCACCGGGGCCCGGTCGCGCGACGCCGGTGGCGAGGCTGTTACTTCGGCATGCCCGAGAGCCCGCTGGCCTGGCGCAAGGCCTGTCCGCTGAGGCGATAGCCGTCGAGGAAGACGATATTCACATGGCGAAGGTTGCCGAGGTCCTTCGAGACGTCGCCGTCGACCAGGATGATGTCGGCGGTCTTGCCGGGCGCGATCGATCCGGTGCGGTCCGCCATGCCGGTCATCCGGGCGGGGATGATCGTCGCGGTCTGCAGTGCCGCTGCATTGCTGAGGCCAGCCTGTTGATAAAGCTCCAGTTCGCGCACCAGCTCCAGCCCATAGCCGTCGGTGCCGGCGACGATCGGAACGCCTGCCTGGTTCAGCCTGCCGACCAGGCCGACCATCTTGTCGAAACTCTTGCGGAAATCCGCTCGCGTAAGGCCGCCGAACAACGGATAGCCGCCGATCTTCCAGCCGCGCGCGACCGAAGGAGGGGCGATATCGGCGAACGGCGCATATTCCGGTGAGATGATGCTTCCATCGGAGGTCATCAGCGGCTCCCAGACGGTGAGCGTGGGGTCGATGATGGTGTGCCGCGTGGCGAGCTCCGCATAAAAGGCTTTCATGGCGGGCGAGTCGAGATCGACGTCCTTGCCGTATTTGGCCGGCCCCTCGAGCCGCGCGGCGGTGTTCGCCTTGTCGACGACATCCTGCGGCATTGCCTGCATCATGATGAAATTGATGTGGGTGACTTCATCATAACCCGCCCGCACTGCGTCGAGCGGGCGCATGCCCGCGGGGACGTGGCCATGAACGTGCAGCCCCAGCCTGTGCGCCTCGGCAGCGGCAGGGGCGATCCATGCCGGATTCATCGATGTGTAGAATTTGACGCCCCACAGGCCCGCCGCCTTTATCTTGTCCACCGCGGCGATCGCTTCCGCCGCAGACGACACGGTGAGCGCGCCCTGCGCGGCGAGCGGGTCCTTGCGATCGATGATGACTGAAATCTTGCCGTCGGGCGCAAGCAGGTCGCCGGCAGCGCGGCGCTTGTAGATGCTCAGCGCCTCGTCGATCATCGAACCGGGGCTGCGGTAGTTCGTCATGCCCGTCGCGACATTCTGCAACAGGTTCCAGTCGTCCCCGACATGCTGATGCGAGTCCCACAGACCGGGCAGCAGCGTCTTGCCGCGGCCGTCGATCACGGTCGCGCCGGCCGGCGCCGCAATTGATCCGGCCGGGCCTTCGGCCGCGACCTTTCCATCGGCGATGAGCACGGCGCGGCCGGGCAGGTACCGTCCAGCGACTGAATCGAACATCAGCACATTGTCGATCAACGTCGGCGTGCGGTTGGCGGCGCTGAGAAACTGGTGGGCAATGTCGCGCACCATGTCGGCGGTGGCCTTGTCCTGGATGTCCTTCATCCTCGGACCGTTCTTTTCATAGCCCTCGGGCAGCAGGGAAATGATCCCGGCATTGCCGAAAAAGTGCCTGTCGCTGTCGAGCCACACCGGGGAGGGGGCGAATCCCAGGCCGGTGATATAGGCGAGCGTGACGGGCTTCGGCCCCTGCGGCCCGTCGATCTGCACTGTCTGCCGAAGGGCGATGGTCGCATGGCCCGTCGGGAGCAGGTCGATGCCCTTGTCACCGGCGGCGACAAGGGCCTCGACATCCCTTTCGGCGGCAAGCCACGGCCCGCCATAGCTGTTGTAGCGCTTGTCGCCGAATGGCGCGGAGCCCGAGTCGACCACTGTCTTCCAATGGGCGACGCCCTTGGCATCGACGGCAAAGTCCTCGGTTGCGTCGCCCGAGTCGGTGAACCCACGGATGGCGATCGCGGTGGTGCGCTGGCGCGCATCGAGCGTTATCAGTTCGTCGTCCTCAGTGACCCAGCCGCGCAGGGACATCGACATCCGATAGGCGACGCGCCCGTCCGGCATGGTCCAGGACCAGATGTCGCCATGTTTTCCGGCAGTCGAACTGATCGTGTAGTGGCGCGCGCCCGCGGGCGGCGTCATCAATTGCTCTTTGGGGGTGGGCGCCGCCGGGGCAATTGAAGCAACGGCAGCGAGCAGCGACGCAAGCACGAATCGGCGCATGGATGAACCCCATAGGAAAGCGAACAGACTGACAAGCCGCAGTCGCCTGCGCAACTGCTGTTCGGAGTGGGCGACGCAAGCAGAAGGCAATGTCGGTTTCAGCCGCCGGGCCGGGATGCGCGGCGCGCGCCGGTTTCGGCACGCAACCGGCTCGAGGCGATGCGGCTTTATGCCGAGGGAGCCGGCGACCATGTCACCGTCGAGGGTGCGCTTCATGCCTGGATCGACACTGACCTCAGCGTCCAGATCGACTATGCCGATCAATGGATCGCGTTCGGCAAGATCGCGGCGCAGGGGGCGCGGGCGGGAGGAAGTGGCTGACCTTGCAAGGGCTTGGGGGCCAACCGATGGTCAGCCCTAGCGGCGCGCTGATTCAGTCCTGTCGCGCTCCGCCTTGAACTCGGATCCCTGCTTCCAGCCGGGCCAGCGCGTCGAGTGCGCGAGTTCGTCACCGATTCGCCCGATCAGGGCGATGTCCTGCACCGCTCCGGCAAGATTCCAGTCCGGGCCCCATTGATCGCAAGCCTGATGGTAGCAATGCCCGGTATAGGCATCGATCCATGCCTGTCCGGCCGTGGTTCCGCCCTGCTTCAGGTTGGTCGCTCCGGCAATCCCCATCAACAGCAGCACCGGTACGCCGCGCTTCGCGAAGGAGAAATGGTCGGCGCGGTAGAACAGCCCGCGTTCAGGCAGGCCTTCGGGCGTCACGGTGCGCCCCTGCGTCGCGGCGACGCGCGCCATATCGTCCTCGAGGCTATCCTGCCCCTTGCCGACAAGGACGACATCATTGCCCGCCCCTGCCGTCTGCAGGATGTCGATGGCGAGATTCGCGACGGTCCTGTCGAGCCGGAATATCGGGTTTGCGGCATAATATTCGGAGCCGAGCAGCCCTCGCTCCTCGGCCGTCCATGCAGCGAAGACGACGCTGCGTTGCGGCGCCGGGCCCGCCTTCATCGACCGGGCAATCTCGAGCAGGCTTGCAATGCCCAGCGCATCGTCATTGGCGCCGGCGCGATAGATCCGGCCCTGTTCGTCCGGCTTGCCCTTGCCGTAAGCGTCCCAATGCGCACCGAACATGACGACCTCGTCGGGTCGCGTCGTCCCGGTGATGCGCGCGAGAATATTGTGGCTCTCGATCAGTTCATGCGTGACGGGTATGCTTGCGTCGAGCGTCACGCCCTTCAGCGGGACCGGCCTGAAGTTCGGAGAGCGCGCGGCGGTTTCAAGGCCCGCAAGATCAAGACCAGCCGAGGCGAACAGCGCGCGGGCTGCATCGCCCGCCAGCCAGCCCTGCAGCTTGAGGCTGGTGAGATCGGCCGGCCTGCGCGCGATATCGTAATTTTCGCCGCCCGGGCTGATCACGACGTTCCAGCCATAGCCCGCGCCTTCCGTCTCGTGCACGATCAGGGCGCCGGCAGCCCCGCGACGCGCCGCCTCTTCGAACTTGTAGGTCCAGCGGCCATAATAGGTCATGCTTCGGTTGCCGAACTTGCCTGATACCGGCTCGCCTGGCTTCGCTGCGAAATCGGGATCGTTGACCAGGAAGATGACGATCTTGCCCTTCAGGTCGGTACCCTTGAAATCGTCCCAGCCGCGCTCCGGCGCATGCACGCCGTAGCCGACAAAGACGACGGGCGCCCCGGCGATGCGTGCCATATCGTCGGGGCGGATCGTCGACACATAGGCATTGCGGGACTGTTCGAGCGGGATGGCGCCGGTTGGCGCGTTGAACCGGAAAACAGCCGGCGTGCCCATTCGGGTGTGCAGCAACGGCACTGGCTGCACCCATTGCCCGTTCGGCCCCGCCGGTTCGAGGCCGAGCGCCTGGAAGCGTGCGATCAGGTAGCCGATCGTGCGGTCTTCCCCCGCGGTCCCGGGCGCGCGGCCTTCGAACGTGTCCGATGCGAGGGTCTTGACCGTCTCGGTCAGGCGGCCGGGGTCGATGTCCTGCCCGGCAAGTGCAGGTTGAGCGGCGCCGACGAGAGCGGCAATGATACCGGCGGTCAGGATTTTCATCGGGCCACTCTAGAAGCTGCGCCCCTCAGCACAAGAACGCAGAAATCGGCACGCCCGCCCAGGCCGGCCGAGAGACCGGAAAATGCCGCGTGGCATATCACCCCTGTTTGACGTCGGTCGTTTCACCATTCATCTCCGTGCGATGGATATGCCTTCACTCTCCCGCCGCGACGCGCTGGCGGGTCTTGCTGCCAGCGTGGCGCTTGCCGCGCTGCCCGCCGCCGCCGTCGCCGTGCCCCCCACGCCAGCCGCGTCGCTGCTCGACCGGCTCGCATGGCAGTTGCTGGAACTGGAACCGCCCGAGGCGACCAGGCTCGGCCTCGATACAGGCCCGCATGCCGCGCTCCGCGGCCGGCTGGAAGATCGTTCGCCCGCCGGCGTCGAGGCGCGGCGCGGCTTCCTGTCGCAGGCGCTCGCCGATCTGGCGCGGGTGCCGCGCGGCGGGCTGGATGATCCCACGCTGACCAGCCTCGCGGTGACCGAGAGTGCGTTCAGAACTGCGCTCGACGGTATGAAGCTGCCCTACGGCGTTGCGACCATCGGCAGTTGGCGTAACACGCCTTATGCCGTGATCCAGAATGTCGGTGCCTGGCTCGATGTGCCGGAGCTGCTCGACGGCGACCAGCCGGTGCGCAATGCCGATGATGCCGAAGCCTATCTCGAGCGGATCTCCGCCATGGCCGCGCAGCTCGACGGCGAGACCGTGCGCAGCCGCATGGCACGGGAGCGGGGCCTGGTGCCGCCTTCCTTTCTGCTCGACAAGACGATCGCCGGCCTGACGGGGACCCTGGCCGAGGCGCCGCTGCCTGGCGGCCCGCTGATCGGCCCGCTCGTGCGCAAGGCCGGCACCGTTCCCGGGCCATGGAGCGATCGTGCGGCGCGGATCGTGCGAAGCAGGGTCCTCCCGGCGCTCGAGCGGCAACTCGCCGAACTCAGGGCGCAACGGGCGGTGGCGACTGATGCGGCCGGCCTGCTGTCGCGCCCGCACGGCTCCGAATGGTATGCCTGGGGGCTGCGCGCCGGCACGACCACGCGCCGCACGCCGGCCGAGATCCACGCGATCGGGATTGCGCAGCTGGCCGACCTCCAGAAGCAAACCGATTCGATCCTCAGGAGCTTCGGGCTGACCGACGGCACCATAGCCGAACGCGCCACCGCGCTGCAGCACCGGCCGGGGATCGCCTTTTCGAACGACGATGAAGGCCGCCGCCAGATCGTCGCCTATATGCAGGGCAGGATCGACGCCATCCGGCCCCGCCTGCCGCGCGCCTTCCGCCGGCTGGTCAAAGGCAATCTCGAAATCCGGCGGATGCCGCTGGCCCAGGAGGCGGGCGCGCCAGCGGCCTATGGCGGGCCGGGCTCACTCGACGGGTCGATCCCCGGCAGGATTCTGGTCAACCTTGGCGACCCCTCGATCCACAACAAGGTGACCATTCCCGACCTTGTGTTTCATGAAGGCATACCGGGGCATGTCTGGCAGGGCGAATATGCGCAGCAACTGCCGCTGATCCGATCGATCCTTGCGTTCAACGCCTATTCTGAAGGCTGGGCGCTCTATGCCGAACAACTGGCCGACGAGCTTGGCCTGTACGACGACGACCCCGCCGGGCGGCTCGGCTATCTGATGGGGCTCTCGTGGCGCGCGGTGCGGCTGGTGATCGATACCGGCATTCACGCGATGGGCTGGTCGCGCGAGCAGGCGCTGGTAGAGTTCACTGCCGCCACCGGGCTGCCGCGCAGCAATGCGGAAAGCGAAGTCGATCGTTACTGCGCCTGGCCGGGGCAGGCCTGTGGTTACAAGCTCGGCCAGACCGAGATCGTCGCCCAGCGCGACCGGGCGAAAGCAGCGCTTGGCGCACGGTTCGATCTGCGCGATTTCAACCAGGCGGTTGTCGACGGCGGCAACGTGCCGCTCGATGTGCTGGGTGGAAAGGTGACGCGCTACATCGCCATGGCGAAGGGCTGAGCCGGCGCGTCCTCGAGCGCGAGCAAGGCGAAGCTCGCCAGCCAGTGCGTGCCCATATAATCATCGGCGATATGCGGCAGGCTCGCGCCGATATGCTCAGCGGCCGTGGCACGCGCCAACGCCGAAACCGAATGATCGCGGCCCAGCGCGGCGGCAATCATTCGCCAGCACCAGGCCCGGCTCAGGTTCAGTCCATCGAGATGCGCGATCTTGCCGTCGCTGCGATCTGAGACATGGGCAGGGGTGAACAGCGTGGCGGGCGCCTGCGTACCGGCGCGCGGCAGGAAAGCGTCGAACCACTGCGCGAAGGCGGCCGTGTCGAGCGTTTCGCTCATCAGGGCAGCGACGATCAGCGCCGGCGAGAGAAATTCGTCGCCGCCCGGTTCCCACGCCTGGCAATCGCGATCATTGCCGTACCAGCCGAGCGCCTTGCCGGCGATCAGCGCCGCCAGTGCCGGGTCGCGTGACTGCGCCCAGCGGCCGGCGAGGAGCAGCGCAAAGGCGGTATTGCCGTGCGTGCCGGTGCGAATCGGGTAGGTCAGCCTGGGCAGGAAATCGGCGAAGCGCGCAGCAAAGGCGCGTGCAAGCGGATCGATCGCTTCGCCCCACGCCGCGTCGTGCATCAGCGCCTCGCCGTGCAGCGCGAGCGCCCAGCCCCATCCATAGGGCCGTTCGAACCCGGTGCTGCCCGGGCGGTCCAGATACGCGCATTCCACCGCGACGTTACGGGCGGTCAGCATCTCGTCGGCACGCGCGCGGATTTCGGTGGCCGCTGCCATCGCCGGAAACAGCCGGGCGAGGCGCAGCACCTGCCACCAGCCGTGCACGCAGCTATGCCAGTCGAAGCTGCCGAAGAAAATCGGATGAAGCACGCGCGGCGTCAGCGCATCGCCGGGACCGTTCAGCACATGATCGAGCTTGTGCGGATATTCCTGTCCGAGATGCCCGAGCGTCAGCCGCGCGAACCGGGTAGCGAGCGTTTCATCGAGCATAGTCATCGGATCACCAGCCACAGAAACAGGATGTTGAAAGCAAGCAGCGGCAGCGCGGTTGGCACCTGAGCCTTGATCACGGCGCTGCGATCCTTCAGCTCGAGCAGCGCGGCGGGCACGAGATTGAAGTTCGCCGCCATCGGCGTCATCAGCGTGCCGCAAAATCCGGCGAGCATGCCGATCGCGGCGACCGGCGCCGGATCGGCGCCGTAGCCGTGGACGAGGAGCGGCAAGCCGACCGCCGCCGCCATCACCGGGAAGGCGGCAAACGCGTTGCCCATCACCATCGTGAACAGCGCCATGCCGAGGCCGTAGGCGATCACCGCGCCGATCAGGCTGCCTTGGGGAATTGCCTGACCGGCTATTCCGCCGACGACTTCGCCCACGCCCGAGGCAGCGAAGACCGCGCCGAGGCTCGCCAGCATCTGCGGCAGCACCGCGGCCCAGCCGATATCGTCCATCAGCCGCAATCCCTCGCGAAACGGCGCTGACAGGGCTGGCCGAATCCAGCAATAACAGATCGCCAGCGCGAGCAGCACGCCCAGTGTCAGCGCCACGAGCGTTCCCTGCTTTGCGTCGATGAGTGCGGGCATCTGCTTGAACAGCAATGTCCCGATGAGCGCGGCGGCCGGGATCACCAGCGCGGGCACGAACAGCGCGTTGCCGCGCGGCGCCACGGCAAGGATGTCGTCGGTGCGGCGCGCGCGCATCCGGCCGAAGGTCGCGACCGCGATCAACGACAGGACGAGCGCGCCATTGCCGAGATCACCGATACGGTCGCCGACCAGAAGGCTGAGCGCGAGCAAGGCATGGAAGGCGGCGTTACCCCATCGCCGCGCCCGTACGCCGAGCAGCGCGAACAGCAGAAACACCGTGCCCGCGACTGGATAAACGATGTTGAGCCCGATCATTCGCGACTCCCCGCGCGCCGATCGAGCAGCAGCAGGCGCCCACCGTGAATCAGGAGGGCGGCGATTGCGGTGGGGATCGCCCATACCGACAGGTCGAAGGGTGCGACGGCGATGCCATAGCCTTGCAACACGCCTTTCATCAGCAGGATCGATCCGATCGCGATGAAGATATCCTCGCCGAAGAACAGCCCGATATTGTCGGTCGCCGCCGCAAGCGCGCGCAGTCTCTGCGGATCATGCGCGCCCGGCGCTTCGGCCTCGGCGGCTGCCTCCACCATGGGGGCAACCAGCGGGCGCACCGTTTGCGGGTGCCCGGCCACCGAGGTGAGGCCGAGCGCGGCGGTAAGCTGGCGAAAGAGGAGATAGGCGGCAAGCAGCCGGCCCGGGGTGGCGCCGCGCAGCCGCCCGACCAGCGCCGCCGCGCGCGCCTGCAAGCCATTGCGTTCCAGCAGGCCGATCACCGGCAGCACGATATAGACGACGCTGACGAACCGGTTCTGGTTGAACGCCTTGCCGAACAAGGCGAGGATCTTCAACGGATCGAGCCCGGCTGCCAGCCCGGTTACCAGCGCCGAGGCAGCGACAACCAGCAACGGATTGAAGCGAAGCAGGAAGCCGAGCGCGATCACGGCGATGCCGGCGAGGACAAGCATCGTTAGCGAGCGGGTCGGCATTTGGTCATCGCGACAGCTTTGCATATTGGCGCGAACAACGCCAAGTGGGCGCGGCAATGGTGAACGGCTGGCACTTCTGGATCGATCGGGGCGGTACGTTCACTGATCTTGTCGCGCGTCTGCCCGACGGAGCGATCCGTACCGCCAAGCTGCTGTCGCACGATCCGGCGCGCTACGAGGATGCGGCGGTCGCGGGCATCGCACGGTTGCTCGCAGAAGGCGGCGCAACGCTTGCCGATGTCACGACCGTGAAGATGGGCACGACCGTCGCCACCAACGCGCTGCTCGAGCGGAAAGGCGAGCCGACCTTGCTCGCGATCACGCGCGGACATGGAGACGCGCTGCGGATCGGCCACCAGGCGCGCCCGGATATCTTCGCGAAGCATATCGTGCTGCCCGAACAGGCCTATGCCGCGGTGGTCGAGATCGACGAACGCGTGACGGTGGAAGGCGAGGTCCTGCGGCCACTGGATATCGAGGCGGCACGGCGCGATCTGGCGGCGGCGTTCGCGCGCGGACTGCGATCGATCGCGATCGTGCTCCTGCACGGATACCGGCATAGCGCGCACGAGGCTGCGCTGGCCCGGGTCGCCCGCGAGATCGGCTTCACCCAGGTCTCGGTCAGCCATGAAGTCGCGCCGCTCATCAAGCTCGTGCCGCGCGGCGAGACGACCGTCATCGACGCGTATCTGTCGCCGGTGCTGCGCCGCTATGTCGACCGGCTTTCGGAAGCGCTCGGCGACACTGAGCTTCTGTTCATGCAGTCGAACGGCGGCTTGGCCAAGGCCGACGCGTTCAGCGGACGCGACGCCATCCTCTCGGGGCCGGCGGGTGGCATAGTCGGCATGGCGGCGACCGCGCGGGCGGCCGGGATCAGCCATGTGATCGGCTTCGACATGGGCGGCACCTCGACCGACGTGTCGCACCATGCCGGTATTTTCGAGCGTACCGGCGAGGCGGTGGTTGGTGGCTTGCGCGTACGCGCGCCGATGCTCCAGATCCATACGGTCGCGGCAGGCGGCGGCTCGATCTGCAGGTTCGACGGCACGCGGCTGCGCGTTGGCCCGGAATCGGCCGGGGCCGATCCGGGGCCGGCATGCTATCGGCGAGGCGGTCCCCTCACCATCACTGACTGCAACTTGCTGCTGGGCCGTCTCCAGGCGTCGCACTTCCCCGCGCTGTTCGGTCCGGAGGGTGATCAGCCGATCGACGCCTCGGTGGTGCGCGCCGGCTTCGACGCGCTGGCCGAGGACGTCGCGGCGGCGACCGGGGTGCGGAAGACGGCCGAGCAGCTCGCCGAGGGCTTTATCGCGATCGCCAACGAGGCGATGGCGAACGCGATCCGTGCCATCTCGATCGCGCGCGGCCATGATCTGGCGCGCTATGCCCTGGCGAGCTTCGGCGGGGCGGGTGGGCAACATGCCTGCGCCATCGCCGATACGCTCGGGATCGACCAGGTGATGGTTCATCCGCTTGCCGGCGTGCTCTCCGCGTTCGGCATGGGCATGGCGAGCCAGCGCGTCATCCGCGAGGCGACGGTCGCGCTGCCGATCGAGCGCGAGGGTGAGATCGAGGCGGCGCTTGACGCGCTGGCCGATGCGGCGGCGGCAGCGCTCCGCGCGCAGGGGGTTGGCCTGGCGGCGATCGAGCGCCGTCTGCACCTGCGCTATGCCGGGGCCGATACGACGCTGCCCCTCGACGCCGCGCCGTTCGACACGATCGGAGCGCGGTTCACCACGGCGCACCGTGCGCGCTTCGGATTCGTGGACGAGCGTGCGGCGCTCATCGTCGAGGCCGCCGAGGCTGAAGCGGTGGGGGCGGCTGCCGCGGCCGAGGCGCGCTTCGCAGCCGGGGGCGGCGAAGCGGTACCGGAATACGTTCCCCTTCATCTCGACGACCAGACCGTGCAGGCGCCCCTGTTCGACCGCTCGGACCTGCCGGTCGGCTGGAGCGTGTCGGGTCCGGCGATCGTCGTCGATTCATCCGGAACGACTTTCATCGCGCCGAGCTGGGTCGCCCGGGTGGACGCGGGTGCGAACCTGATGCTCGAGCGCGTGATGCCCCGCAGCGCACGCGTGTCGGCCGGCACTGATCTCGATCCGGTCCGGCTCGAACTGTTCGCCAATCTGTTCATGGCGCTCGCCGAGCAGATGGGGCTCGCCCTCCAGCAGACGGCGCGTTCCGTCAACATCAAGGAGCGGCTCGATTTCAGCTGCGCGCTGTTCGACGCTGACGGCAATCTGATCGCCAACGCGCCGCATATCCCGGTCCATCTCGGCTCGATGGGCGAGAGCATCCGGACCGTCATGGCGAACCGCGCCGGCGCGATGAAGCCCGGCGAGGTCTATGCTCTCAACGATCCCTATCATGGCGGCACGCATTTGCCCGACGTGACCGTGATCATGCCGGTGTTCGCTAAAGGCGGCCAGGCGCCTGTATTTTACGTCGCCGCGCGCGGGCATCAGGCGGACATCGGCGGTATCACCCCCGGCTCGATGCCGCCCGACAGCCGGACCATCGAGGACGAGGGCGTGCTGATCGACGACTTCCTGCTCGTCGAGCAGGGCCGCTTCCGCGAGGCGGAGCTTCGCGCGTTGCTCGCCGCGGCGCGGTGGCCCGCGCGCAGCCCTGACCAGAATATCGGCGACCTGCGTGCTCAGATCGCCGCGTGCGCGCGGGGGGCCGAAGCGCTGCTGGCTGCGTGCGCAGACCACGGCCTCGCCACAGTCCAGGCCTATATGCGCCACGTCCGCACCAATGCCGAAGAGATGGTGTGCCGCCTGCTCGCGCGGATCGATGGCGGCAGCTTCCGGTACGAGATGGACAATGGCGCGGCGGTGCGGGTGCGCGTCGACGTAGACCGCGTTCGCCGCTCGGCCAGGGTGGATTTCACCGGCACGAGCGCACAGCGAAGCGATAATTTCAACGCGCCCTTCGCGATCGTGCGGGCGGCGCTGCTGTACGTCGTGCGTGTGCTGGTCGCCGAGCCGATCCCGATGAACGACGGCTGCCTCGCGCCCTTCGAGATCGTCGTGCCCGAAGGGTCGATGTTGCGGCCGGTCCATCCTGCCGCTGTCGTCGCCGGCAACGTCGAGACGAGCCAGGTCGTCACTGACGCGCTGTTCGGCGCATTCGGCGCGATGGCGGCGGCGCAGGGGACGATGAACAACTTCACCTTCGGCGACGCGACGCGGCAATATTACGAGACGATCGCGGGCGGATCCGGCGCGGGGCCCGATTTCCCCGGCACTGCGGCGGTGCAGACTCACATGACCAACAGCCGCATGACCGACCCGGAGGTGATCGAGCAACGCTATCCGGTGTTGGTCGAACGCTTCGCGATCCGGCACGGGTCGGGCGGGGCTGGCGAGCACCCGGGCGGCGATGGGGTGGTGCGCCGGATTGGCTTTCGCGAGGCAATGACCGCGACCATCCTTTCCAACCGCCGCCGCGTGCCGCCATTCGGGCTCGCCGGCGGCGCGCCCGGGATGTGCGGGCGCAACCTGGTCGAGCGCGCCGACGGCACCACTGAAACCCTTGGATCGTCGAGCAGCGCTGCCGTGGCGCCGGGCGATGTGTTCGTGATCGAGACGCCGGGCGGCGGCGGCTATGGCGCGAAGGACTAACGTCCCGAGGCGCTCGCCAACCGCGCTGCGGCTTCGCCTAGCTGCTCACCGCAGCGGCCAGGCCATAATCCATCTGCTCCAGGTCGGCGATCAGGCCGGGCCCTACTGGCTGCCAGCCCAGGCGTTCGCGGGTGAGCGCGCTCGACGCAGGCATGTCCATGGCAGCGAACATGCCGAACCAGCCGAAATGCGCCTCGGCTTCCCCGGGCGAGAGCGACACGGCGGGGAGGCCGAGGCCGGCAGCCACCACCTCGGCGATTGCGCGCGCGGTAATGCCTTCTTCAGCGACCGCGTTGTAGCGCGCGCCGGGCCTGCCCTGATCGAGCGCGAGCACGTAGAGCCTGGCGACATCGGATACATGTGCCGCCGGCCACCGGTTGGCGCCGTCGCCGACATAGGCAACGACGCCCTTTTCGCGCGCGATCATGACATAGGGGCTGATCAACCCCTGCCTTTCGGTGTCATGGACCTGCGGCAGACGCATGACGCGCACATCGATCCCTGCGTCGCGTAGCGCATTGCCGGTCACTTCCGAGACGATGCGAGGGTTTGCGTGAGAGGGGTTGAACATGTCCTCGACCGCGAGTTCTCCCGGCGCGGGCGCGCCGATTCCGGTACCCGAGGTGATGATCAACGGCCGGTCGCTGCCCTTGAGCGCGTCACCCATTGCCTCGATCACGCGCCGGTCCTTCTCGCAATTGGAGACGAAGTTCGAGAAATCATGATCGAACGCCGTGTGGATCACCGCGTCGGCCTTCTCAGCACCGGCGCGCAGGCTGGACGGATCCTCCAGCGTACCACGATGCACCTCGGCTCCCGCCGCCGCCAGCGCCGCAGCGCCTGCGTCGGACCGAGTGAGGCCGACAACCTGGTGCCCTGCGGCGAGGAGTTCGGGAAGGATGCGGGAGCCGATGAAGCCGGTGGCCCCCGTGAGGAAGACGCGCATGGATACTCTCCGATGTTGTTGCCCGCGCCATGTCGGGCTAGAGCTGATCCTGTAAAAGTAGTGATATTATCCCGGTATAATCATCAACAGGACAGACCATGCCGGTGCATGCCAGCCCAACCTTGGGCGCCTTTCTGCGCGATCGCCGTGCGCGTCTCGATCCGGCCACCTTCGGGTTCGGCGGTGGACGACGGCGGACGCCGGGGCTGCGCCGCGAGGAGGTCGCGCAGCGCGCGAATATCAGCCCGACATGGTACACCTGGCTGGAACAGGGCCGGGGCGGCGCGCCGTCCGCCGATGTACTCGACCGGATCGCCGCCGGACTGATGCTGACGGAGCCCGAGCGCGAGCATCTGTTCATGCTCGGGCTCGGCCGTCCGCCCGAACCCCGCTACCGCGCGCCCGAGGGCGTGACGCCGCGTCTCCAGCGCGTGCTCGATGCCCTGTCCCCCAGTCCCGCGATCATCCGCACCGCGATCTGGGACGTGGTGGCGTGGAACGAGGCTGCGGCGGCGCTGCTGACTGACTATGCGCTCCTGCCGCCCGCGCAACGCAACATCATGCGGCTCATGTTCTCCCATTCACGGGTGAGGGCGCTGCAGGAGGATTGGCGGAGCGTTGCCCGTTATGTGGTGGGGGCATTCCGCGCTGATGCGGCGCGCGCCGGCGCCGGCGCCGAAATAACCCAGCTCGTCGAGGAACTGTCGCAAACCAGCCCCGAGTTCGCTGCCTTGTGGCGCGACAATGACATCGCCGGGCATGTGGAAGGCGTGAAGCGCATCCACCATCCCGAAGTCGGCCTGGTCGAGATGGAGTTTTCCGCCTTTGCGGTCGATGGCCGGCCCGATCTCGGGATGCTTGTCTATAATCCCGTGACGCGCGAATCAGCCGACCGTATCGCCGGCTTGATTGCTGCACGTTCGGCGCCGGGTGGAGAATGATCGCGCCGGGCTGAATAGGACTGGCCTGTCCCGAGGGCGCGATGCAGTCACCCAATGCCGCCGATATCCTTGCGTGCCGGGGAATGTCGTCCGGCGCCGCAAGCTGAAACTAGCCAGGCGCGCGGGCGCCCGCTGTTGTTGCTCCGCTCAGAAAAACAGTTTCCTGATGCTCAGCCGCACCGCCCGCCCCATCGGATCGAGATAATCGGGCTGGTAGCTGATCGGCGTCCCGCCATTGGAGTCGGTCACCCGCTGCTTGCTGTCGAGGATATTGGTCACCGCCAGCGTGATCCGCATCCCGCGCACCCAGGGATGTTTCCTGAGCAGGTCGAGCTTCTGGGTGAGATCGGCGAACAGCCTGATATCGGCAGTTCCCAGCCCCGAGAAATCGAGCGGTTCAGGGTTGCCCGGCGTGCCGCCATTCACCCGTGTGCCGCTCCGGTAATTGCCGGAAAGCCGGAAGCCCAGGCCGTTATTGCTGTATCCCGCCTGCACCTCGACCTGATGCCGGGACTGGCCGCCGCTGCCGCCGATCGCGTCGCCGTTCAGCAGGTCGAGCCGTGGCCCGCCATTCTGGACGAGCACCGTGTCAGTGAAATACCAGGTGTGATAGACGGCGAATTGCAGCCGCCCGCCGCCGCCGCCCCGTCCGCCAAATCCGCCGCGTCCGCCGCCGCCAAACCCGCCGCCGCCGAAGCCGCCACGGCCTTGTCCGCCGCCGCCATCGCGATCGCCGCCACCGCCCGGCACACCGCCATCGGGAGGCGGCGCGCCATTGTTGCCGCCGGGCTGCCCGCCATCAGGCCGTCTGAACCCGCGGGGCAGGGGGATTCCCGCCAGCGGGTTCGGTCCCTTGCCGGCGCGAAAGGCCTCGAATTCCTTCTGGATCTTCGATTTCAGTGGCACCGAGAAATTGATTCCCCAGCGCAATTGCGAACTCTCGCTCCCGGCGAAATTGATCGGGCGGGTGTCGAGCCCGATGAGCCTGTGGTCCGAATCACGGGCGAAGCGGCCCGGAAATGCAGCCTCGATCGCCGCGGTCGGCGTCGGGAAGGCAGCGATCGGATTGTCGGTTCGGTTGGAAACATAATTGGCGGTGAAATTGATGTCCTTCGCGGCCCATGGCTTCACCGTCAGCCCGATTTTCCGCACATGGGTCTTCTCGGCGATCAGGTCCGGATTGCCGCCCGACTCAGTCGTCACTGTCGCGGTTTCACCACGAACATAGTCGAACACGCGGACATTGGGCGTCGTGATGATGGGATTGCCGAGCTGCACCGCGGTCGGCGCAACGTCCTGGTTGGTCGCCGAGGCGATGATGCGGATCGCCTCGATCGGCGACCAGTTCGCGCCATAGCCGATCGTCTCCATCGTCCCGAAATCGGAGAGATGGTCCTCGGCCAGGTTGAAGTTGAGCGAGAGCGAGCCGATCGCGCTCAGGAAATGCTTGGTCCGGCTGGTGATCGGCACGTCGACATTGATCTGCCCGTTCACCGTGTTGCGCTTGATGTCGGCCGGGGTGAACACGTCTCGGTAGGAACGGCTGCTGAGGTCGCTGATCTCGCCGCCAACGCGGACGCTCGCAAAAAGCGGCCCCGCCGGAAGCTCCAGGACCGGGCCGTTGACCAGCGCATCGGCGCCGGCATTGTTCGACGTGGAAAAGGCGCGGTAGCCGGGGAGTGTGGTGATCCCCGCATTGGTCAGCGGACCGAACGGATTGGCGGTCGGGTCGCCGGCCTTGATCCGTTGCTGGAAGGTGGAGAAGTCGAGGCCGGTATCAGTGAAGGTTTCGGAATCGACCCGGTCATAATTGCCGGTCACCGACCAGCGCCATTTGCCCATATTGCCGTTGAGCGTGCTGCCGAGGTGGTAGGTCAGCGCCGAATTGCGCTGGTGCAGCGGCAGATAGCCGTCGGGCGTGCGATCGACCACGGCATCGGTTGCGGAGGTCGAGAAGGGGTTGCCCGCAGGGACGGTCAGGGAAATGCCGGGCAGGCCGTTCAGGCCGATGCTGTCGGTGGCCTCGACCCGTGCGTTGACCGTCGCGGATGCCTTGCCGATCGGCCGTGCATAAACCAGGTTCGCGCTGAAGTCGCGGCTCGACGGCAGGAGGGTGCGATAGGGTCGCTGGTCGACGCTGCCCGGCGTGGCGTTCGCCTGCGGGGCGATGTCGCGCTCGTCCTCGGTCAGCGCGGTATTCGACTGATAGCTTGTGTGAAGGTTGAAGCGCCCATCGCCGCGGATCTTGAGCAGGTCGAGCTCGGCATCGGGGTTGTTGCGCCCGCCGGCGGTCGCCGCCTTGTCGGCAAGCTCGACGGTGGTCGCGCGGAAGCGGCGCCGCAGCACGATGTTCACGACCTTCTGGTCAGCCCGGTAGCCATATTTGAGCGCGACTTCCTCGGGCAGGATCTCGACCCGGGCGATCGCCTCGGTCGGAATGTCGCGGATCTCGGCGAAACCCGAGATCCGCTTGCCGTTGAGCAGCACCACCGGCGCGCCGCCGCTGCCGCGCCCGCTCGTCGTCTGCGGCGCAAGCTCGTTGAGCAGGTCCGAAACCGAGCTGACTCCGTAGGAACGGATATCCGCCGGCCCGAGCTGCTGCTCGGGGGGGATGTCGCCGACCACTGATCCGGGCAGGTTGCGCGAGCCGGTCACGATCACATCGGGTTCGTCTGAATTGCCCTGGTCCGCCGGGGCCGGTTGCGGTTTTGGGGCGGGGACCGGCTTGTCCTGCGCCACCACTGGTGCCGAGCTTGCCAACAGAAACACGAAAATGCCGATACGCCGCATGATGACTCCGCCCGAATTCTTGCGAGCGCTCCCCTAAACTCAATTTGTCGCAAGAATGTGCCGATGTGCGGTGGCGCGGCGCGATTGACAGCGGCGCGCCCGGCATCGGATAGCCGGGCGATGACGAACAGCCCCCTGATCGCCGGCATCGAGCTCGGCGGCACCAAATGCAACTGCATCCTCGCCACCGGCCCGGACGATATCCGCGACGAAGTCCGCATTCCCACCACCAGCCCCGAGGAAACGCTGGCGGCGATCGAGGCGGTGCTTAGGCGCTGGTCAGGCTATACGGCGCTCGGCATCGCCAGTTTCGGCCCGGTATCGCTCGATCAAGCCGCGCCCGATTACGGCTTCATCACGGCCACGACCAAGCAGGGCTGGTCGAATACCGATGTCGGGCGCCGGCTCGCGGCTTTCGCCGGCGTGCCGACCGGCTTCAACAGCGATGTCGCCGGCGCGGCATTGGGCGAAGGGCGCTGGGGCGCTGCGCGGGGCATTGCCGATCACGCCTATGTCACCGTCGGCACCGGCATCGGCGTCGGCCTGGTGCTTGGCGGCGAGCCGACCAACGGCCTTACCCATCCCGAGCTCGGCCATATCCGCCCGGTCCGTCTCGCCGGGGACACCTGGCCCGGCTCCTGCCCCTTCCATGGCGATTGCCTCGAAGGCCTCGCCGCCGGCACGGCGATCAGGGCGCGCACCGGCAAGGGGGCCGAGCAGCTCGCCGCTGACGATCCGGTCTGGGAGGGAGTCGCCCATGCCCTGGCGCAACTGGCGCACACGCTCGTTCTGACCGGCATTCCGCGCCGGATCGTGATGGGCGGCGGGGTGATGACGGGAATCCCGCATCTCTTCCCCAGGATCCGGACGAGATTGATCGCGAGCCTCGGCGGCTATGGCGTTGCGCCCGGGCTCGAGCCGCTCGATTCCTATGTCGTCCCTGCTGCACTCGGCAACAATGCCGGGCCGCTCGGCGCGATCGAACTCGGCAACCGCGCCCTCGCTGCACGCCCCTGAGGGTATTTACGCCGCGTTAACCGCATTTGGTTACGTCGTATCAAGGGCGCGAAGCGCCCGCTTGCGCAATCAAAAGGCAGTGCTGCGATGCGGATTCTCATCGTCGACGACGAACCGGCCATGCACGATTCCTATCGGCGCAGCTTCGCGTCGGGAGTCGCCGCCGATTCAGGCGCGCTCGACATGATGGCGGCTGAGCTCTTCGGCGCCGGCGATCCGCCGCAACACGCCGAAACGGCGATGGATTTCGCGGTCACCCATGCAATGCAGGGCCTTGACGGCGTCGCCGCGGTCGAGGCGGCGATCAGGGCCGGCGACCCGTTCGCCGTCGCCTTCATCGATGTCCGCATGCCCCCCGGCATCGACGGCAAGGAAACCGCCACCCGAATCCGCGCGCTCGATCCCGAGATCAACCTGGTGATCGTCACCGGCTATTCCGATTTCGCGCCGATCGAGATCAGCAAGGCAGCCGGGCCGGCCGACAAGATCTTCTACATCGCCAAGCCGTTCGAGGTAGCCGAGGTTACCCAGATGGCGAGCGCCCTCGCGCATCGCTGGCAGATCGATCGCGAACTCGCCGCAACCCGCGCCGCGCTCGCCGAGAAGATCGTGATCCTCGAAGAGCAGGGGCGGGAACTCGCCGCCAACGAGAGCAAGGCGATCCATATCGCCAACCACGATTCCCTGACCGAGGCGCCCAACCGCCTCGCTTTCCTCCGCGCGCTTTCCGAAAAGGCACGCGGCACGACGAGCTTCGCGACCGCGATGGTCGATCTCGATCGTTTCAAGCTGGTCAACGATACGCTCGGCCATCTCGCCGGCGACGACCTGATCCGCCAGATCTGCGGCATCCTCCAGGACAATGTCCCCGAAGGCGGCCTGGTCGCGCGGCTGGCGGGCGACGAATTCGGCCTGTTGTTCGATTCTCCCGGCGAACAGGCAGCGGTCATGGCCTGTGAGCGGGTCATCCAGGCATGCGCTGCCAGCTTCAAGATCTTCGGCCATTCGGTCCAGGCCGGTGCCTCGGCCGGCATGGTCTTCGAGATCGGCGGCGATTGCGATCCCGTCGACGTGCTGCGCCGTGCCGATCTCGCGCTCAACGATGCCAAGCAGAATGGCCGCGGCATCGTCCGTGTGTTCGACGACAGCATGGATGAATCGATCCGCTTCCGCCGCCGCATCGAGGGCGGGCTCAGCCAGTCGATCAAGAAGGGCGAGCTGAGCCTTGCCTATCAGCCGATTGTCGCGCGTGAAGGGTTCGAGGTCGTCGGCTTCGAGGCGCTGCTGCGCTGGAACACCGACGAGTTCGGTCCGGTCCTGCCCGACATGTTCATCCCGATCGCCGAGGAATCGAATCTGATTCACGAGCTCGGCGATTGGGTGCTCGGGGAGTCGCTTCAGGTGCTGAAGGACTGGCCCGGCCAATATGTCTCGGTCAATTTCTCCCCGCGCCAGTTCCGGCGCCACAATTTCGTCGGCCACATCCTCGAATTCGTCCAGAAGCACGGGGTCGAGCCGAGCCGCGTCCAGATCGAGATCACCGAAACGGCGATTTTCGACGATGCCGACCGCGCTGCCGAGACTCTGTATCGGCTCCGCCAGATGGGTTTCCGGATCGCGCTCGATGATTTCGGCACCGGCTATTCGAGCCTCTACAACATCCGCAAGTTCGCGCTTGATTGCCTGAAGATCGATCGCAGCTTCATCGACGGCATGGGCCGCGAGCGCGAAAGCGCCGCGATCGTCCATTCGATCGTCCATCTCGGTCGGGCGCTCGGGCTTGGCGTCATCGCCGAGGGCGTCGAGAGCGAGGCCCAGGTCCAGGCGCTGAACCTCGCGGGCGCATCGCATTTCCAGGGCTTTCACTTCTCGCTCCCGATCGGCCCCGAACAGGCCCGCGAAATGGCCGAGATCCGGTATCTGGTCGACCCGTCGCAGCGCGAAGACGTCTGTCTCGAGCCGGAACTGGGTAACGGGACGCTCGGCTGATGGCGCGCTCGCGGGCTCCGGCCCTGCTCCGCGCCACGAAAAGGCAGCTCAGGGCGTTGCGCAATCCATCGTCGCTCGGCGCGAAGCTCGTCCTGATCCTGACCGCGGTCGGGCTGCTCGGCTCGATCGGGATCACCTTGCTGCTCGCCAGCGTCATCATCCCCAGCATCAATGAGCTCGAACTGAAATCGGTCGACGCCCATGTCGAGCGCACCCGCGCCGCGCTCGGTGAATATGCCTCCAAGGTAGAAAGCGCGGTCCGCGACTATGGCGATTGGAATTCGAGCTATGATTACATGGCGCACCAGACGGCAGCCTTCGAGCGCGAATCCTTCTCGACCCTCGCGATGGAGAATCTCGGCGTCAACGGCATGGCCTATGTCGCCAATGACGGCAGGATCGTCATCGCCCGCTGGCGCGACGCGCGGCGGGGGGACAGCCCGGCAATGCGTGCCGCGCTGATCGCGCAGATTCACCGGATCGATTTCAGGCAGCTGCTCGGCAAGCGCAACTCGCGCAGCTTCTTCGTTCGCCTCGGCCCGGTCGTCGCCGCGGTCGGGGTCGCCGAGGTCCGCCGCAGTGACGGCAGCGGCAGCCCGCGCGGCTATGTGCTGATGGCGCGCCAGATCACGTCGGCGCAATTGTCGGCGCTGCTCCAGCTTACCGCCGGGCTCGATCTGGCCAATGTCTCCGACACCAGTCGGATCACCCCCGACAACGACATGATGCGCATTGCCGTGCCGATCCGCGGCCCCGGCGGCCATGCCGTTGCCAGCGCCGCTTTCTCGGTGCCGCGAGAGGTCTCGCTGCTCGGCAAGCGCATGCTGATCCTCGCCGTCGCCGGATCAACCCTGTTGCTCCTCGTCGTCCTCCTGATGCTGAGAAGGATGATCAGCCGGCTGGTGCTGAAGCCGTTGCGCCGGGTTGAGAACCATATGCAGGTCGTCCGCAATTCCGGCTCGCTCGGCATCCTGGCCGACGAGGCACGGCAGGACGAGATCGGCTCGCTCGGGCGCAGCTTCAACGCAATGCTCCGCCAGCTCAGGGATCTGCGCGAGCAGCTCGAGGTACAGAGCTTCGCGCTCGGGCGCAGCGAGAGCGCCGTCGCGGTGATGCACAATGTCCGCAACGCCCTCAACCCGATCAGCACGATCCTCAGCCAGGGCATTGCCCAGCGGGTGCCGGTCGATCGCGCCACGCTTGATCGTGCGCTCGCTGAGCTCGCCGGGGACGACGTGCCGCAGCCGCGTCGCGAAAAGCTCGCCGCCTTCGTCGCCGCGGCGATCGCGGCCGAGGCGAAGGATCGCGACGAGCGCCGGCGCCAGCTCCAGATCGGCCGCGAGGCGATGAGCCATGTGCTGGAGATCATCGGCGAGCAGCAACAGGCAGCCCATGACCGCCCCGAGCTCGAGCCGTGCGACGTCACCAAGATCATTGCCAGGAATGCGACGATCGCCCGTTATTCGGGCGAGCTGTCGATCGTCTTCACCTTTCCCGCGCGCTCCCATCTGGTGGTCGCCAGCCGGCTGATCCTGAGCCAGGTGATCGGCAATCTCTTCGCCAACGCGGCCGAAGCGATCGCCGCGTGCGGCACCGGGGGCGGCTGCATCTCGGTCGTGATCGAGGAGACGAACGGCCGCACCTGCATCGCGATTCGCGACGATGGCGAAGGCTTCGCCGCTGACCGTACCCCAACCCTGTTCCAGCGCGGCTTCTCGACCCGCAAGGACAAATCGGGCGGGCTTGGCCTCCACTGGTGCGCCAATTCGATGATCGCGATGCAGGGCTCGCTCAAGCTGGAGAGCGAAGGCCCCGGCATGGGCGCGGTCGCGATCCTGTCGCTCGCCACCGCCGAGGCCGAACGGCGGGATCTCGCAGCTTAGAGAGATACTCCACTTCCTCTCCTTTGGGAGAGGATAGTGTAGCTTGGCAGCTTGCTGCCTAGCGGAACTTGGTGAGGGGCTCCGGGAGCTCTCGATAGCTCCCGAAGCCCCTCACCAACTTCGCCTAATTCGCTTCGCTCATAAGGCTTCGTATCCTCTCCCAAAGGAGAGGAGAGATTACACGCCTGACGTATTTCGGTCGTGGCTCACGACGGCCGTTCCATCGCCGCCGCAAACAGCGCGGATGCGAGATGGTCGCCAAGCCAGCGCTGCACCCCGGGCAAGGCCTGCGCCCCGAACCAGTCCGGGGCGACTCCGGCGAACTGGCGAACGAACGGGATCAGCGCGATATCGGTCAGCGAGCGCCCTTCGCCGCATAGATTGGCGCTATGCGTCAATCGCTGCTCGATCGGCTTCAGAAGCGCCAGCCCCGCCGCGCGATGCTCAGCCGGATCGCTGCCGTGCCGATCGGCATATTTGTAGCGGTCGAGATGATGCTTGAACGGTCCGTCATTGGCAGCGATGAGCCCCGCATCGTCGCCCTCGAGCCAATGCTCGGGGTCGTGCTGGGCCAGCGCGTGGCGCATGATGTCCAGGCTCTCGTCGATCACCCGCCCCTCCGGCAGCACGAGCACGGGCACCGTCGCCTTGGGCGAGGCGGCGAGCATTTCCGGCGGCTTGGCCCGCAACGCCACTTCGCGAAGCTCGAACGCAGTGCCGCTGATCAGCAACGCCATCCGCGCCCGCATCGCGTAGGGGCAGCGGCGGAAACTGTAGAGGATCGGCCGGCTCATCGCGATCCAGTAGCACGAACTCGCGATGCGAGCAGGATCAGCCCTAAAAGGCGATATAGGGCCCCTGCGTGCCGCCTGCCGACCGGCCTTCGATGGCGGTATAGACCGAGCGCCCGAAAAAGAACGGCACACCGAAATCGAAGCTGTTGGCAAATTGCAGCGGTGGCTGGACCAGAGTCGGGTTCACGCCGAGGCCCGGCGCGACATTGGAACTGCCCGCTGTGGTCGTCATCGGGTTGTAGAGCGTGAAGGCAGCATTCACCATTGTCCCGTTGGTGGCGGTCAGCGTCGGCGAAAGCAGCATCGACGTGGTCGGGCAGTAAAAGGCGGACAGGTTCGTATCGGAACAGGCCGGCAGGCTGGTGTCGATGAAATAATAATCATTGCTGCCGCTGTCGAGGAAGCTCTGGGTCAGCGATTTTCCATTATAGATCGCGGTCAGCAACCCCGCTCCCAACCGGTTGGTCGAGGTTGTCACCGGCAACACGGTCTGCGAACCAAGCGCGTTGTTCGCCTGGGTGCCGATGCCGAAATAGATCGTGCCGGTCATCGAGACCGCGCCGGCGGGGGCGACTGACGGCAGCACCAGCACGGTGCCGTTATTGTCGGTCGCAAAGGCTGCGACTGGATTGGGCAGTTGCTGGAACGGCGCCGTCGTCGACACAGCGCGGGCAATGATCGCCGAGCATCCCGAGGCGGGGCAGTCATAATAAGCTGCGCCCGTGGTATTGCCGGCGGCGCAGATTGGCCCGCAATCGGTCGGCGTCGTGCCGATGCCCAATATGCCGTTCGCGCCGAACGCCTTCACTGTGGTGATGTTGGTGCCGCCGCCCGACGAGCAGGATGCCGGCACGTTCGAGAAGACGCCGGCATCGGCGATGGCGTGGAAGGGCATGTTCGCCACCTTTTCCCCCGCGATCGAGAAATCCGCCTGCCGCACTGAGCCGAAGACATAGGAATTCACGTACATATAGCATTCGCCGACTGCGTTCCCGCTCGGGTCGGTCTGGGCGGGCAGCGCACTCAACAGGCTCTGATTGATCACGGGCTGGAGGATGCGCAGGCCGACCGATCCGGTATCGAGGATGATATGGTCGATCGTCTGGCAATTGGTCGTTGAGCCTGGCGCGCAGATCTTGATCGAGACATAGGGCTCGTTGAAGGCGGTATAGGCGCCTGGCCCCACATTCAGTTCGGCCGGCCCGGCATCGAACGTCACCGTGGCCGAATTGACGACCGGCGTTCCCCCGCTGCTTGGCGGCGAACTCGGGGTGCTCGTGGGGGTCGATGTCGGTGTGCCGCCACCACCGCTGCAGGCGGCGAGCAGGCAGATGGCCCAGAGAGCCAGGATCGTCCGGATCAAGAGCGCAAACCCTATTGGAGATCGGCGACGGAAAAAACCGCCGGCGCGAGCGGTGGAATATAGGCGACGCCCCAGAAATACCCCATATGGCCGCCGGTCTGGATCACCAGATCCGATCGGTGAACAGAGGCCGGCCGACGGCGCGCGCGCGGGTTGAGCTTCGCATTGTCGGCCTGGAAGGTGGTGAAATACCCGCCGAGCAGCGAGCGCAGATCGGGCTTGCCCGGCCCCGACCAGGTCACCGCATAGACCTGGCCCTTGGTGTTGGTGAATTCCTTGACCCCGCCGCCATTGGGAAGGGTCATCTCATGGATCGTGTGCGTGCTTTTCGGCACCGAGACGATCTGCGCCTTCAACTGGGCGCGATCGGTCTGCACGCCCGCCATCGCGCCGCCAAGCTCGGCCCGGGCGCTGGTCGCCAGCAGGGGCAGGAGGGCCAGGCCGATCCGGGTGAACGGCCGGAGCAAATACGCCACACGCATAACTCTGGAGAACCTTCCGCCCAGGAGAGTGAGGCCGCACTTGTTGGCCCTCAGCCAGTACCGGCGAAATATCTCTCTCTATTGCGGCAAGTCAATCCAAAGGTCGGGCCGCATCGTCGTGGAATCGCTCGATATCTGCTGATTCTTGGTTACCGCCTCGGTTATTCTTGGTTACCGTGCCGCGCCGGGAAGCCGCCGATAGGGACCGCGCTTCGGAAAATCCGTTTCTGGCCGCGCTCGATCGGCGGTGGCGACGGCGCGTGCGGCGGCTGTGGCAGCTGAGGTCAGCGCCGGGCGGGCAGGAATTTCGGAAACTGCAGCGACAGCGCCGACAGGAGCGCCACCCCCAGACCGACGGGAAAAATCTCCATGAATGTCATCGGGATCCGGAACAGCGGATTGGCATATTGCGCCCGCATCGTTTCGAGTTCCGCCATCTTCCGGGCCAGTTTGTCGCCGCTCAGGCCCGCGGCCCTGGCGTGGCGGATGATCCCGGCAATATAATTGTCCATGAAGCTGTAATGGGTTGCCGCCAGATAGACCTCCCACAGGAGCGCATAAGCCACCCCGGCGGCCGTGGCGATGGCGAGGCCGAGCCCGAGGGCGGGCAGGAACCTGATGACGCCGCCCCGCTCGATATCGCGGTAGCGCTTCACCCCGACAAAGATGAAGGTCAGGATGACGAGCATGACGAGATAGCCGAACCAGAGCTGGTGGACGGCGCTCAGCCGGTCCTGAAGCGTGAATCCCGCGATCAGGACGGCGCAGGTCGCCAGTCCGGACAGCAATCCGTAAGTGGCGGTGTATCGCAGGATCGGGTTCATGGTCGGTGGCTCCCATTGGTGTGACGGCCCAGGGATAAGGCCGTCGTGGCGCCTCGATCCATCGCCCGAACGGGTGATTTCGCAGAAATCACCCGCATTTCTATTCGATCTCCCTCTATTCGATCAACGCCAGCCAGCGCGCCTTTTCGATCGCCTGGATGCGACGCTGCACCTCCAGCTTCTCATAGACCCGCGCGACATGGGTCTTCACCGTGTTCGGCGAGATGCCCAGCGCCCGCGCCATCTCCTTGTTCGATTGGCCCGAGGCGAGCAGCGCCAGGATCTCGCATTCGCGCGCGGTGAGCCCGAGCGACCGGATCGCCGCTTCATTGCGCTGGAAGGTGCTGCCGGCCGGGCGCGGTGTCAGCTTGGTGCCCGCCCACAGGCCAAGGCTGATAAAGCCGAGCGCCAGCAGCGCGATATAGATGTCGGTCGAGAAGACCCGGATCGCGTAGGAATATTGCAGCCATTCGAGCGCGGTCGCCGCGAGCGCCAGTGCCAGCGCGTAGAGAATGACTGTCTTCGTCACGCGCTCAGGCTGCCAGAAAACCCCGGAACTGGCCAGCGTCGCCCGGATTCAAAAGGAGGCGGCAAGGGCATAGTCGTATCCCGATCGCCGTCGCTCATGATGGCGTCGCCCGCTCTTTCTCCTCGTGGATGTTGGACGATCCTGCCGCGCTGTTCGGGCAAGGCGGCCCGCTGTTCCTCGCTGTTATGCCGCTGTTCTCGATAACAGCGAGCCCAGTCGCATCGCTTTGAAAGAAAAGAGGAAACTGGCCCCGAAAACGCGAGGTAACAGCGGGAGAAAAAATGATCGGAAAAACAGCGGGAAACAGCGGAATAACAGCGAGGAACAGCGAGGACAGCGGGAATAACAGCGGGGGATCAGCCACCGCGCCGGACGCGTATCGGTCCCGGCAACTGATGGCTGGTCGATACCGGATCTAGCTCGCGGTCCCGAACGGCAGGATGCTCTCGTACCGCGCCAGCGCCGGCGCCCCGATCACCGTCGCCCCCCGCCGCAGCAGAAAGGCATGCCGCACGATCTCGGCCTGCTGCTCGATTCCGTAGCGGTGAAGCGGCAGGCCGGGGCGGATCGCATAATCATAACGGCAAAAGGGGTGCCGCACGATCGGCAGGAAGATGCCCTTCTGGTGCTGCCAGACATGCACCATCTCGTGGATGAAGAGCCCCTGGTCGTCGAGATTGCCGGCAGCGAAATCGGCGCGATACCGCATGCCCTGGGGGTGGAAATGGATTGATCCGGTCGGCGCCATCACCGTGCCGCGCGGCTGGAAGAAAGCCCATTTGCGCAGGGCGATGCGAACCTGCGCATAATCGATCGCTTCGCCGAACACCGATCGGGCAAGCGCGATCTCGCCAGGGGTCAGGGGCCGATCCACAGCGGTCCGGCGACTATCGGTTATGGCGCCGGGTCGCCCGCTGCGATCACGGTCGCAGCATATTCGATGCGTAAGCCGTCAGCAAAGGTGAAGAGCAGCGGCAGTGTTCGGCCCGGCACGATGATCGGGTTTACGTCGAACAGCATCACATGCTTGCCGCCCGGCTTGAAGACGATCTTCGAACCCGCCGGTACCGCGAGATGATCGAGCGGCTTCATCGACGACATTGAGCCCGCCTGCATCGATTCGTGCAGTTCGGTGCGAATCGCGACGTCGCTCGACACGCTGATCAGTGTCGCGTCGGTCTCGCCGCCATGGAGCGTGAAATAGGCGGCGGCGGGATGACCCTTCACCGCCGCCAGCCGGACATAGCCGTCGCTCACATAAATTTCCTTGGGCTGGCAGCCGGCAAGGGCGAGCATGGTGATGAGAAGGGCCAGAAAACGCATCATATTCTCCCGCTTCGGGAAATCTTGTGCACCCTCTAGGGAGTCGAAAATCTTGCGGCAAGCAAAAGCCCCCCTATATCGCCGGGAGTAACGTGCCGCGTCGCCCATCCGGGGGCGCGGACTGGAAGCAATTTTTTGAAGACGGGGGCCGAAGAGGACCATGGCTAAAGTTATCGGTATCGATCTGGGCACGACCAACAGCTGCGTTTCCGTGATGGAAGGCGGCAAGCCCAAGGTGATTGAAAATGCGGAAGGCGCGCGCACCACGCCTTCGATCGTCGCCTTCGCCAAGGATGGCGAGCGACTGGTCGGGCAGCCGGCCAAGCGCCAGGCGGTGACGAACCCTGAAAACACCGTGTTCGCGGTGAAGCGCCTGATCGGGCGCCGGTTCGACGATCCGATCACCAAGAAGGACACCGAGCTGGTTCCTTACCACATCGTGCGCGGCCCGAATGGCGACGCATGGGTGCAGGCGGGGGGCAAGGAATATAGCCCTTCGCAGATTTCCGCCTTCACGCTCCAGAAGATGAAGGAAACCGCCGAGGCCTATCTCGGCGAAACGGTGACCCAGGCGGTCGTGACCGTTCCTGCCTATTTCAACGACGCCCAGCGCCAGGCGACCAAGGACGCCGGCCAGATCGCCGGTCTGGACGTGCTGCGCATCATCAACGAGCCGACGGCGGCCGCGCTGGCGTACGGCCTCGACAAGCAGGACGGCAAGACGATCGCCGTGTACGATCTCGGCGGCGGCACCTTCGACATCTCGATCCTCGAGATCGGTGACGGCGTGTTCGAGGTGAAGGCCACCAACGGCGACACCTTCCTCGGCGGCGAGGATTTCGACGACAAGCTGCTGCGCTTCCTCGCTGAGGATTTCCGCAAGGCAGAGGGCATTGACCTGACCAAGGACAAGCTCGCCCTGCAGCGCCTCAAGGAAGGTGCCGAAAAGGCGAAGATCGAGCTCAGCTCGGCTGCGACCACCGAGGTCAACCTGCCCTTCATCACCGCCGACCAGAATGGCCCGAAGCATCTGGTGAAGACGATCACCCGCGCCGATCTGGAGCGGCTGGTCGACGATCTGATCCAGCGCACGCTCGAGCCGTGCCGCAAGGCGCTGGCCGATGCCGGCGTCAAGGCGGCCGACATCGCCGAGGTCGTCCTGGTGGGCGGCATGACGCGCATGCCCAAGGTTCGCCAGGTCGTGAAGGAGTTCTTCGGCAAGGAGCCGCATTCGGGCGTCAACCCGGACGAGGTCGTCGCCATGGGCGCCGCGATCCAGGCCGGCGTGCTGCAGGGCGACGTCAAGGACGTGCTGCTGCTCGACGTGACCCCGCTGAGCCTCGGCATCGAGACGCTGGGCGGCGTGTTCACCCGCATGATCGATCGCAATACGACGATCCCGACCAAGAAGAGCCAGGTCTATTCGACCGCTGACGACAATCAGCAGGCGGTGACGATCCGGGTCTTCCAGGGCGAGCGCGAGATGGCGGCCGACAACAAGATGCTCGGCCAGTTCGATCTGGTCGGTATCCCGCCCGCGCCGCGCGGCGTGCCGCAGATCGAGGTCACCTTCGACATCGACGCCAACGGCATCGTCAACGTGTCCGCCAAGGACAAGGGCACCGGCAAGGAGCAGCAGATCCGCATCCAGGCCTCGGGCGGCCTGTCGGATCGCGACATCGACCAGATGGTCCGCGATGCCGAGCAGTTCGCTGAAGAGGACAAGAAGCGGCGTGCCGCGGCCGAGGCGAAGAACAACGCCGAAAGCCTGATCCACACCACCGAGCGCCAGCTCGCCGAGCATGGCGACAAGGTCGATGCCAGCCTCAAGGGCGAGATCGAGGCAGCGGTCGCGGCCACCAAGTCGGCGGTCGAGGCGAACGACGTCGAGGGCATGAAGGAAAAGGCCAACGCCCTTGCCCAGGTCGCGATGAAGCTCGGCCAGGCGATCTACGAGAAGCAGGCCCAGTCAGAGGCATCGCCTGCGGGCGCGCCGGCGCATGAGGCGCCGGCCGAAGACGTGGTCGATGCCGAATTCTCGGAAGTCGACGATACCAAGGCGTAACATGTTGCGTTCCCCCCGCTATTCCTGCGACATAAGCGGGAATAGCGGGGAGGGCGGGGGCCCGAGATGACCACCGAAGTTGATTTCTACGAATTGCTGGAATGTGACCGCGGCGCCGATGATGCCGTGATCAAGGCATCTTATCGCAAGCTCGCGATGAAGTATCACCCCGACAAGAATGATGGGTGCAAGGATAGCGAATCGCGCTTCAAGGCGATCAGCGAAGCCTATGATTGCCTGAAGGACCCGCAGAAACGCGCTGCCTATGATCGCTACGGCCACGCCGCCTTTCGCAACGGCGCGGGCAACGGTGGCGGCGGCGCGCAGGATTTCGGCGCTTTTAGCGATATCTTCGAGAATATCTTCGGCGAGTTCATGGGCGGCGGCCAGCGCGCCGCGCGCGGACCCCGTCGCGGCGCTGATCTGCGCTACGACATGGAGATCACGCTCGAGGACGCCTTTCGCGGCAAATCGACCGAGGTTACGGTCGATGTCTCGGCCGCTTGCGATTCCTGCTCGGGTACCGGCGCCACGCCCGGCACCAGCGCCAAATCCTGCTCGACCTGTGCCGGGCAGGGCAAGGTTCGCGCGCAGCAGGGTTTCTTCGTCGTCGAGCGGACCTGCCCGACCTGTCACGGCGTTGGCCAGGTCATTGCCGATCCGTGCAACGCCTGCCGCGGCGAGGGCCGGGTCGAGAAGACCAAGACGCTCACCGTCAATATCCCGCCCGGCGTCGATGAAGGCACCCGCGTCCGCCTGACCGGCGAAGGCGAGGCCGGGATGCGCGGCGCACCTCCCGGCGATCTCTACATCTTCCTGCACATCACGCGGCACCCGCTGTTCGAGCGCGAGGGCACGACTCTGTTCGCCCGCGCGCCGATCAGTTTCACCACGGCGTCGCTCGGCGGCGAGATCCAGATCCCCGGCCCCGGCGGCGAACATCATTCGATCAAGATACCGGCGGGCGTGCAGAGCGGCCGCGAATTGCGCCAGCGCGGCGCGGGCATGCCGGTCCTCCAGGGCCGCGGTCGCGGCGATCTGGTGATCCGCATCGAGGTGGAAACGCCCACCAGGCTCACGGCCAAGCAGAAGGAATTGCTGGAGCAGTTCCGCGCGACCGAGACCGGCGAGGAGAATCCGCAGACGACGGGCTTCTTCAAGAAGGTCAAAGGGGCTTGGGGCTGAACTAAATCCGCCTCCCGCAAGCGGGGCGGGGAAGATGGCTCGATTCCGCCGGCCTTGGCCGCCCCTTGTGCAAGGGGCGGGCAGGCCGATGGATCAGAGGCTTACGACCTCGACCACCAGCGCCAAGGCCGCGAATGCCAGCATGCTGCTGACCACGGTCTCAAGATAACGCATGGTTGGGTCTCCGATGCCGGGAAAGTCCGGCACGGGCCAAGTGGTGATTGTTGCGCAGGTACGCAATATTGTTACGCGCCTTCGCAGTTGCAGCATTTGCACTCGTTCCATCGACCAGTCGCAACGCCTCGGCTCACTCGCGTGGCAAATGCAATGTCAGATCACCCGCCCGCTCGCGCCGCGGATAGGCGGCGTCCATCGCGTCGGCGATGATCGGGTTGAACCGCTGGTCGAACAGCAATGACCCGCGATCTCCGCGCGTGACGAAGAAACCAAACTCGCCCCGCCGCACCCGTTCCGCCAGCGCTCTCTCGTCATAAATGCCCGCGCTGCCCAGCTCGGCGACGATGGCCGGCTCCCACATCACGCGTTGCCCGCCGCGGAGAACAAGCACCATCTCGTCAGTCACCACCGGCTTCGCACTCGCTCTGATGCGCTCGACTACCGGTGCCAGCGCCGCACGATCGCGCTCGGCCTTGGCGTAATCCGGCCACAGCGGCGGATCCATCATCTGCACGGGCAGGCCGATCCCGATGAGCAGGATAAGGGCAAGACCTGGACGCGCCGGTTGGTTAAGCGCGGCACGGACCAGCGGTACGCAGCCGATCCCAATCAGCACCGCGATCAGCGCGAACCAGTCGATCAGATAATTGTCGCTCGCTCCAGACTTGAGGATTGCCGGCAGCATCAGCGTTTTCAGTACTAGCGTGAGTAGGATGATGGCGGTCGTCGTGAGGCTGGTATCGCCGCGTAACCGCTCCGCAAGCTGCCGCCATTCGCCGGGGCGCATGAGGCGCCACGCCGCGGTCGCCCCGATCGCACCCTGTGCCAAGATGACGATGTTCGCCATCAGCACCAGCACCAGCATCATAGCATGGTTCCAGGTCACCCTGTTGATATTGTAAGCGAGGATTTGGACCAGGAACTGGCCGTCGCTCGCCATGCTCAGCAGCGCCAGCGCGGTTAGGCCGGTGAAGAGCGAGGCCGCCAGCATCAGCCAGGCGGCACGCGGCCGCACGATCAACAGGATCAGGAACGACGCTGCGGGGGCGGGGAGGCAAGTCTGTCGAGAATAGAGCGCCATTGTGAACAGCGTGCCGGCGACGATCGCCAGCACCGGTCGCTCGACACAGCTCGCCGCGGCCAGCAATCCCGCCAGGCTCAGCGCATAGGCGAGCATGTCGACCCTCATCAGCGTCGACCAGCTGAGCACGACCGGCAGCGTGAGGAACACCAGTCCCGCGATCAACCCCGCGATGACCCGCACCCGCCGATCCTGCCCCCCGCCGATCGCTTCGTTGGTCAGCAGCCCGATCAGCACCGCCGCCGCCAGCGCCATCACCAGCGACACCAGTCGCCCGGCAAATAGCGGATCGAACCCAAACGCTCCGGCCGTCGCGGCGGTAACGATATGATAGAGCGGCGGGTATTCGAACACGAAGGCCGGCATCGGCCGCAGCGCTTCATAGCCCGATCCATTCATGATCAGGCGCATCTGCTCCCAGACGACACCCTCGCCATAATCGAGATCATAGGGATAACGGAGCGCGACCGAGGCATGCAGTCCCAATCGGATCAGCCCATAGACAAAGACCAGCCCCGCGACCGCCAATGTCGCGCGCGCGACGAGTGTGCGATGCCGGTCGCTATCGATCATGCGCAAGGCGCATCCTCGAACACCCGCGCGAAGATCGTGTCGACATGCTTCAGGTGGTAGCCGAGGTCGAACTTGTCATCGATCTCGGCCGTCGACAGCGCCGCGGTCACCTCTGGGTCGGCCTTGAGCAGGTCCTGGAGCGATAGCGCCCCGTCCGATTCCCAGACCTTCATCGCGTTGCGCTGCACAAGCCGATACGCGTCCTCACGGCTTACCCCGGCTTGGGTCAGGGCGAGCAGCACGCGTTGCGAATGGACGAGGCCGCCCATCTTGTTGAGGTTCTTCGCCATTCGCTCGGGATATACGACCAGCTTGTCCATCACGCCCGTCAGCCGGGCGAGGGCGAAGTCGAGCGTGATCGTTGCATCGGGGCCGATATAGCGCTCGACCGAGGAGTGGCTGATGTCGCGCTCATGCCACAGGGCGACATTCTCGAGCGCCGGCGTCACATAGCCGCGCACCATCCGCGCCAGCCCGGTCAGGTTCTCGGTCAGCACCGGGTTGCGCTTGTGCGGCATCGCCGACGAGCCCTTCTGCCCCGGCGAGAAATACTCCTCCGCCTCAAGCACTTCGGTGCGTTGCAGGTGGCGGATCTCCGTTGCGAGGCGCTCGATCGAGCTGGCGATCACGCCTAATGTCGCGAAGAACATCGCATGCCGGTCGCGCGGGATGACCTGAGTCGAGACGGGCTCAACGCTCAGCCCCATCTTCTCGGCGACATGCGCCTCGACGAAGGGATCGATATTGGCGAAGGTGCCGACCGCGCCGGAGATGGCGCAGGTCGCGATATCGGCACGGGCCGCGACCAGCCGCGCGCGGTTGCGATCGAACTCGGCATAGGCCTGGGCGAGCTTCAATCCGAAGGTGACCGGCTCGGCATGGATGCCATGGCTGCGGCCGATGGTCGGGGTCAGCTTGTGCTCGTAAGCGCGCCGCTTCAACACCAGCAGCAAGGCGTCGATATCGGCGATCAATATGTCGGAAGCCCGCGCAAGCTGCACTGCGAGACAGGTGTCGAGAACGTCCGACGACGTCATTCCCTGGTGCATGAAGCGCGCCTCGGGGCCGACATGCTCGGCGACATTGGTGAGGAAGGCGATCACGTCATGCTTGGTCTCGCGCTCGATCTCGTCGATCCGCTCGACCTCGAACGCGCCTTTCTCCCAGATCGCCTTTGCGGCTTCCTTCGGCACAACGCCGAGTTCGGCGAGGGCGTCGGTCGCATGCGCCTCGATCTCGAACCAGATGCGAAAGCGCGCCTCCGGCGTCCAAAGCGCGACCATGTCGGGGCGAGAGTAGCGTGGCACCATTGCAACGGTTCCTGAAATTCTTGGGTTCTGTTCGTCGTGAATCGCGAACGGAGTCACGACGAGCCGCGCGTTAGCAGGGACGAGGCGAACCTTCAAATCATGTCGATTTGAACTATCTAGAGCGATGACGGTTTGAAATAGTGAATTGTGTTGAAGATGGGGTGAATAGCCTTCCAGTAACCCTTGTACATAGCAACGGAGAGAAATCATGTTGAAATATGTTATTCTAGCTAGCGCCGTGACAATTTCGATGCCTGCTTTGGCACAGAGCAAGCCAGCTGACACTCCAACTGCGCCGACGACTCAGGTGGCGCCTGCACAGACTGCCCCGCAGACGGCGCCTGCCTCCACGACTCCGGCCAATACAGCCCAGCCGCAGAGCGTGACACCGGCTGATCCGATGGCGACGGCCAGCCCTGCCGCGCAGGATGCGCAAGCCGTCGCACAACCGGCTCCGGTCAATCCGATCGCACAGCCTGCCCAGCAGGCAGCGGCCCAGCCGATCAGCGGCGCGGCGCAGATCGCCCAGGTCGTGAACACTGAATTCCCGTCCTATGACAAGGACAAGAACGGCACGCTGAATGAAGTCGAATTCGGCGCGTGGATGGTCGCCCTCAAGGAGAAGAGCGATCCCACCACCAAGCCGGATAGCCCCGCGACCAAGGCGTGGGTCGATCAGGCCTTTGCCAGCGCAGACAAGGACAAGAACAAGGTGCTGACCAAGTCGGAGCTCACCGGATTCCTGAGCCAGGGCGCTTAAGCGGCCTGACCGAGCCACGGTTACTCCGGGGCGGCCGTCGGGCTTTCGGGTCCGGCGGCTGTTCGCCTGTTTACAACAGCCCCATCGCCCTCAGGCTTGAATGGCCGCTCGTTCCCATGATGATATGGTCGTGGACGGCGATGCCCATGCGCTTGCCCGCCTCGGCCATGTTGCGCGTTACCTCGATGTCGGCGCGGCTCGGCGACGGATCGCCGCTCGGATGGTTGTGGACGAGGATGATCGCAGCCGAGCCGAGATCGATCGCCCGCCGGATCACCTCGCGGACATAGAGCGCCGCCTCGTCGATCGATCCCTCGCTCATCAGCTCGTCGCGGATCAGCATGTTGCGGGTGTTGAGGTGGAGTACCCGCACCCGCTCATTGGCATGGTGCGCCATGTCGGCGCGCAGATAGTCGAGCAACGCCTGCCAGTTCGACAGCACCGGTCGCTCGGCGACCTCGGCGCGGAGCAGGCGGATCGCAGCTGCATGCGCAATCTTGATCGCGGCGATCGACGTCTCGCCCATGCCCTTCACCCGTGCGAGCGCCTCGCCATCGGCGCTCAGCAAACCGCCGATGCCGCCGAACTCGGCCAGCAATGCCTTCGCCAGCGGCTTGGTGTCGCGTCTTGGAATGGCGAGCGCGAGCAGATATTCGATCAGCTCATGGTCAAGCAGCCCGTCGCCACCCTGTTCGGCCAGGCGCTTGCGCAATCGCGCGCGGTGGCCGCTATGGTCGGGTTCTGGAACGCTCATCGCCCTTCAGGGATTAAAGCCTGGGGCAGGCGTGCGCAATTGCGTGCGCGAAACAGTGTTCTATGCTGAGGCCGGCGCGCCCCGGTGCTGCAATCGGGAGTGGCTGACGGCGTGACGGCGAACGAAAGAGAAGTGCCGGAACACCAGCCTCGTCTGCGGGGCTGGCGACGTACGCGCGCGATTGCTCTCGGCATCGCCCTGATCCTGCTGGTCGCGCTGATTGCCTTGTGGAGTCAGCGCAAGCCGATTGCCTCCAACTATATCGACAAGGCGCTGGCCCAGCGCGGCGTGCCGGCCCGCTACACGATCACTGACCTCGGCCTCAATCGCCAGCGGCTGACCGGCGTGGTGATCGGCGATCCCCTGCACCCCGATCTGGTCGCTGATTGGGTCGAGCTGCGGACCGGTGTCGGTCTTTCGGGCTTCGGCGTCACCGCGATTCGGGCCGGGCATGTCCGCATCAGCGCACGGCTGGTGAACGGCAAACTCTCGCTCGGCGCGCTCGACAAGCTCATGCCAGCACCGTCAGGCAAGCCCTTCACATTGCCCGGCTTCGTCGCTGATATCGAGGATGCCCGGATGCGCCTGGTCGCTCCGCAAGGGGTGATCGGCCTGAAGCTGAGCGGGAAGGGGCGTTTGAACGGTGGCTTTCGCGGCCAGTTGGCGGCGGTATCCGAGCGGCTCGATCTGGGCGGCTGCATCACCGGGCGCGTGAGCGGAGAAATGGCGATCCGCATCGACAATGCGGCACCGACGATCGAAGGGCCCGCTCAGCTCGCATCTTTTGCCTGTGGCGATACCCTGGTGCGCGGCGCCGGCGCCGATATGAAGGTCGCGCTTTCGGAAGCGCTCGACCGGTGGCGCGGGCAGCTTCGCCTCAGCATCGCCGAGGTGCGACACCCCCAGGGCAGTGTATCGGCAGTCACGGGTTCGGCGCATTTCGCCGGATCGGCGAAGGGTATTTCGGGCGACGTCGCCCTCCAGTCGGCAGAAGCGCGCAGCGCCGGGCTGCGGGCGTCCAGCGCGAGACTGTCGGGCACCTTCCGGCTCGCGGGGGCCGCCCGAGGCTTCGAAGGATCGGCAGGCGCGAGCGACGCGCGCGTCGATCGCGCGCTGCTCGCCCGTATCTCCTCTTATGCGGGCAGCGCCGCCGGAACACCGATGGCGCCACTCGCCCGCAAGATCGCCGGCACGCTGACGACTGCCGGCCGATCCTTCACGGCCGACGCCCATATCGTCGCGCGGATGGATAGTGCGGGTGGCATGGTATCGATCGACAATGCCGCCATGAAGACACCCGGGGGAGCGCGCGCGACCTTGTCCGGGGGGGCTGGTGTCTCCTATGGCTGGCCGGGCCCGGGGTTGCGCGTCGATGGCCAGCTGGCAACCAGCGGCGGCGGACTTCCCGAGGCGCGGATCGACCTGAAACAGGCGGCACCGGGCGCGCCGATAACCGGCACTGCCGTTTTCCAGCCCTATGCCGCTGATGGCGCGCGGCTCGCACTCGCTCCGGTTGTCTTCACGGCCACGCCGGGTGGCCTCACCCGCCTGTCGACCCGCATCATCCTTTCGGGTCCGCTCGGTGATGGGCGTGTCGACAATCTCAGCCTGCCGGTGACTGCATTGTGGAATGGCCATGATCGGCTCCAGGTCAATCGCGACTGCGCGCCGCTCGCTTTCGACCGGCTCGCAGTGTCGGGCCTCGTGCTTCGACCTGCGCGGACGATGCTCTGCCCGGTTGAAGGTGCCCTTGTGCGGATCGAGCGGGGCCGAATGGGCGGCGGTGCGCGGACTGGCGCGGTCAGCCTGGGCGGCGCGCTGGGATCGACGCCGATCGGGCTTGCCTGGGCCGGCGCGGACCTGCGCCTCGCCGATAGACGGTTCGCTTTGTCGGGGATGGGTGTCCGGATCGGCACGCCGGACCGGCTCACGCGTCTCGATTTCGCGGCGCTGGATGGCAGGATGGCCCGCGGCGTCATCGACGGGCGCTTCAGCAGCGGGGGTGGCCAGATCGCCAACGTACCGCTGCTTCTGTCCGCTGCCGATGGGACTTGGGCGCTGCATGATAGCAGGCTCGAGATGAAGGGTGCGCTTCAGGTCGCCGACGCGGACCCGAATCCCCGCCTCAAGCCAATCGCTGCGCGCGAGGTCTCGCTGACGCTTATCGACAGCAAGATCGCGGTGACGGGGAAGCTCGTCCAGCCCGCCAAGGGTGTGGACGTCGCCGATGTGGCGATCTTCCATGACCTCAAGCAAGGCGGCGGCCACGCCGATCTGATCGTCCCCGGCCTCATTTTCAATGACCATTTCCAGCCCGACGAACTCACCCGCCTGACCTTCGGCGTGATCGCTGACGTGGCGGGCACCGTCGCCGGTGACGGCCATATCCGCTGGACCCCGGACGGCGTGACCAGCGACGGTGCGTTCCGCACGGCCGGGCTCGATCTCGCCGCCGCCTTCGGCCCGGTTACCGGCATCGCCGGCGAGGTTCGCTTCACCGATTTGCTCAACCTCGAAACCGCGCCGGGTCAGATCGCCACCGTCAAGACAGTGAACCCCGGCATTGCGGTCAATGACGGCACGATCCGTTACCAGCTGCTCGCCGGGGCCAGAGTGCAGGTCGAGGAGGGGAATTGGCCCTTTGCCGGCGGATCGTTGCGGCTCGAGCCGACCCTGCTCGATTTCGGCGAGAGCCGGGAGCGCCATTTGACCTTCAACGTGACCGGCATGGATGCCGGCCAGTTCCTCCAGCAATTCGCCTTCAAGAACCTGAATGCCACCGGCGTGTTCGACGGCAGCTTGCCGATGATCTTCGACGAAAAAGGCGGGCGGATCGAGAATGGCCATCTCGTCGTCCGGCCCGGTGGCGGGACGATCGCCTATGTCGGCGAGGTCAGCCAGAAGGATGTCGGCTTCTGGGGCAATTTCGCGTTCCAGGCGCTGAAGTCGTTGCGCTACAGGAATCTCGACATCGTCATGAACGGGCCGCTCGCCGGCGAGATGATCACTGAAGTCCGCTTTGCCGGCGTCGGGCAAGGGCAGGGGGCGAAGCGCAACTTCATCCTGGACCGGCTGCAGAAGCTGCCGCTCGTCTTCAACGTCCGAATCAAGGCGCCTTTCCGCGGCCTGATCGACAGTGCGCAATCCTTCTACGACCCCAAAAGGCTGATCGCGCGCAACCTCCCCGCCCTGCTCGAAGAACAGAAGAAGCGGGCAACGCCTCCCAAACCGGTACCCGCACCCATTCAGCCCCCCGAAAGCAGGAAAATGCCATGACAGAAAAAGGATTGACGAAGCGCAAGTGGAGACCGACGAGTTACGCGATGAAGCGACTGTTTCCGATCATGGCCCTGGGTGCCGCGTCAGCAACCGGTGGTTGCGTGAACGTTACGGCGCCCGACAAGCCGATCGTGATCAATCTCAACATCAATGTGACGCAGGAGGTCGTCTATCGGCTCGATGGCGAGGCGAAGACGTTGATCCAGCAGAACCCGGATATTTTCTGATGAAAACCCCCCTTAAAACTGTGAGCGCCAAAGTCATGCTGATCGCCTCGGGCATCGCTCTTGCCGGCCTCTCGACCGCGGCGCTCGCGCAACGCGACCCGGCCTATCAGGCTGCTCGCTCGGCAGGTCAGATCGGCGAAATGCCTGACGGCTATCTCGGTGTGGTCGGCACCGGCAATGCCGAGCTCCGCGCGCTGGTCAACAACATCAATATCCAGCGCAAGGCGAAATACACCCAGAGCGCCGCCGCCGGCGCGACCGTTGAGCAAATGGCCTTCACCAGCGGCTGCAACCTGATCCTGAAGACGGTGCCGGGCGAGAAATACCAGACCCCCGCCGGCGAATGGAAAACGCGCACCGCGGCCGCACCGGAACGCGATCCGCGCTGCGTATAGCCGCCGATCGGGGGCGGCTGCCTCACACGCACCCTATCGCCTGTCTGTCGACGCCTCTCGAACGTCGCGATCGACCAGCCGCGTGTAGAGGTGCCAGCTCGCATAGCCGAGCACCGGCAGGGCGACCACGAGACCGACGAACAGCGGGATGCAGGCGAGCGCGAGCAGCGCCGCGACAATCAATCCCCATATGGCGATCTCGACCGGGTTCAGCCGTGCCGCGCGGAGCGACGTCTGGACCGCGAGGACGAGATCGACCGGCTCGTCGACGAGCAGCGGGAAGGAGACCACGGTGGTCACCAGCGTGATCGCGGCGAAGACGAAGCCGGCCAGATTGCCGAACAGGATGAGCTGCCACCCTTCGGTCGTCGTGAAGAGCATCCGGGCGAACGTCGCGGGGTCGGCCGGCTGCAATGCGCCAAGCGTCGCCTGGTAGATCGCCCAGGCGACGCCGATCCAGGCAAGGAAGAGCAGGCCGAGAAAAATCCCGAGGGGGATGATCTGCGCCGCCGACGGCCCCCTGAACGGATCGAGGAAATGCGACCAGCGCGCGTCGCGGCCTTCCTCGCGGCGACGGGCGAGTTCGTAGAAGCCCACCGCGACGATCGGGCCGAGCAGCGACAGGCCGGCGGCCAGGGGCATCAGGAGGGGGAAGAGCCCATTGCCGAGTGCCACCCAGGCCATGGCCAGCATCAGCAGGGGATAGAGGATCGCGACGAGGATGATATCGCCGCGCTTCTCCAGGAAATCGGCCCAGCCTTCACGTAACGCCCAGGACAGGTCCGCCCGGCTGATCACGCGAACGACTGGGGGATGAAACGATGACGCGGCGGGCGTGGCGGGTGCAATGGCAGCCATAACGAGCCTCTCCTTGCGAGGCCGGGCGGGCCGCCGCCCGTCTTCGCGTTCAGCTTTGCTTGGTGGCTCTCGATATGGCCACACGGCCCTATGGGAATAATACGCCTTTGCGGCGCGAATACCAAGGGCGAGGTGTGTGGTCCGGCTCCGCTGAATCGCCTGGCTGATCAAGCGCCGCCGACCTGTAGTCGCCTATCCGCCGCATCGCTCCGGCGGCGTCGGCAGCGCTGTGCCGGTCGAGGGTGTCCAGCAGGTTGACTCGGGGACCCCCCTTTTCTAAACGGGCGCCGCAACGGGGGCTTGGCCCCATGTTCCTCGTCGCCGTGCGCAAGCCCGGCGGCGTTTTCTTATCAGGAAGCTTTCGCGTTGGCCGACGACCGCCAGAACGATGACCTTGAGAGCCGTATCGCCAAAGCGCGCGCGGCCGAAGAGGCGCGGACAGGCGGCCCCGCCCAGAAGCCTGCAAAAGGCTATGGGCAGGGGTCCCGCGTTCTGGCCGAGCTGATCGGTGTGCCGGCCGGTGGCGCGTTGATCGGCTGGGCGCTCGACTATTGGCTCGGCACCAGTCCGTGGCTGCTGTTGATCCTGTTGGGGCTCGCCGTCGTCGCGGCAGGCCGCAACATCTACAAGATTTCGAAGGAGCGCGCTGAATGAGCGCCCTCCCAACCGTGAAGCACAAGGGTAGCACGACCAGTGGCTGGTGATATCAACCCGATGGAGCAATTCCAGGTCGAGCCCGTGTTCGGCCATCATATCGTGCTGGGCGGCTACGATGTGTCGTTCACGAACTCGGCGCTGTTCATGGTCGTCGTGTTCATGCTGCTCGCGCTGTTCATGGCGGGCGGGCTGAAGCGCCAGCTGATCCCCGGCCGGTGGCAGGTCGCGGCTGAATCGGCGGTCGGTTTCATCGACGATATGATGCGGGTGAATATCGGCCCCGAGGGCAAGAAGTTCGCGCCCTATATCTTCTCGATCTTCATGTTCATCCTGTTCGCGAACCTGGTCGGCGTGCTGCCGATCGCGATCGTGCCGCATCTCCACACCTTCGCCGTGACCAGCCACATCACGGTCACCGCCGTGCTTGCCTTCCTGTCGTTCGGCATCGTGCTCGCGGTGGGTTTCTGGCGTCACGGTCTCCACTTCTTCTCGCTGTTCGTGCCGCACGGCGCGCCGGCCTGGCTGATGCCGGTCATCATCCCGGTCGAGTTCGTATCGTTCATGGTGCGGCCCTTCAGCCTCGGCCTGCGACTGTTCGTCGCGATGACCGCCGGGCACATCCTGCTCGAGGTATTCGGCACCTTTGTCGTCCAGGGCCTCAATTCAGGCGGCCCGCTCGGCTGGCTTGTCAGTCTGCTCAGCTTCGTGATGATCATCGGCGTCAGCGCGCTTGAGTTGCTGGTGTGCGCGATCCAGGCCTATGTCTTCGCGCTGCTGACCTCACTTTACCTCAACGACGCGGTGCACCTGCACTAAGTCATTCGAATTACCGACCATTTGAATTACTAGGGAGCTTATCATGACTGATCTTGGTGCAATGTATATCGGTGCCGGCCTCGCGGCGATCGGCGTCGGCCTGGCCGCGCTCGGCGTGGGCAATGTCTTCGGCTCGTTCCTCGAAGGCGCGCTGCGCAATCCGGGTGCGGCTGACGGCCAGCAGGGCCGGTTGTTCATCGGCTTCGCGGCATCCGAGCTTCTCGGTCTGATCGCGTTCGTCGTCGCGATCCTCATCCTCTTCGTCGTCAAGAAGTAAGGACGAGCCGCAATGCCGCAACTTTCCCAGATCGGTGAGATCTACGCCTCGCAGCTGTTCTGGCTCGCGATCGTGTTCGCGCTCATCTATTTCGGGATCGGCAAGGCGATGGTCCCCAAGATCGAGCGAACGATCGACGATCGTAACGGCAAGATCAGCGGGGACCTCGCCGCGGCGGAAGCGGCACAGGCTGGCGCGCAACGGTCTGAGGCCGAATATCAGGCCGGGCTTGAATCGGCCCGATCGCAGGCGCTGCGCGAAGTTGGCGATGCCAAGGCTCAGGCAGCGGCGAGTGCCGAGGCGAAGATCAAGGCGGGCGACGCGGCAATGGCCGATCAGCTCGCTGAGGCCGCCACCCGCATTGCGGCGTCGAAGCAACAGGCGCTTCTCGAGATCGAGACGGCGACGGTGGATGCGGTGCAGGATATCGTGGCCAAGCTTTCGGGCGTGGCGGTGGATCGCGCGGGCATCGCAGAACAAGTGAAGGCGGAATTGGCGCATGGCTGACGCGCAACCCCAATCGTTGACGGCGGCAACCGGCACGACCGAACTCCACCACGAACCTTCGGCACTGGGCATCACTGCGCCCGGTTTCGTCGCACTGTCGATGCTGGTCGTCATCGCGATCGTCATCTGGAAGAAAGTCCCGGCGATGATCGCCCGGATGCTCGATGCCCGGATCGCTACGATTCGCGCTCAGTTGGACGAGGCGTCGCGTCTCCGTGCCGAAGCCGAGGCCCAGCTCGCCCAGGCCAAGGCACGCAACGCGGCAAGCGCCGGCGATGCCGCCGCGATCATCGCCCATGCCGAAGCCGAGGCGAAGCTGATGCTCGCCAAGGCCGAGAGCGACACCGCTGATCTCGTCTCGCGCCGCCAGAAAATGGCCGAGGACAAGATCGCCGCCGCCGAGCGCGGGGCGATCGCCGAAGTCCGTGCCAGGGCGGCCGACGCTGCGGCGCGTGCCGCGGCAGCGATCATCGCCGACAAGCATGATGCAGCGGCCGACAAGCCCCTGGTCGATCGCACCATTGCGGGGCTCGGCCGCCTCAACTGAGGCGGTACGACGCGTTTCGCATCAGCCAGATCCCGGCTACACCGCGGTCAGGACGGCGATTCGCGTCGCCCTGATTCAGGAGAGAATCGCCCCATGAAGCTCGTTGCTTTTTCCGCCGCTCTGCTTGCCATGACGGCAGCGCCTGCCCTGGCGCAAACTGCTGCGTCAGCCCCGGCCCCGGCCATGGCTGCGCCCGCTGCCGGCGCTGTGGCAACCCCCAAATTCTCGCTCGACACGCCGATCGAGACGATCGCCGCCGATCCTGCCGGCAAGGCTGTGCTCGATGCCGATTTCCCCGGGATGCTCACCCACCCGGCCTATGATCAGTTCAAGGGCATGTCGCTGACCGCTGTCCAGCCGATGTCGCAGGGTGCGATCACCGACGAGCAGATGGCCAAGGCCAAGACTGACCTCACCGCGCTGAAATAAGCGCCTGTCCGCTTCGCCATCCCGGCCCGGGCCGGGATGGTGAAGCGACCGCGCCTGCTGGCAGCGTCAAAACCGCAGCATGATGCGCCGCGCGAGCGGGGGCGACACATTATACACCGCGTTGAGCACGCCGGTCAGGCCGATATTCGCCTGGTTACGGCCCGCGGCGATCGCCGCGACGATCTGCCGGCCGCATTCAGGGGCAGGCATCTTCTTGTGCATATTGCCCGCCGTCATCCGCGTCTCGACGACCGGCGGCAGGGCCTCCATGACATTGATCCCGGTGCCCGCGAGCTGCGCCCGCAGCGCCATGGTGAAGCTCCTGAGCCCAGCCTTGGTCGCGCAATAGACCGGGCTCGCCGCGCGCGGCGCGATCGCGAGGCCTGACGTCACGTTGACGATCATTGCCTCGGGTCGCGCCCGCAAGGTGGCGAGCAGGCCGGTGATCAGCCTGATCGGCGCGTTGAGGTTGAGGAAGATGCAGCGATCGACCTCGCCGAGATCGATCGGCGCGTTGACGTCGTAATCGGCGCCCATGCCGGCATTGTTGACCAGGATGTCGAGCGGCCGGCCCTCCAGCGCCGCGACCAGCGCATCGCACCCGGCGATGTCCGAAAGATCGGCGGCGATCGCCTCGAACCCTTCGCTGCGTGCCGCTTCGAGCCGCACCGGATCGCGCCCGGCCACGATCACGCTCGCGCCGCCGGCCTTGAGGTGCCGTGCGATCTCGATGCCGATGCCGTCGGTGCCCCCGGTCACGAGTGCTGCCTTGCCCCTGATCTCCATGACCTTCTCCTCTTCGTGCGACACATAGCCGTTGTTGCGGGCGCGCCGGAGTCCTAACTGACGAGACTATGTCGTCCCCCAACACCCCCGATCGGTTCAACGAGGAAAAGGCCACCTACACCGTCCGCGGCAGCGACGCGCCCGATCTCGAGGCTGGCGTGGCGGCGATCCGGAACGTGCTGAAGACGCTCCCGGCGCGGCCCGGCGTCTATCGCATGCAGGATTCGCGCGGCGACGTGCTTTATGTCGGCAAGGCGCGCGCGCTGAAGAGCCGGGTCAACAACTACACCCAGGTCGATCGCCTGCCCAAACGGCTCCAGCGCATGGTCGCGCAGACCCGCTCGATGACGATCGTCACCACCAACAACGAGGCCGAGGCGCTGCTGCTCGAGGCGCAGCTGATCAAGCGCTACCGCCCCGCCTACAACGTCCTGCTGCGCGACGACAAAAGCTTCCCCTTCATCCTGCTGCGCGCCGATCACGACTTTCCGCGCATCCAGAAGCATCGCGGTGCCCGTCGCGCCAAGGGCAATTATTACGGCCCCTTTGCCAGCGCCGGCTCAGTCAACAACACGCTCAATGCGCTGCAGAAGCTGTTCCTGCTCCGCTCCTGCACCGACACCTTCTTCAAGACCCGCGACCGGCCCTGCCTGCTTTACCAGATCAAGCGCTGCTCGGCGCCCTGCGTGGGGCGTATCTCCCAGGCGGATTATGCCGAGCTGATCGCCGATGCGAAGGCGTTCCTCGCCGGCAAGTCGACCGAGGTGCAGACCAAGCTCGGCGCCCAGATGCAGGCGGCTGCCGAAAATATGGATTTCGAGCTGGCCGCCATCATCCGCGACCGGCTAAAGGCACTCACCTTCATCCAGGGCAGCCAGGCGATCAACGCCGAAGGGGTGGGGGACGCCGATATCTTCGCGCTCGCCAACAAGAATGGCGTGATGGGCATCCAGGCCTTTTTCATTCGCGGCGGCCAGAATTGGGGGCATCGCAGCTTCTTCCCGGCGCACACCAACGACGTGCCCGAGGGCGAGGTGCTGTCGAGCTTCCTCGTCCAGTTCTACGAAGAGGTGCCGCCGCCGCGCATGATCTTCGTCGATCGCGAGCTCGAAGAGGCGGCGCTGCTCGGCGAGGCGCTCGGCAATGCGGTCGGCTTCAAGGTCTCGCTCTCGGTCCCGCAGCGCGGCACCCGCCGGCGCCTGCTCGACCAGGCGAAGCGCAACGCCGAGGAAGCGCTCGACCGCCGCCTCGCCGAGAGCACCACCCAGGCGAAATTGCTGCGCGAGGTCGCCGATCTGTTCGAACTGCCCGAGCCGCCCGACCGGATCGAGATTTACGACAACAGCCATATCCAGGGCACCAACGCGCTCGGTGCGATGGTCGTCGCCGGGCCCGAGGGCTTTCGCAAGGGTCAGTATCGCAAGTTCAACATCAAGAACGCCGACACAGTGCCCGGCGACGATTTCGCGATGATGCGCGAGGTGTTCAGCCGCCGCTTCGCCCGCGCCCTGGCCGAGGATCCCGATCGCGATGCGGGCGACTGGCCCGATCTGGTGCTGATCGATGGCGGGCGCGGGCAATTGAACGCGGCCAAGGGCGTGCTCGAGGAAATGGGGATCGAGGATGTCTGCCTCGTCGGTGTTGCCAAGGGGCCGGATCATGGGCGCGAGGGGCGCGAGGTGTTTCACCTGATGGATGGCCGCGAACTGACACTGCCGACCAACGCGCCGGTGCTGTTCTACCTCCAGCGCCTGCGCGACGAAGTCCACCGTTTCGCGATCGGCGCGCACCGGGCGAAGCGCGCCAAGGCGATCGGCGCCTCGCCGCTCGACGAGGTTCCCGGCATCGGGCCGGCGCGCAAAAAGGCGTTGCTCATGCATTTCGGCACCGGCCGCGCCGTGCGCAACGCCAGCCTGGAGGATCTGCAGAAGGCGCCCGGCGTGTCAGCCGCGGTCGCGCAGCAGATTTATGATTTCTACCACAGCCGTTAGGCCCGGTTGCAGCGCTGGGCGACGCCGATCGCGGGCATTTCCCAAATTTTCACCCCCGGCGGATATTCCTGCCGGGATGACCATCCCTGTCTTCCTGACGATCGATACCGAGCTGATGTGGCGCCACCATATCGACGGGCTCGATTGCGCGACGCTCTACGGACGCTCGCTCGAGCCTGCAGGCGTAGGCATCTCCTATCAGCTCGAAATGCTCCGTCGGCACCACCTCAAGGCGTGCTTCTTCGTCGATCCGATGCCTGCGGTCGCGTTCGGCCTCGAGCCGACCCGCCATGTCGTCGATGCGATCCTGAATGCAGGTCAGGAGGTCCAGCTTCATCTCCATCCCAATTGGGCGGGTGCCAGGGCCGACGATCATGGCGAACGCCATGCCCGGTTCGAGCTGGTCGATTACGCGCTCGACGAGCAGCGCGACCTGATCAGCGGCGCGGTCGATCTGCTGGCGGCGGCCGGCGCGCCGCGCCCGATCGCGTTCCGCGCGGGCAGTTACGGCGCGAACGACGATACGCTGCGCGCACTCGCCGAACTTGGCTTTGCCTATGACAGCAGCCACAACGGCGCCGAGCCCGACAGCGCGATCAGCTTGCCCGCTACCCAGATCGCACCGGTGCTGCATAAAGGGCTGATCGAGGTGCCGGTGACTCTGATCGAGGACCGTCCGGGCGCCTATCGCAACTTCCAGATCTGCGCGCTCTCGGCCGGCGAGATGCGCGCCGCGTTCGGCCATGCGCTTGGCGAGAATCACGCGGCGGTGACGATCGTCAGCCACGGCTTCGAGCTCGCCAACCGGGCGGGCACCCGGCCAAACGCAGTCCATGTCCGCCGCTTCGAGACGTTATGCGCGCTGCTCGAGGAATGCGCCGGGTCGCTCCCGACCGTTCATTTCGCTGATCGTCCGACGCTCCGGCTCGGCCAGTCGGACACCCCGCTCGCACCCAACGCCCTGCGCACCCGCTGGCGCCAGGCCGAGCAGCTCTGGTCGAACATGGTCGAGGAGCGCGCCGCTTGAGCGCAGTGCCGCTGCCGCTCCGTTTCCAGCTCGGCGCGCGGACGCTTGCGTCGATCCAGCGCCAGCTCGTGCGCGTGCCGCTCTCGCTCGATGAGGCGATCGAGGGCAGGCTGCCGCAACTGCCCCCGCTCGACCGCGCCGCGCACGGCTATCAGATCACGTCGCTGCCCGAGGATCGCCGCGACGCAATGGCCCTTGCCGGCGGCGGGATGATCGCCTTTGTCCGTCAGCATTACACGCGACACTATGTCGATCTCACCATCGGGCACGATGCATATCTCAAGGCTTTGTCCTCGAACACGCGCTCCGGGCTCGGCCGCAAGGCGCGCAAGGTCACGGCGGTCTCCGGCGGTGAGCTCGATATCCGCCGTTTCCGAACTCCCGACGAGATGACGGCCTTTCACGACGTTGCACGGCGCATCTCGCTGCGCACCTATCAGGAGCGGTTGCTCGGCGAAGGCTTGCCTGACGATCCGGATTTCCTGCGTACCATGTATCGCCTCGCCGCGGCCGATTCAGTGCGCGGCTGGCTGCTCTATATCGCAGGGGAACCGGCCGCCTATCTCTACTGCACGATCGACTCAGGCACCGCCCGCTACGACCATGTCGGCCATGATCCGGCCTTTTCCGATCTCTCGCCCGGCGGCGTGCTGCAGATGGAGGCGTTGCGTGACCTGTTCGGCGCCGCCTTGAAGCGCTTCGATTTCACCGAGGGGGATGGCCAGCACAAGCGCCAGTTCGCCACCCACGGCGTGCCTTGTATCGACATGCTGCTGTTGCGGGCGAGCCTCGCGAACCGGCTGACGACGATGGCGCTGGGCGGTTTCGATCGCGCGGCCGGCTTCGGGAAGAAGGCAACGGCCAAGCTTGGGCTGGAGAAGCTGGCGAAGAAAGTGCGGCGCTAATCTCCCTTTCCCAGCGGGAGCGGGATTTATGCCTGTTCCTTCTCCCCCAAGGGGAGAAGGGCTAGAGCCCAGCTCATGCACCTCCGCGCCGAAGCCCTGATCCTCTCGATCCGCCAGCATGGCGAGAATGGCGCGATCGTTCGCGCCCTCACCGCCGGCCATGGCCTGCAGGCAGGCTATGTCCGCGGCGGCCGGTCGCGTCGGATCCGTCCCATCCTCCAGCCGGCCAATCTCGTGCTCGGCGAATGGCGCGCCCGCACCGACGAGCAACTCGCCGGTCTCACCGTCGAACTGATCCAGAGCCGCGCGCCCCTGTTTGCGGAACCGCTCCCCGCCGCCGCGCTCGAATGGGTCACGGCGCTCGCCGCAACCGCCTTGCCCGAGGGGCAACCCTATCCGCATATCCACGCCGCGCTCGACGGTGTGATCGGCGCGATCGAGGCAGCCCCCGCCGCGCGTGGCTGGGCGGTCGCGCTGGCCCGTTACGAGCTGCTCCTCCTCGCCGAGCTCGGCTACGGCCTCGAACCCGACCGCCTGCCCGAGATACTGCGCGTCGGCGGCGAGGCCGGCTGGGCTGACATCCTCGCTGCGCTCCGCATCACCGGCGAGGCGCTTGAAGTCGACATTCTCACCGATCGCCGCGCCGAGACCCTCGCTGCCCGGGCCCGGCTGGTCGATCGGTTGAAAAGGGCGGTTGCGTGAGACGCCACGGCTGAGGCAAGGCGCACCAGCCCAATTCACCGCCCAACCTCTACAAGGGACCTCCTCTTGGCTCTGATCGCAATCCTCGCCGGAGACGGCATCGGCCCCGAAGTCACCGCTGAAGCGCGCCGCGTCCTCGACGCGCTCGATCTCGGCTTCGATTTCGAGGAAGGCCTGGTCGGCGGCGCCGCATACCATGCGACCGGCCACCCGCTTCCCCCCGAAACCCTCGCGCTTGCGAAGCGGGCTGACGCCATCCTGTTCGGCGCAGTCGGTGATCCCTCCTGCGATTCGCTCGAACGCAGCCTGCGCCCCGAACAGGCGATCCTCGGACTGCGCAAGGAGCTGTCGCTGTTCGCCAATCTCCGCCCGGCAAAGCTCTTCCCCGGGCTCGAGGACGCGTCGGCGCTTCGTCCCGAGGTCGCCTCGGCGATCGACTTGCTCATCCTGCGCGAGCTCAACGGCGACGTCTATTTCGGCGAGAAAGGCATGCGCACCACCGCCTCCGGCCTGCGCGAAGGCTATGACATCATGAGCTATAACGAGGCCGAGGTGCGCCGTATCGCGATCGCCGGCTTCGAGGCGGCACGGCGGCGGCGCGGCAAGCTCTGCTCGGTCGACAAGGCCAATGTGCTCGAAACCTCGCAATTGTGGCGCGACGTCGTCATCGAAACAGCGGCGCAATATCCCGACATCGCGCTGACACATATGTATGTCGATAACGCCGCCATGCAGCTCGTGCGCAATCCGGGTCAGTTCGACGTGATCGTCACCGGCAATCTGTTTGGCGACATTCTCTCCGACCAGGCGAGCATGTGCGTCGGCTCGATCGGCATGCTCGCCTCGGCCTCGCTCAGCGACTGGCGCAGCACGCTCGGCCTGTATGAACCCATCCATGGCAGCGCCCCCGATATCGCCGGCCAGGGCAAGGCAAACCCTTGCGCGATGATCCTCTCGGTCGCGATGATGCTGCGCCATTCGCTCGACATGCCCGCGCCCGCCGACCGGATCGAGGCAGCCGTCAGCGCGGCGATCGGCAAGGGCGTGCGGACGGCCGATCTCGGCGGCACCCATAGTACACGCGAAATGGGCGACGCGGTGCTGGCGGCCCTGGCATGAGCGGTCCGCCGCTTGATCTTGCGGTCGTCATCCCGACCTTCAACGAAGTCCGCAACGTTCCCGTCATCATCGCCAGGCTCGATCAGGCACTAGCGGGGCGCCACTGGGAAGCGATCTTCGTCGATGACGACAGTCCGGACGGCACCGCCGATACGGCGCGCGAAATCGCCCGGGTCGATCCGCGGGTGCGCGTGATCCAGCGGATCGGCCGTCGCGGCCTTTCCTCGGCCTGTATCGAGGGCATGTGCGCGACCGCGGCGCCGATCGTCGCGGTGATCGATGGCGATCTTCAGCATGACGAGACGATCCTGCCGAAGATGCTCGATGCCCTGCATCAGGACGAGGCGCTCGATGTCGTGATCGGCTCGCGCTTCGTCGATGGCGGCGGCACCGGTGACTGGGACCATGATCGTGTCGCCAAATCTGCCTTTGCTACAAGGCTTTCGCGGCGAATCCTGAAAGCCGATCTCAACGATCCGATGAGCGGCTTCTTCATGATCCGCACCGCCATCGTGCGCGGCATGGCCTCGCATCTGGCGGCGATCGGCTTCAAGATCCTGCTCGACATCATGACCGCCAGCCCGAAGCCGCTCCATTTTCTCGAGATGCCCTATACTTTCCGGGTCCGGACCGAGGGCGAGAGCAAGCTCGATCATGTCGTCGCGATGGAATATCTGATCGCGATCTACGACCGGATGTTCGGCAACTATGTGCCGGTGCGCTTCGTGATGTTCTCGGTGATCGGCGCGTTCGGCGCCGGCATCCATTTCACGGTGCTCGCCGCGCTGTTCAAGGGCCTCGGCCTTGGCTTCACCGTCTCCACCATCGCCGCCACGGTCGGTGCGATGACCTTCAACTTCTTCCTCAACAACGCGCTGACCTATCGCGATACGAGGCTGAAGGGCGCGCGGCAGTTGTTCGACGGCTGGGTCTCCTTCTGCATCGTCTGCTCGCCCAGCGCGCTCGCGAACATCGGCGTCGCCGCCTTTCTCTACAACACGCGCGCTGACCCCTGGGAGGTCTCGGCGCTTGCCGGTGTCGTGCTCGGGGCGGTGTGGAATTATGCGCTGTCGTCGCGGTTTACCTGGGGGCGCTATTAGGCGCCGTGGGAAACATCGATCACCGGATTCCAGGACGGCGGTCTGGAATTGGGCTGCTTATCTTTCAGGCCTTTGCTGACGCATCGTGAGCCGTCGAAAGCCGCTACCGTCCCTCTTCGCGAGGACCGGCATTTTCAGCGTTTCCCGCTGTTCTCGCGCTGTTCTCCGCGATTTTTTATTTTCGCCGCTGTTATGTTGGATTTTTCGCTCAATTTCCACGATCGTTATCAACAGCTTACCGGCAATTCCGCTGTTATTGAAGAACAGCGGAATAACAGCGGGGGAACAGCGACGATAACAGCGGCGGAACAGCGGGGATCAGCGGGGAACAGCGGGCCGGTTCGAATGGCGACGCCGCCGTCTTGAAAAAACGGTCATGTCAAAGAGCAGGAACCGGGACAGCGTCCCGCCCGCTCGCGCCCATGCCGCAATCTCGCCGACGATTGAATCGAACCCACCCGTTACCGATCGTTTGGGGGCATTATGGGACGCTGACGACGCCTTCGATATTGGCAGGATAATTGCGGAGAACTGCCTGGCTGAGATCGGAAGCCACCATGTCATCCGCTCCCTTCCGCGTGCCGGCTCCCCGGACGGTTACGGCAACGCCGTCCCAGACGGCGCCTTCCTCTCCCCGCCTGCGAATGCGCATTTCCAGCCTGATGCGCTGAAGCGGGACAAGCCTGGATTTTCCCGTCGAGAGGGGGATGGTGACGCCACCGCCGACGCTGCCCGAGGTGCTGGGCGCGACCGATGAGCTGCCGACGGCAGCCTTCGCCGAGCCTGTGCCGACATCAACTCGGGTCAGAGTCAGCTCCGCAACATAGGCGGCGTGTCCAGAGCCACCGAGGATCGTGAAGCCCTTTGCCCCCAGCGCTTCGCCCGCGGCAATCACGAACGAGGGCATCGAGGAGTCAGTGTTTCCGTCGATGGCCCTTGGCTCGATCGAAATCGTTCCGCCACTTGGTGGGGAAGCCGCCGAGAGCGATCCGCCCCACATCGAGGCCAGTATCATGGCGGCGGCTATGAGCGAGGCAGGGCATCTGTTCATACATGCTCCGAATGAGCGGAGAGGCGCCCACGCGTTGATGGCACATGGCTGCCGTCGTTGCCAACAGGTTCAGCCCTTGCCCGCATAATGATCGGTAGCACGAACCAGCCGATCGAGGATCCCCGGCTCCGAATAGGCATGCCCTGCGCCCTCGATCAGGTGGAAATCCGCCTCTGGCCAGGCCTTGTGCAGCGCATAGGCATAGCGCGCAGGGCAGGGCATATCGTATCGCCCGTGGACGATCGTCCCGGGAATCGATCGCAGTCGGCCCGCATCGCGGAGCAGCTGGCCGGGTTCGAGCCAGCAGGCATTGACGAAATAATGAGTCTCCAGCCTGGCGAAGGCGAGCGCGAAATGGCCGTCGTCATGCTGCGCCGAGAGGTCGGGATTGGGCAGCAGCGTGATGGTCTCGCCTTCGTACAGGCTCCACGCACGAGCGGCGGCAACCTGCACGTCCGGGTCGGCACCGGTCAGGCGGCGGTGATAGGCGGCCAGCATGTCGCCCCGCTCGGCCTCGGGGATCGGCGCCACGAACCGCTCCCATTTGTCGGGAAACATCTCCGACACGCCGAACTGGTAGAACCAGTCGAGTTCAGGACGGGTGCAGGTGTAGATGCCGCGCAGGACGAGCTCGCTGACGCGTTCCGGATGGGTCTCCGCATAAGCGAGCGCGAGCGTCGATCCCCAGGAGCCGCCGAACACCAGCCAGCGATCGGCGCCGGCCAGCGCGCGAAGCCGCTCGATATCGGCGACGAGATGCCAGGTCGTGTTCGCCTCCAGCCCCGCATGCGGTGTGGAGCGTCCGCACCCGCGCTGGTCGAACAGCAGCACGTCATAAAGCTCGGGGTCGAACAGCCGCCGATGGTCGGGCGCGATGCCGCCGCCGGGCCCGCCATGGAGGAACACGGCCGGCTTCGCGCCCGCCCTGCCGCTGCGCTCATAATAGATGCTGTGCCCGTCGCCGACGTCGAGCATGCCGGTCTCATAGGGTTCGATCGGCGGGTAGAGGCTGCGCAGGGTCATGGGGGTCGATCTTCCTCGGTTGACGGTGGCGGGCCGGTGATCGCTCGCTCGATTCTAACCCGTGCCGGCCTGTTCTACAGCCAGCCAGTCGATAATTGCAGACCAGCCGGGGAGGCGAGGCCGTGATCCGGGTCGCAAAAGCCATAGAATATTCGAAGACGTTCCGCATTATCGCGGTTCGACCATTGTCGCTGCAGCCTCAAGGCCAGGTCGGGAACCACATCCAGTACCGGAAATCTTGCGGGTCATTGAGCGCGACCGCGGAAATGATCGGGTAGAAATAAACGAACAGCCCGAAGGCCAGAATCAGGAATCCCTCCTCCCAATGCCGGTATTTGCCCGTTCCGAACCGGTCGAACGCGGCGGCAAGCGGCAGCGCGAGGAAGATGCTCGGCAAATAGTAATAATAGAAGAAGCCGATCGATTTAGGGATCAGCGCCCACATCGCCCAGGAGCCGGCCCAGAGCAGCACGACCGCGAGCAGTTTCATCGATCCCTCGCGCACCCAGGCGAGGAGGCAGGCGGCCACCGCGATCAGCCCGCCCCACAGGATCGCCGGATTGCCGATCATCAGCACCCCGCGGACCGCGCCGTCGACCGGCTCATAGAGATACCAGATCGGCCTGATCATCAGCGGCCAGGTCCGCCAGCCCGATTGATAGGTATGCGGGGGCAATATCTCGGTCTGCGCCGCGTACATCTCCCTCTGGAAGCGGACGAAGCCGTGAACCGTCATCGGCTGCACCGCGTAGAAGAACGCGGGGAGGAAGGTCAGGCAATAGGCCGCGATACTCACCACGCCGAGCGCAAGCAGCGCATGGATCGCCGGCATCCCGGGCCAGAAAATCTGGTCGCCCGGATTGAGCGCCGCATAGACCGATCGATTACGGGCCCGCGCGTCGCGCAACCGAATCGCGAGAAAGGCGATGCCCGCATAAGCGATGTAAGGTGCCGCCACCCATTTGCAGGCGACGCCGAGCCCAAGCAGGACGCTGCCGAGCAGCCAGCGCTGCCATGCCTTGCCGGGGGTGCTCCGCATCGCCCACAGCAGCGCCGCAATCCCGGTCACGACAAAGGCGGCCATGAAGCCGTCGAGCATCGCGATCCGCGCCTGGATGAACACGGTGATGTTGAGCAGCACGAACAGCGCGCCCATCACTGCTGTCCGGGTTCGCCCGAACAGCATCCACAGGATCGCGAAGATCCCGAGCACGGTCGCAGTGCCGGCGAAGGTGGAGAGAATCCGCCAGCCGAAGCTGTTGTCACCGAAGATCGTGATGCCGAGCGCGATCAGCTCCTTGGCGAGCAAGGGGTGCTCGATATTCACCGGCCCGCTCAGCTTCAGCAGCACGCGGGCGGCGGGCACATAATGCACCTCGTCGAACATCAATTTGTGCGGCGTTGCGAGGCGCAGCGTGAACAGCGCCTGCGCAGCGAGTCCGAGGAGCACGGCGGCGCGGATGGGGCGGGGGGCCGTGTCGGGCATGACCCGGCAATCCCATTTCATCCCGGCGCTTTCAAGGCCGTCGTCCCGGAAACCATTGACGCACCCCAACCCCTCCCGGCAAAGCGTTTCGCATGAAACGCCGCACCGGACAGGACCGCTCGATCACCACTCACTGGCGCCCCGCGACCCAGGCGGTCCGCGGCGGCACCGCGCGCTCCGAATGGGGCGAGACGTCGGAGGCGATCTTCCTCACCTCGGGCTATGCCTATGATTGCGCCGGCGACGCAGCCGCGCGCTTCGCCGGCGAGCAGGTCGGCATGACCTATTCGCGCCTCCAGAACCCGACCGTCCAGATGCTCGAGGAGCGCATCGCCCTGCTCGAAGGCGCAGAGGCCTGCCGCACCATGGCGACCGGCATGGCGGCGATGACCGCGGTGCTGCTCTGCCAGCTCCAGACCGGCGACCATATCGTCGCGGGCCGCGCCGCCTTCGGCTCGTGCCGCTGGCTGACTGATACGCTGCTCCCGAAATTCGGCATCGGCGTGACCATCGTCGATGCCCGCGACCCGCAGCAATTCGAGGATGCCGCGCGCCCCGATACCAAGCTCTTCTTCTTCGAAACGCCTGCCAATCCGACGATGGATGTGGTTGATCTGAAAGCGGTTTGCGACATCGCGCGCGCGCGCGGTATCACCAGCGTGGTCGACAACGCCTTCGCCACGCCGGCGCTGCAGCGGCCGATGGAATTCGGCGCCGACGTCACCGCCTATTCAGCGACCAAGATGATGGACGGGCAGGGCAGGGTGCTCGCCGGCGCCGTGTGCGGCACCGAGGATTTCATCACCAACACGCTGCTGCCCTTCACCCGCAACACCGGGCCGACGCTGAGCGCGTTCAACGCCTGGGTCGTGCTCAAGGGCATGGAGACGCTCGATCTGCGCATCCGCCGCCAGAGCGAAAACAGCCTGAAGGTCGGCACCTTCCTCGAAGGGCGTGTGCCGCGCATCCTTCATCCCGGCCTTGCCAGCCACCCGCAGCACAATCTCGCCATGGTGCAGATGGATGCGTGCGGCCCGATCTTCGCCTTCGAGGTTGAAGACCGCAAACAGGCGCATGGCCTGCTCGACGCGCTTCAGCTGGTGGACATCTCGAACAATATCGGTGATTCGCGCTCGCTGATGACTCACCCCGCCTCCACTACCCATGCCGGCGTCGCCGAGGAAAAGAGGCTCGAAATGGGGGTCAACGAGGGCATGCTCCGCCTCAATGTCGGCCTCGAGGATCCGCAGGACGTCATCGAGGATCTCGATGGCGCGCTTCGGGCGGTGGGACTATGAAGGCGATCTCGCCCAGCATGGCGGGCCTGTTCCCCAACATGGCCGAGACGCGCGGCGTGATCGTCCGGGTGTCGGTCTCCTATCTCCCCGAACAGTCGGAGCCGCGTCGCGGCCGCTGGTTCTGGGCCTATCATATCCGGATCGAGAATGAGGGGCCGATGTCGGTCCAGCTCCTCACCCGGCACTGGATCATCACTGACGGCCGTGGCGCGCGCCATTCGGTCGAGGGCGAGGGCGTTGTCGGCGAGCAGCCGATGATCCAGCCAGGCGCGAGCTTCGACTATGTCTCGGGCTGCCCGCTCGCGACGCCCACCGGCCATATGCAGGGCAGCTATCACATGCTCGGCGAGGACGGCTCGGCCTTCGATGTCGAGATCCCCAAATTCGCGCTCGTGGCGCCGGCGGTAGGGGTATGAGGATGTTCGCCCTCATGGTCCCCCTCCCGCTTGCGGGAGGGGAGTAAGATGAAACGCACCCACCTTCCTCTCAACGGCATGCGGGTTCTCGATGCAGCCGCGCGGCACCTGTCCTTCACCCGCGCCGCCGACGAACTCGCCGTCACCCCCGCCGCGGTCGGCCAGCAGATCCGCGCGCTCGAGGACACGCTCGGCGTCGTCCTGTTCCGCCGCACCACCAAGGGCCTTGAGCTCACCCCCGAGGGCGAAGCGGGCCTTGTCGCGCTCCGCCAGGGCTTCCTCCAGTTCGAGGAAGCCGTCCGCGCCATGCAGGCCGGCCAGACCTCAAAATCGCTGACCATTGCCGCGCCGCGCGACCTTACCGAGAAATGGCTGATGCCGCGCCTCGCCGAAATCGCGCGCAGCGACGGTGAGCTCCGCTTCGCTCTGGTCTCTGCCGATGAGGATATCGATTTCACCGAGGCCAATCTCGACCTCGCGATCCGCTGGGGCAATGGCCCCGGCGAGCATGAGGGCGAGGCGCTCGAATCCGAGGGCATGGTCACGGTCGAGCGGCCCGGCGGTGGAATCGACACGCGAATCTCCTGGCCCGGCTGCCTCAATGACGATTCGGTGTCGCTTGTCCGCGTCGGCGATGCCGGCCTCGCGCTCGATGCAGCCGCTGAAGGCCTTGGCCGCGCGACCATCCCCGAACTCCTCGCCGCCGCCGATATCGCGTCTGGCCGAGTCGTCCGCGTCGGCGAGGCGCGCCCCTCGGCGCTCGGTTACTGGCTCGTCGCGCCGCTTCCGCAGTGGCGGCAGAAGAAGGTCCGCGCGCTGGTCGACGCGCTGACGGCGTGACCGACACGCCGGTCATCGAGACCGAGCGGCTGCGCTTGCGTCCGCGGACCCTGGATGACGCGGAGTCGCTTTACCCGTCTCTGTCCGACCCCGAGCTCATGACCTGGTGGTCGCGCGCGCCCTTCACCTCGATCGACGAGGTCCGCGAGAATTTCATGCCCGGCGACCAATCCGCCGGCTGGCGCGCCTGGGCGATCACCCGCAAGGGCGACGATCGCGCGATCGGTTATCTCGCGGCGGGCGAGAAGCGCCAGGGCGGCGTCACCGAGATCGGCTATCTGCTCGAGCGCGCCGCCTGGGGCAGCGGCATTGCCCGCGAGGCAGTGGCGGGGCTCGTCACCTATCTCTTCGCGCACGGCAAGCGGCGCGTCTTTGCCGATACCGATCCCGAGAATGCGGCATCGAACCGGTTGCTCGAAAGCCTCGGCTTCACGCTGGAAGGCCGGCTGCGCGCCGAATGGGAAACGCATATGGGGGTGCGCGACAGCTTCATCTGGGGCGTGCTCGCCTCCGAATGGAAGGCGCAATGATCCAGCCGCCCGACCTCAACGATCCTGCCCAGCGCGCCGCCTATCGCCGCGAACTGCAGGGAGTCGCTCGCCCGATCCGCTACACGGGGATCAGCTTCGCGCTGCTCGGTGTCGCGCTTGCGTTGATCCGCCGGCAATGGTTTCCCGATTTGCCCATCGTCATTCCGATCGCCGCGCTCGGTTTCGGCATGCTCAACATGGTCGCCGGCATCGTCCTTCGCACCCGCTACCACCAGGCCCGCATGCGCGGTTGATACGGGAGGTCAGGCGTCGATCGCCGCCTCGTCCATCCGCGCCGCATTTTCCTGGATGAAGGCGAAACGGTGGGCCGGGTTGTTGCCCATCAGCCGGTCGACCAGGTCCTTCACCACGGCACGCTCCTCATATTCCTGCGGCAGGGTGATGCGCAGCATGCCCCGTGTCTTCGGATCCATCGTGGTTTCGCGGAGCTGCATCGGGTTCATCTCGCCGAGCCCCTTGAACCGCGCGACGTCGACCTTCTTGCCCTTGAACTCGTTGGCCTCGATCGCGGCGCGGTGCGCGTCGTCCATCGCGTACAGGCTCTTGGTGCCGGCCGTCAGCCGATAGAGCGGCGGCTGGGCGAGATAGAGATGCCCCCGCCTGACCAACTCGGGCATTTCCTGGAAGAAGAAGGTCATCAGCAAGGTGGCGATATGCGCGCCGTCGACATCGGCGTCAGTCATGATGACGATCCGCTCATAGCGCAGATTGTCGGGAATACAGTCCTTGCGGGTGCCGCAGCCGAGCGCCTGGATCAGGTCGGCGATTTCCTGATTGGCCAGGATCTTGGCCGAGGTTGCCGAGGCGACGTTGAGGATCTTGCCGCGGATCGGCAGGATCGCCTGGGTCTTGCGGTCGCGTGCCTGCTTGGCCGAGCCGCCGGCCGAATCGCCTTCGACGATGAAGATCTCGGTGCCTGCCGGGTCATCCGCCGAACAGTCGGTGAGCTTGCCGGGCAGCCGCAGCTTCCGCGCTGAGGTCGCCGTCTTGCGCTTGACCTCTCGCTCCTGCTTGCGGCGCAGGCGCTCGTCCATCCGCTCGAGCACATAGCCGAGCAGCGCCTTGCCGCGCTCCATATTGTTGCTGAGGAAATGGTCGAAATGGTCGCGCATCGCCTTTTCGACCAGCACGGCCGCCTCTGGCGAGGTCAGCCGGTCCTTGGTCTGGCTCTGGAATTGCGGGTCGCGGATGAAGACCGAGAGCATCAGCTCGCTGCCGGTCATGACATCTTCGGCCGCAATCTCCTTGGCCTTTTTCTGCCCGACCAGCTCGCCGAAGCCGCGAATGCCCTTGACCAGCGCGGCGCGGAGCCCGGCCTCATGGGTGCCGCCATCGGGAGTCGGGATGGTGTTGCAATACCAGCTGTACGAGCCGTCGCTCCATAAAGGCCAGGCGACCGCCCATTCGACCCGGCCCTTGCCGTCGGCGAAGTCCTGGTTGCCGGTGAAGAAATCCGCCGTCGCGCACTCGCGGCCGTTGACCTGCTCGCGCAGATGGTCGGCAAGCCCGCCGGGGAACTGGAACACCGCCTCGGGCGGCGTATCGTCGCTGATCAGTTCGGCTGCGCATTTCCAGCGGATCTCGACGCCAGCGAACAGATAGGCCTTGGAGCGCGCGAGCTTGTAGAGCCGGGCCGGTTTGAAATGTAGCTCGGGCCCGAAAATCTGGTCGTCGGGGACGAAGCTGACCGAGGTGCCGCGCCGGTTGGGCGTGCCGCCCAGCGATTCGAGCGGGCCGAGCGTGACGCCGCGCGAGAAGCGCTGGCGGAACAGCTCACGGTTGCGCGCGACCTCGATCGTCGTCTCGGAGGATAGCGCATTCACGACGCTCACGCCGACGCCGTGCAGGCCGCCCGCCGTCGCATAGGCCTTGCCCTCGAACTTGCCGCCCGAATGCAGCGTCGACATGATCACTTCGAGCGCCGACTTGCCCGGAAACTTCGGATGCGGATCGACCGGGATGCCGCGGCCATTGTCGACGACCGTCAGCCGGTTGCCCGGCTCGAGCGTCACCTCGATCCGCGTCGCGTGGCCGGCAACCGCCTCGTCCATCGCGTTGTCGAGCACTTCAGCGGCGAGGTGGTGCAGCGCGCGCTCGTCGGTGCCGCCGACATACATGCCGGGCCGCCGTCGGACGGGCTCGAGCCCCTCAAGCACCTCGATCGAGGAGGCGTCGTAATCGGTGGAGGTCTTGGGTGCGCTAGCGAAAAGGTCTTCGGCCATGGGAAAGCTATAGGGTCCGAGGAGTCAGCGAGGCAAGCGCTGCTGATTCCTTCTCCCATCGGGAGAAGGTGGCGCGAAGCACCGGATGAGGGTGATTAAGCCGTAACCGTCGCCCTCACCCTCCCATCGCTGCGCGATGGGCCCCTCCCTCTCCCGCTGGGAGAGGGAAAGCAGGTCACCGAACCCGCGGCCCGCCGAATGGCAGCGGCGGCGGCGGGCGGCGGTCGCGGCGCGGCAGCTGTGCCTGATAGGCATGGCCGCAATGCGCGACGCAGTACGGGAAGCCTGGGTTAACCTTCTCGCCGCAGAAGTGAAAATCGGGCTCGCCGGGGTGGCCGAGCGGCCATTTGCAGATCTTGTCGTTGAGATCGAGCAGGGTCGTCTTGCCGGCCATCTCAGGCGAGGGCTTGGCCGGAACGAGACGGCGCGGCGGTGCCGGCGTGATCGGCGCCTGCTGCTCGCCGGGGGCCTGGCGGAGGAAGCCGCCGGGGCCGACCGAGCGCATGATCGGCTGCGGCGGGGGAGGGGGCGCGGCGACGACTTCAGTCTCGCTCTCGTCGACCTCCTCTTCCACGATTTCGATCTCGATTTCGACCTCAGTGACCGATGCGACGATCACGGGCGGCACGATGCGCTCGGGCGCCTTCGCGATCGGAGCGGGTGTCGGCTTCGGCTCGGGTGCGGCGGCCTTGGCATCGGGCTCGTTCGGCTTCACCGGTGACGGGCGCGATTGCAGGCCGAGGCGATGCGCCTTGCCGATCACTGCGTTGCGACTCACGCCGCCCAGTTCCTCGGCGATCTGGCTCGCCGTCTGGCCAGCTTCCCACATCTTTCTCAGCGTATCGATACGCTCGTCGGTCCAGGACATTCAATTTCCCTATTCGTCTCATGCCGGGTTGCGGGCGGCGGCGGCAGCTATTAGCGCGTCTGCGATGAGCAGCCAGCCCCCAATCGGCGAAATCCAGTCGGCGGTTGTGAACGCCCCCGGCGTCCCAGTGATTCGGAACGTCAATTGGGGCGGTCTTCGAACCCTCTATATCAAGGAGGTGCGCCGGTTCTTCAAGGTGCAGCTGCAGACGATATGGGCGCCATCGATCACAACCTTGTTGTTTCTGGTGATTTTCACTGTCGCGACCGGCGGAAAACGCCCGGTTCATGTCGGCGGGGTCGACGTGCCCTTCGCCGATTTCATCGCGCCGGGGCTGATCGTGATGGGAATGCTGCAGAACAGCTTCGCCAATGCGAGCTTTTCGCTGCTGGTCGGCAAGATCCAGGGCACGATCGTCGATTATCTGATGCCACCACTCTCCACGACTGAATTGCTCGCGGCGATGATCGGCGGTGCGGTGACGCGCGCCTTTTGCGTCGGCAGCGCGGTGTTCCTGGCGATGCTGCTCTGGCCGGGCGTGCATATCGTGCCGATCCACCCGATCGCGATCCTCTGGTTCGGCTTTTTCGGGGCGATCATGCTTGCGCTGATCGGCATCCTGACATCGGTCTGGGCCGAGAAGTTCGATCATGCCGCCGCGGTACAGAATTTCTTCATCGCACCGCTAACGCTGCTCTCGGGCACCTTCTATTCAGTCGACAAGCTGGCGCCGGCTTTCCGCATCTTCAGCCATGTGAACCCGTTCTTCTACGTGATCTCCGGATTTCGTTACGGCTTTCTCGGTACGGCCGATTCACCGGTGCTGCCGGGTGGGATCATCATCCTCGTCATCGACATCGCGCTGGGCGTGCTCTGCTATTCGCTTCTTCGCAGCGGCTGGAAGATCAAGAGCTGAGCCTGGCGATCGCATAACCCCGAAAGCCATTCCATCGGCGACCCGATGCGTCGTGCTTGCTGCCGCCCGGATTTGGCGGCATTTCGGTTACGTCTCCGATTGCGGGCGGCTGGCGAGCGCTTACCCTGCTGCCTCACCTTTTTAGGTGGAGGCAAAAATGGGTCGAATTCGTGCCGCTATCAGCGTCGCGCTGCTCGGGCTGGCGTTGGGCGGCTGCATGCAGCCCCGCCCGTCATCGATCGCGGCCTGCGCCTATCGGGCGCTGCCGCTCAAGGTCGACTCGGGCCATCCCAAGGTAATGCTCGGCGCCGACATCGCGCCGGGCGCGAATGATTTCGCGGCTGAACTGGCCAGGGATATTCTCAGCCGGGCCGCGCCGCCGCGGCGCGGTGGCCCGACGACCGAGGAGCGAACGCCGGCACCGGCGCCAGCCCCGCAGCTCCTCGTGCTGAGCGGCGGCAGCCAGCATGGCGCCTTCGGTGCCGGGTTCTTCTACGGCATGAAGCAGGTCCCGCGCTACGACGTCGTCACCGGGATCAGCACTGGATCGCTGATCAGCACCTTCCTGTTTCTCGCCAACAGCCCGGTGGCGAAGGATCGCACCTATGAATGGGTCGATGGTCCGCTCGCCGGCACGATCAAGCCGGGGGTGTCCAATACCGGCGATCTCGCCCTTGCCTATTCGATCGCAAAGGAAGGCGACGTTGCCACGCCCGTCCCAGGCGGGATCATCGGCGGCCTCAGCAAGGGGGCGCTGGCGACCTTCGGGCCGCTCGAGGCGCGCCTCAAGGCGCTGCTATCGCCCGAGACCCTGCACCAGATCGCGGAGGAAGATGCGGCGCATCGCAAGCTGTTCGTCGGCGTCGTCAATCTCGATGACGGCCAGGGTTACGCAATCGACATGACCGAGCTTGCCTCGCGGATCGACACGCCGGCCTGGTCCGGCAAGACCGGCACGCTCCAGGATTGCTATGTCCAGGCGCTGGTCGCTTCCTCGTCGGTGCCGCCCTCGGCCTATCCGGTATCACTCTCGATCGCCGACGCAGGCGCGATCCGCACCAACATGTATATGGACGGTGGTGCCCGCTTCGGCGTCTTTCTGCAGCAGATCGAAGGGGCGCTGGGCAGCGCCGCCGCAAAGGATGCGCAGGTCACGGTGATCGTCAACGGCGTGCTCTATAGCGGGCCCTGGCTGCAGGACGGCAAGCCGGTCGACAAATGGTCGTCGCTCACCGCGGGCGCGCGCGCCGTCTCGTTGCTCGAGAACCAAGTCTATCGCTTCTCCGTGGCGAGCGCCGAGAATTACGGCATTCAGCATGGCGGGCTCAGCATGGCCTTTATCAGCAATGAAGGCCTGCCGCCGGGATCCGAGGATCCCGACGCGCATGTCTTCAATGGCAAGAGCTGCGCCCAATGGACCGCGATCGACGAACTCCAGAAGCCGCTCGAATTCCATCCAAATTACATGTCCTGCCTCTCGGACTATGGCAGGACGCGCGGCGTCGCGGAGGCGTGGAACCGCAGGATCGTTGAAGCGCAGGCGCCCGCAACTCGTCCCTGAAGTCGATTCAACCGCCTCGCGGATTGTGGCCTATGGTGCGACGGGACGCTCAGAAGCCCGAACCGCTCCTTCTCACTGTCGGCAATTGAATGCTTTGCGCAGCGCGCTACCAGTACGGCCTGCGCTCCGTATTTCCCTGTTAATTCCCTGTTATTCCCTGATACCGGGTCGGTAAAACTAACAGAAAGCCGTTCAAGTACTTGTAAAGGCAGATAAATAGACCTGATAATGCATCGAGAAAAAAAAGAAATTCCCTGATACCGGGGGCATAGTTCAGGCTACCTCCGCCTCCCTCAATGTCTGATAGGGTCTCCGTAAAGGGCATCCAGCAGCATTCCTCGTCCCGTGACGCCCCCGAACCGACTTGTCAGCCCGGTAGCGAAGCCACGACGGCGGCACCCGGCACCCGGCACGCGCACTCCACCTTCTTGTCGGGAGCGCCCGGCGGTGGGCTGATTTTGGGAGCCCAAGTGCAGTAGCTTGCCAGTTTTCGAGTATCGCCGGCATCGCGTCTCTCCCTGTTCGTTCAACCCGGATCGGCGCGAAACGATCCGGAATCCGCCCCGAATCCACGCGGTGTTGACGCTCCCCCATCACCCCAAGTAAATGCGCCCTCCGGCGGCCCTGCACGGGCCGCCTTTTTTGTTTGAGGAGCAGCCCTGTGCCTATCACCCCGCTCATGCCAGTCTATCCCCGTTGCGGGGTTCGGCCTGTGCGAGGCGAGGGCTGCTATCTGATCGGCGAACAGGGCGAGCGCTATCTCGATTTCGCCAGCGGCATCGCAGTCAACGCACTTGGCCATGGCCATCCGAAGCTGGTCAAGGCGATCGCCGACCAGGCCGCCACGCTGATGCATGTGTCGAATCTCTACGGCTCGCCGCAGGGCGAGCATTTCGCGCAGCGGCTCATCGATGCGACCTTTGCCGACACCGTCTTCTTCACCAATTCCGGTGCCGAGGCGGTCGAATGCGCGATCAAGACTGCGCGGCGCTATCATTATGCCAATGGCAATCCGCAGCGGCACACGCTGATTACCTTCGACACCGCCTTTCATGGCCGTACGCTGGGTACGATCAGCGCCACCAACCAGTCGAAGATGCGTGACGGCTTCGAGCCGCTGCTGCCGGGCTTCGCCTATGCGAAGTTCAACGATCTCGAAGGCGCGCTCGCGCTGATCGACGACAACACCGCCGGTTTTCTGGTCGAGCCGATCCAGGGCGAGGGCGGGATCAGACCGGCGAGCGACGCGTTCATGAAGGGGCTGCGCAAGGCCTGTGACGAGCATGGCCTGTTGCTGGTGCTCGACGAGGTCCAGGCCGGTTATGGCCGCACCGGCAAGATGCTCGCGCATGAGCATTATGGCGTGACGCCCGATATCGCCGCCCTTGCCAAGGGTATCGGCGGCGGTTTCCCGCTCGGCGCCTGTCTCGCGACCGAAGAAGCGGCCAAGGGCATGGTGATCGGCACGCACGGCTCCACCTATGGCGGCAATCCGCTTGCCATGGCCGCTGGCGAGGCGGTGCTCGATGTGCTGCTCGAGCCGGGCTTTCTCGAAAACGTTACCGCGATGGGCGAGCGGCTGCGGTCGGGGCTCGAGCAGATGATTCCCAATCACGATCATCTCTTCGAAAGTGTCCGTGGCAAGGGGCTGATGCTCGGCATCAAGCTCAAGTCCGATAGCCGGCGCTTCGTTGCGCATTGCCGCGACAATCATGGCTTGTTGACGGTCGCGGCCGGCGAAAATGTCGTTCGCATATTGCCGCCGCTGGTGATCGACGAGAGTCATATCGCTGAGTGCATCGAGAAACTGAGCGAGGCGGCGCGGGTCTATGTGCCCGCCTCCGATGACTGAAATGGGCGTGCGCCACTTTCTTGACCTGTCCGATGCGGGCGCTGACGGCATCGCCGCGATGCTGGCGGATGCGCTCGATCGCAAGGCGGCCCGCGCCGGCTGGCCCAAGGGCAAGCCAGATGCGGACGCGCCGCTCGCGGGTCACGCGCTGGCGATGGTGTTCGAGAAGAACTCGACTCGAACCCGGGTGTCGTTCGACATGGCAATCCGCCAGCTGGGTGGCAGCTCGATCGTTCTCGATGCCGGGACTACCCAGCTCGGCCGCGGCGAGACCGTGGCGGATACCGCACGCGTGCTGTCGGGCTATTGCGACGCGATCATGATCCGGACCGACGATCACGCCAAGGTCGAGGAGATGGCGGCCTATGCCTCGGTACCGGTCATCAATGGCCTCACCGATGCGTCGCATCCCTGCCAGATTGTCGCGGACCTGCTGACGATCATCGAGAGCGGCAAGAGTCTTCCGGGCCTAAAGGTCGCGTGGCTGGGAGACGGCAACAATGTACTCGCATCGATCGTCGAAGCGGCGAGCCTGATGCAGTTCGACGTCGTCGCCGCCTGCCCGCAAGGCTTCCAGCCCGAGGAAGAGGCGATCGTTCGTGCCAGCGGGCGCGCGCGTGTCGTCGGCGATCCGCGCGAGGCGGTCGAGGGCGCGGATATTGTCGTTACCGACACCTGGATCTCGATGGGCCAGCTCCATGCCGAGACCAAGCTCGCCGCGATGATGCCCTATCAGGTGACCGAGGCGCTCATGGCGGCGGCGAAGCCCGATGCGAAATTCCTCCATTGCCTGCCCGCGCACCGCGAGGAGGAAGTGGTCTCCGCGGTGATCGACGGCCCGCAATCGCTGATCTGGCAGGAGGCCGAGAACCGGCTCCATGCGCAGAAAGCCATCCTGCGCTGGTGCTTCGGGCAGATCGGTTGAGTTGCGGCTGAGCCGCCTCATCCTATCTATTGTCGTCCTCGCGAAAGCGGGACCCATCTCGTCACCGGCGGCTGATCGCTCCGTTGCGGAGGCGGCGGCGCGCGGGCGATGAAATCTCGCTCTCGCGGGAACGGCAAAGGATATCTCGTGACTGAAGAACTGGACCTGGACCGTGCACTCGGCTTCACCATTCCCGCGCGCCATGCCCGCGGCCGGGTGGTGCGGCTCGGACCGGTGCTCGACGAGATTCTCGCGGCTCATGCTTATCCGCCGCCGATCGAGGCATTGCTGGCGGAGGCGCTGACGCTGACCGCCCTGATCGGATCGACCCTCAAGGACGCGGGCGGCCAGCTCACGCTGCAGACCCAGACGGAGAACGGCGTCGTGAAACTGCTCGTCTGCGATTATCGCGGCGGCGAGTTGCGCGGCTATATCCAGTATGACGAGGAGGCGCTCGCCGCCGCGCCGACATCGCCGACCCTGTTCGCGCTGTTCGGCACCGGTTACCTCGCCATTACCTTCGATCAGGCGGCGACGGGGGAGCGGTATCAGGGCATCGTCCCGCTTGACGGCACCACGCTCGCCGACGCTGCGCAGAGCTATTTCGTCCAGTCCGAACAAATCCCGACCCTGGTCCGTCTCGGTGTCGCGCGGGGCGAGGATGGAACGCATGTCTCGGGCGGCCTGTTTCTCCAGCACCTGCCCGAGGGTGAGGACGGCCGGGAACGTCTCCACACCCGGCTCGACCACCCCGAATGGGAGCATGTCGCGTTGCTCGGCGCGACGATGGGAGCGGACGAGCTCGCAGACAGGGCATTGCCGCTCGAATCGCTGATCTGGCGCCTGTTCAACGAGGAGGACGAGGTCAGGCTTCTCCCCGGAATTCTCCTGGCACGCGGCTGCCGCTGCTCGCCCGACTATATCGCCTCGGTGCTGGCGAAGTTTCCGCCCGAGGATCAGCGCGCGATGGCCGACAAGGACGGGATGATCGTCGTCGACTGTGCCTTTTGCGCGCGCAAGTTTCCGGTCCCCGTGGCGGATCATTACGTCTCCTGAACAATATTGAAAAATGGAGGCATCTGCCCCACATGGTCGAGGGGTCGCTTGCTTGATGCCTATAGGGCGCTGGTTTGCGAGCGGGGTTTCACATGACTTTTCATCGACGATCAGGGCGCATCGCGGTCTTCGGCTTGTTGCTGGCCGGAGGACTTGCCGCTGCCGCACCGGCGCGCGCGCCGGGGCTGGCGGCACTGACCCGTGTCGAAGCTGGCCAATGGCAGCTGAAGGAGCCGGGCGCGAGCGCGGTGGCGCGGTCGCTCTGCATCTCCGATCCCGCCATCCTGCTCCAGCTCGGCCATGTCGGCGCGCAATGCTCCCGTTTCGTGATCGCCGACTCGCCCGAGGGGGCGACCGTCCATTACACTTGTCGGGGTGCCGGCCATGGCCGAACCACGATCGCCATCGAGACGCCGAGACTTTTACGCGTTCAGACTCAGGGTATCGCGTCCGGCGCGCCGTTCGACATGGATTATGAGGGGCGGCGCATCGGCGATTGCGGAGCGAAGTCCGTCGCCGCCCATTAACGTGCTATTTACCTTGCCTATAGTATCTGAAGGCGGTGCCGTTCTTGGGCATATTTTCTCCCTAATTCGCTCTGAGGAGCATCACTGGGTCGCCTTCGGGCGGCCCGTTTTTTTGTCGGGACGCTGGCATTGCGATTCCACCGCCCAGCTTCTACGTCGGTTCGATCATGACAGTTGAAACGACCCTTGCGGTCGCCCTTGTGTCGGGCGGCCTCGATTCAATGGTGGCAGCAGCGCGCGCGCGCGAGGACGGGCACCGCCTGCTCGCGCTTTCGATCGACTATAACCAGCGCCATCGGCTCGAGCTTGCCGCAGCACGGCGCATTGCCAAGCTGCTCGGTGCCGAACGGCACATTGTCCTGCCGCTCGATCTCTCGGTCTTTGGCGGGTCGGCGCTGACCGCGGATATCGCGGTGCCGAAAGACGGGCCGAGCGACGGCATCCCGGTCACCTATGTTCCTGCCCGCAACACCATTTTCCTCAGCCTCGCGCTCGGCTGGGCCGAAGCGGCCGGTGCACGCGACCTCTATATCGGCGTCAACGCGCTCGACTATTCGGGCTATCCCGATTGCCGCCCTGAATTCATCGCCGCGTTCGAGGGATTGGCCGAACTGGCCACCAAGGCGGGGGTGGAGGGCGCGCCGTTTCGCATTCACGCGCCGCTCCAGAACATGACCAAGGCGGATATCGTCCGGGAGGCTGACCGGCTTGGCCTCGATGCCGCGATCAGCTGGTCCTGCTATGATCCGGCCCCCGGCGGGCTGCATTGCGGCCTGTGCGACAGCTGCCGCCTGCGCATAAAGGGGTTCGAGGAAGCCGGCCTGGTCGATCCGACGCATTACGCGCTGTCAGCCTGAGGCGCCGACCATGAGCTACGCCGTCAAGGAGATGTTCCTCACGCTGCAGGGCGAAGGAGTGAATGCCGGGCGCCGCGCCGTGTTCGTGCGTTTTACCGGCTGCAACCTCTGGTCGGGCCGCGAACAGGATCGCGCGACGGCGGTCTGCCGTTTCTGCGACACCGATTTCGTCGGCACCGACGGCGCCGGCGGAGGCAAGTTCGCCGATGCCGCTGCGCTCGCCGCCGCTGCGGCCGACCATTGGGGATGGGGGCGTGACGAGCGCTTCGCTGTCCTGACCGGTGGCGAGCCGATGCTACAGGTCGACGATGCGCTGGTCGATGCGCTTCACGCGGCGGATTTCACGATCGCGATCGAGACCAACGGCACCGTGGCTGTGCATCCCGGCATTGATTGGGTGTGCGTCAGCCCCAAGGCGGGCAGTGCTGTCGTGCAGCGATCGGGCGATGAGCTGAAGCTGGTCTGGCCGCAGCCCGGCACTGACCTGGAGGCGATCGAGGGCTGGGACTTCACCCATTTCCTCGTCCAGCCGATGGACGATGCTTCAGCGGTCGCGAACCAGGCGGCGGCGATAGACTTCGTAATGTTCCGCCCGAAATGGCGCCTGACGCTCCAGGCCCACAAGGCGCTCGGCTTGCGTTAAGAGCGCGGCGCCAGCTGGAAGGGGCCGCACTTCTTGGTGACCCAGCTGCCCTTCTTGTTCCAGCAGAGATCGTCGAAACGCGGCAGCATGCCAGCTTGTCGCGCGTACAGGATGCCGCGCGGCTGGCGCTGCTCGCCGGCCGGCTGAAGGCTGTTGCGCAGTTCGCGGGTACGGTCTTCCGCGATCTTGTAGAAGGATCCACGCGGCGCGAAGATAGCGTCGTGCATGATCAGCGCCGCGGTCTGGCAAAAGCCATATTGAGCCGAGACGGTCGTGAAGCTCGAATAGGTCCGCGTGCCGAACTGGTCGAGCGCGTTCTGGCCGGCCTTTGCGGTCTTGTTCACCCGGAGAAAATATTTGGTCAGCACGTCATAGGATTTTTGCAGCTCATCTTTGTGATTGAGCAGGATGACGTTGTAATTGGGCTGGGTGAGCAATGTCGTTTCGAACTGGCATTGCAGCGCGGCGACGTTGAGCGCGGCGCGCATGTTCCAGACCAGCGCCGCGCGCAGCTCGGCTTCGGTCGCGCCGGGCAATTCCATGCCGAGACCGGCCTCGCCGCCACGGACCGTCTCGCCGCGCATGTCGCGCTGGACAAGGAAGAACTGGGCGGAAGCAGGGGATGCGGAGAACGCAACCGTAGCGGCGGCAAACGCCATGATGAAACGCAACACTGTCTTTACCTTCTTCATGCTCGCAAGGAGAGTTAGGGCCTTTCGACATTCAACCCAAGCCCTTTTCCCAGGCCATCCCCATACTGTGCCCGTTATCAGTACAGTATTTCGCGGCGAGTTGAATCGAAAACGGGACAGGTTGAATCGAAAGGGCCGCCCGGTTTGCCGGACGGCCCTTCACACGATCAAACCCGAAAGGGCGATCAGTGCGTGTTGGTGGTGGTCGTCGTGGTGTTGGTGACGGTCATGGTGTCGTTGGCCATCGCGCCATTGTCCATCGTCGCCGCGTCGGTCGAGGTCATGTTGTCCGACATCGTCTCGGAGGTTTCGTTGCCCATCTCGGTGACGGTCGTGTCGTTGGTGGTCGTCTCGGTCTTCGGCTGGCAAGCCGAGATCATCAGCGCTGCGCCGGCGATCATCGAACCCGCAACAGCCTTGGAAATGAATGCACGCATTGGAAAGCTCCCTAGATAGTGGATCTGGATGGTCTCGAGACCTTAATACCCAAACCGTAGTGGACATTAGTCTGATATCGGACGCCCCTCAAGCCTCGTTTTGCCGGGGACAAGAAAGAGTTTCGAGGAACGCAGGGAACGCTAACGCCAGTGCGGCGTCAAAAGTTGCAAAATCCGACGCCTTGCCGAGTGCCGCAGCACTGGTGACGGGGAATTCCGCGAGGCCGCAAGGTACGATTCCGCCGAAATGGGTCAGGTCCGGGGCGAGGTTCACCGAAAAGCCGTGCAGCGTCACCCAGCGCCGCACCCGCACCCCGATCGCACCGATCTTGGCCTCTTCCATGCCGCCATCGGCACGCGGCGCCATCGTCCAGATCCCGATCCGCCCCGGCGCGCGGAAGGCCTCGATCCCGATCTGGGCGAGGGCGGCGATCACCCAGCCTTCGAGCGAATGGACGAAATGCCGCACGTCGCGTCCGCGCCTGTTCAGGTCGAGCACGAGATAGACGATGCGCTGGCCGGGGCCATGATAGGTGTAGCGCCCGCCGCGGCCGGCCTTGAAGACCGGGAAGCGCGGATCGAGCAGCTCGGCCGGATCGGCACTGGTGCCGCCGGTATAGACGGGTGGATGCTCGAGCAGCCACACCAGCTCGCGCGCCGCGCCCGCGGTCACTGCCGCCGCGCGGGCTTCCATGGCGGCAATCGCCTCGTCATAGGCGACCGGCGTCGGTTCGACGCGCCATTCGATATCGTCAGTGGAAATGGACATCGCAGCTCCATTGCGTGAGTGCCCCGAATGACACAAGCATTGGCGTGGGCCAAAAAGCTGCGCTATCAGTAAGGTGACGCCCGGTGGCGCCGACGAATGCGGGGACGGCTATGGTTAGCATGGGGACGGTTTGGGATCGCGCGACCGAGTTTCTGAGCGACAATCTTTCCGCGATCCTGCCTCTGGCGCTCCTCGCCATCTTCGTGCCGGTCTCGATTTCGCAGAGCCTCGGCCCCTTGACGAAAATGGGCGGATCGGCGGCGATGGGCTTCCAGCTCGTGTCGTTCGTCCTTTCGATCGTCTCGCTCTGGGGGCAGCTGGCGATCATGGCGCTGGCACTCGATGCGGCCGGCGGTCGGGCAAGCGCCACCGCAGCGGCCAATCGCCGGTTGCTGCCGGTGATCGGGATTTCGCTGGTCCTGCTGATCGGCGTCTTCGTGCTCATGCTGCCATTCGGGATTGCGCTCGCGCTCTCCGGATTCGACTTCCAGGCGGCGGTGGCAGGCGGCAAGGCTGAACTGCCGCCGGGCGTCAACGCGTTCCTCGGCCTGTATCTCCTGATTTTCGCCTGCCTGCTGGCATGGCTCGCGGCGCGGCTGCTGCTCGTGACGCCGACGGTCATCATGGAGCGCCGAGGGCTCGGTGCGATCGGGCGATCGTTCAAGCTCACTCGCCCGGTACAGTGGAAGATCATCGGGGTGATCCTTCTCTATCTCATTATCTGGTCGGTATCGGTTCTCGCCGCGAAGTTCGTCTTCGGCGCGGTCTTCGGGATGATCGCGGGCGGTGACGGGCCGGTGACGCTCGGATCGGTGCTGGCCTCGATCCTGGAGAGCGTCGTCCTGACCGCCTTTGCGGTGCTCGCGGCGGCGTTCACTGCCAAGCTCTACCTGGCGGTGCGCGACGCGCGCGAGGCGATCGTCGACTCGGCATGAACCTCGATGTGGCGGGCGTGCTCGCCGATGCCTGGCGGATGTGGAAGCGTGACCGTGATCTCCTGCTGGCGGTCGCCGGTTTCTTCCTGTTCCTGCCGCAATTCGCCGTGCTGGTGCTGCTCCCCGATCCACCCGTGCCGGCCGCCGGGGTTTCGAACGAGGAGGCAATCCGCGTCTGGGCACCCCTCATGGCCCAGTGGCTCTCCGATTATGGGCTTGCCCTGGTCGGGAGCATCCTTTGGGCCGCCTTCGGTGCGCTCCTGATCTTCGTGTTGTATTTGCGCAGCGGACGGCCGGACCTGAAAAACGCCTTGCAGGCCGCGTCGCGGCTGTTGCTGCGCTATTTGCTGGTTTCAGTGCTCGCCTCCTTGCCGATTGCCCTGATTGCCGTGCCTGCAGTGGGTTTTCTGCTGATCATACCCGGGATCTACGCGATCGGGCGGATGATGCTGGCGGGCGCGGCGATGGTCGCCGAACAGCCGCTCGGGGCGGTGGCTTCGGTCAAAAGGAGCATCGAGCTCAGCAGAGGCCATGGTCTCGCCTTTGCCGGGATCGCCATCGCCCTGCTGTTGGGCAGCCGGCTCCTCCCGGAGCCGTTCGTCGCGCTTGGACGGGTCCTTGACGGTGCGCCGACGGCGAATCCCGTCTCGGCGGCCCTGCTCGACGCAATGGCCGCGGCGACCGCGTCCCTGGCCACGCTCGCGACGATCCTCATCCAGATCGCGCTCTACCGGCGGCTTGTCGCCAGCAAGGGAATCTGAGGCGCTGCCTCCGGCGGCAGGATGCCGATCACGCGAGGATCGGGAAAGGTCTCGATCGTGCGCGACACAGCGGTGAAGCCCGAGGCGCGGTAGAAACCGAGCGCCGAGGGGTGATCGAGTGTGCAGGTGTTCACCCAGACCCGCTCAACGCCCTTCGCCCAGGCGCGGGCCATCGCTTCCGCCATCAGCCAGCGGCCGAGTCGCTGGCCGGCGAGCTCTGGAATGAGCCCGAAATAGGAAAGGGCGCATTCCCCGGCGCGGCGAAAGTCGAGCTCCAGCATGCCGACCTCCATGCCGCCCGCATCGACCGCCGCGAAGATCGAGACCGCCGGATCATGGATGATCCCCGACAGGACGGCATCGTCCATCACCAGCCGCGAGAACCACAGCCAGGGGGCGCCGATTCGCCGGAACAGCACGCGGTATTTCTCCGGGGTCGGCTGATGCCAGGCCACGAGACGCAGGCGCGCGGCCGGGATCGGACGCAATGGCGGGCGATTGCGCATCTCGAGCGTGGTGACGATCGTCGCCAGCTCGTTCGCCGGGACCGGAATCAATCCAGCCATCCCATTTTCCCCCGGATCATTCCCATGTTGCCACCGGCGGAAGGCTCATCAGGATCGCATCGATGTTGCCGCCCGTCTTGAGCCCGAACAACGTGCCGCGATCGTAGACGAGGTTGAACTCGGCATAGCGCCCACGCCAGGCGCGTTGAATCGCGACGTCGGCATCGGTGAAGGGCTCGGCCATTCGCCGCCGCACGATCCGCGGATACGCATCGAGAAAGGCGCGGCCGACATCCTGCGTGAAGGCGAAGTTCGTGGCGAAATCGCCCTCGAGATGATCATAGAAGATGCCGCCGACGCCGCGATGGACCTTGCGGTGGGGGATGTAGAAATAATCGTCGGCCCATTGCTTGAAGCGTGGGTAATGCGCCGGATCATGCGCGTCGCACGCCGCCTTCAGCGTAGCGTGGAAATCGTCGGTATCCTCAGCCACGGGCAAAGGCGGGTTGAGATCGGCGCCGCCGCCGAACCATCTCCTGGTAGTGACCAGGAAGCGGGTGTTCATGTGGACGGCCGGCACATGCGGGTTCGCCATGTGCGCGACCAGACTGATGCCGGTTGCAAAGAAGCGCGGATCCTCGCCGGCGCCGTGGATCGATTTGGCGAACTCGCCCTCGAGCGCCCCGCCGACGGTCGAGACGTTGACCCCGACCTTCTCGAATACCCGGCCCTTCATCACGCCCCGCACGCCGCCGCCGCCGCTCGGCAATCCGTCAGCGTCGGTGCGGTCCCAGGGGGTGTAGGCGAATCGCGCGTCAGATCCGGCCTCGCGCTCGATCGCCTCGAACTCGGCGCAGATCAGGTCGCGAAGCTGCTCGAACCAGGTCCGGGCCGCCGATTGTTCGGAATCGAGGTCCGGCGTCACCTTGTCGTTCGCACTGATCATTCGGGCCATCCTGCTGTTTGCCGCAATGCTTCGGCGAGCGCGATGCCCGCCGCAACCGCGACATTCAAGGAGCGGAAGCCCGGCCTGAGCGGAATTCTCACCGCCATGTCGGCGCGGGCATGGACATCGGGCGGCACGCCGCTTCCTTCGCTTCCCAGCAGCAGGATATCGTCCTGGCGAAAGGTCGCCGCGTCCAGCCTCGTCCCGCCGCGTGTCGTCAGCAGGATGATTCGCGCGGCCGCGGCGGATTCGAAGGCAGCCCAATCGGCATGGCGGGTCACCTCGACTGCGCCGGCATAGTCCATCCCGGCCCGCACAAGGGCCCGGTCGCCCCATGCGAATCCCATCGGTTCGATCAGGTCGACGCCCACGCCGAGGCACGCTGCGAGGCGCAGGATGGTGCCGACATTCCCGGCGATATCGGGCTGGTACAGGGCGATCCGCATGTCCTTCGCATAGGGCCTTGGGCGGCTCTGTAACAACAGGGCTAAAATGCAGTTGGCAAAGGCGGTCCCCCGCGTCTATCAGGCCGCCAACCTCCGTGGGGACGGCGGATCGGCAGGGCGTGCGCTTCATCTCGCAAACACCTGGTCGGCTTCGCTGAGATACGAAGTGCTTGGGCCGAGATACGAAGTGCAAGGGCAAGTGAATGGCAATTGTTGATACCGCCGTACCGCCAGGGGAGGACCCGGCTCCTTACGAGGAGGAGTATGATCCGCGCCGCCGCGATTTCATCAATATCGCGGCCGTGTCGTGGATCGGCGTCGGCGCCGCCGTCGTTGTCCTGCCGCTGATCAACCAGATGAACCCGTCCGCCGACGTGCTGGCTGAATCGACCACCGAGGTCGATCTGTCGAAGATCACGCCCGGCCAGGCGATCAAGACCAAGTTCCGCGGCCAGCCGCTCTTCGTTCGCAACCTGACGCCGGCTGAAATCGCCGAAGCGGAAGCCGTTGCGTTGAGCGAACTGCGCGATCCGCAGACGCTCGCCCAGCGTACCAAGGCCGGCCACACCAACTGGCTGATCACGCTCGGCGTCTGCACCCATCTCGGCTGCGTGCCGCTGGGCGCCGGAGAGGGCGAGAATCGCGGGCCTTATGGCGGCTATTTCTGCCCGTGCCACGGCTCGGCCTATGATACCGCAGCGCGCATCCGCAAGGGTCCGGCGCCGAAGAACCTTGCGGTTCCCGATTACAAATTCACGTCGGACACGACGGTCACCGTCGGCTGAGGAACCTAGAAAATGAGCTTCCCCTGGGCCAAGCACTACGCGCCGAAGAATCCGCTGATGAAGTGGATGGACGAACGGCTGCCGCTTCCGCGTCTTGTCTATAATGCGGTCGGCGCCGGCTATCCGGTGCCGCGCAACCTCAATTATTTCTGGAACTTCGGCGTCCTCGCCGGCGCTGCGCTCGGCATCCAGATCATCACGGGCATCGTCCTTGCGATGCATTATGGTGCGACCGGCGCGGGCGCGTTCGACTCGGTCGAGCACATCATGCGCGACGTCAATGCCGGCTGGTTCCTGCGCTATGCGCACGCGAACGGCGCGTCGATGTTCTTCATCGTCGTCTATATCCACATCTTCCGCGGGCTGTTCTACGGCTCCTACAAGGCGCCGCGCGAGATGGTGTGGCTGCTCGGCGTGGTCATCTTCCTCCTCATGATGGCGACCGCGTTCATGGGCTATGTGCTGCCCTGGGGCCAGATGAGCTTCTGGGGCGCGCAGGTGATCACCGGCTTCTTCTCGGCGATACCGTTGGTCGGCGACACCATCCGGGTGTGGCTGCTCGGTGGCTATGCGCCGGGCGAGGCAGCCCTCAACCGCTTCTTCTCGCTCCACTATCTGCTGCCGTTCGTGATCGCCGCCGTGATCATCCTGCACATCTGGGCGCTCCACATCCCGGGCTCGAACAACCCGACCGGCGTCGAGGTGAAGGGCGAGCAGGATACGGTGCCCTTCCATCCCTATTACACGGCGAAGGACGGTTTCGGCCTCGGCGTGTTCCTGCTGATCTTCGCGCTGCTGGTGTTCTTCGCGCCGAACTCGCTTGGCCATCCGGACAATTATATCCCGGCCAATTCGCTCTCGACGCCGGCGCATATCGTGCCCGAATGGTATTTCTGGCCCTTCTACGCGATCCTGCGCGCCTTCACCTCGGATTTCATCCTGCCGGCGAAGCTGTGGGGCGTGCTGGCGATGTTCGGCTCGATCCTGCTGCTGTTCTTCCTTCCCTGGCTCGACAGCTCGCCGGTGCGCTCGGCCAATTACCGGCCGGTCTACCGCACTTTCTTCTGGATCCTGGTCGTCGACATCCTGATCCTCGGCTGGTGCGGCGGGTCGCCGGCGACGCCGACCTATGTCATCCTGAGCCAGATCTGCGCGGCCTATTATTTCGCGCATTTCCTGATCATCATCCCGATGATCTCGCGCGCCGAGCGGCCGCGCCCGCTGCCCAACTCGATCACCGAGGCGGTGCTGGCGAAACATGGCGGCACTTCTCCCGCGCAGACCGCGCTCGCGGCCGAATAAGGGGCAATTACGGCAATGATTCGCATTATTTCCTCGGCCATCGGCGCGGCATTCGTCTTCGTCCTTGCGATCGCCCTGTTCGGCAGCATCAAGGGCCAGATCACCGATCCGGTCAAAGCAACGGCAGTCGATGACTTCCACCTTGCGCCCAAGGAGGTCGAGCTCAAGTCGAACGGCTATTTCGGCACGTTCGACAAGCGCCAGCTCCAGCGCGGGCTCCAGGTCTACAAGGAAGTCTGCTCGGCCTGCCATTCGCTCAGCCATGTCGCCTTCCGCGACCTGAAGGAGCTTGGCTATAACGACGCGCAGGTGAAGAAATTCGCTGCCGACTGGCAGCTCAAGGCGCAGACCTTCGACGACAAATCGGGCGATCGCGGCGAGCGGCCGAACGTGCCGTCGGACCATTTTCCCAAGGTCTATTATCCCGGCACCGGTTCGCCGCCCGATCTCTCGCTGATCACCAAGGCGCGCGAAGAAGGGCCTGCCTATGTCCACTCGCTGCTGACCGGCTACACCAAGGAGCCGGCCGCGCTGCTCGCCAAATATCCGGATTCGAAGACGCCTGACGGGCTGTACTACAATCCCTATTTCGCGAACCTCAACATCGCGATGCCGCCGCCGCTGACCCAGGACGGCCAGGTCACCTATCTCGATGGCACCAAGTCGACGGTCGACCAGATGGCGAAGGACGTCACCGCCTTCCTGGTGTGGACCGCCGAGCCCAATCTCGAGACGCGGCATGATGCGGGCTTTGCCGCCGGCATCTTCCTGCTGATCTTCTGCTTCCTGGCATGGGGAGCGTATCAGAATGTCTGGCGCGACGTTAAGCACTGAGAGGCCGGCGGTTTCCGCCAATGACGATCTCAAGGCGCTGATCAGGACGATCCCCGACTTTCCGAAGCCGGGGATCATGTTCCGCGACATCACGACCCTGCTGCTCGATGCCGAGGGCTTTGCGGCCTGTATCGAGCGCATGGCGGCGGCGGTGAACGGCCCGATCGACCTTGTCGCGGGGATCGAGGCGCGCGGCTTCCTGTTCGCGGCGGCGCTGGCGGCGCCGCTGAACGCCGGCGTGCTGCTCATCCGCAAGGACGGCAAGCTGCCCGGCGCGACGATCGCCGAGGATTACGCGCTCGAATATGGCACTGACCGGATCGCGATGCACGCCGACGCCTGTGCGCCGGGCGCGCGCGTGCTGCTGGTCGACGATCTCATCGCCACCGGCGGCACGGCCCGGGCCGCGGTGCGGCTGCTGCGCAAGGCCGGGGCAATCGTGAGCCAGGTTCAGTTCGTCGTGGACCTGCCCGAGCTCGGCGGCGCCGATGCACTCCGCGAGGATGGGCTCGAGGTTACCTCGCTGGTCGCGTTCGAGGGGCATTGAGGGCGCGGCGCGGGGTTTGTCGCGGGCTTGCCGGCATGGAGCGCCCCATTTCTCGGGACAGCGCGCGCGCAGCCACCTGATCGCGGCGCGCGCATCGGCCGGTATCTGCTCCCGAACGGGCACGCGGATCGGTTCCTCGGCCCAGGCCGGGGTGAAGATTTTCACCACCTGACGATCATAGCCGATGGCGCGCTGATAGAGCGAGCGCTCGACCTGGTTCTCGGCATCGGCCTTGCCTCGGGCGAGGGCCCGGGCGAAGTCCGGATGCGCGCGACGCCAGCGATCGATCGTGGCGGGCGCCACATCGAAGAAATCGGCGATATCGGCTTCGGTCAGGCCATGCCGGCACAGCTTGCGGGCTTGCTCGGCGCGGATCGGCAGGTACGAGTCGGCCTCCGCTCCGGGCCTGACGTCTGCCGGGGTGCCCGTACCCTTGCTGGCGGGCTGCGGCGAGGCAGCTGAATTTCCCTGTTCCGCCGCCGCAACAGGGAATTTTCTTTTTTTTTGGATCGATTCCGGCGCGTGATCGACACGATATTTCAGTGAAATCAGGTAGTTCTGCTTTCCTCCGGTTGATGCGAACAGGGAAATTCCGGGCAGGAAACAGGGAATTCGCGCGTCCTGAACGCCCGAAGGCCGATTCAACAGGCCAGCGAAATCGGCTTTGAAGGTGGCGAGACCAATCATGATCGGAGCCATGACATGACCGAGTATCGTGTTGAATCGACCAGCGCGATTGAATCGAACCGTGACGGGAAGGATCGCGCCGAGTCCGCATCGCCGCCCGTCGGGAAGAGGGCAGCGGGATATGGCAATCCGCCGGCCGAGCATCGCTTTCGAAAAGGCCAGTCGGGCAATCCGGCGGGCCGGCCGCGGCGGGCGACGGGCGCACCGGGCGACCGCTTGCCGGGTGCCCATGAGCCGACCCGGACGATGATTCTGGAGGAAGCCTATCGCCCGGTAACGGTGCGCGAGGGGGATGAGGAGATCACGCTATCGGCGCACCGCGCCGTGTTCCGATCGATGGCCGCCGCCGCGATGAGTGGCAACCAGACAGCGCAGCATCGCTGGACGAAGCTCGTCCAGGCGGCCGAGGCGCAGCAGAAGCGCGAGCAGATCGCGCTCTACAATGTGCTGGAACGAGACGGCCTCGAGCATGACTGGGACGAGAGGAATGGAGGGATGACGGTGTGCGCCTCCTATGACGACGACATCATCGTGGATTCCAGGTCGGGGACGGTGGTGGTTCGGGATGTGGGGGAAGGGTGAGGATGCCGCACCGTCTTGAGGCTCCCGGCAAATCTCGTTGAACGCGCTGCGGGTTCGCCCTTTCAGAAAAGGTCCGTCAGTGGCCAGCGGTCGTCGCGCGTTGCGTCATCCCGATCGGCCGCTGGTTGTCATCCAGATGGAAAAGCACGTCGGCGCGTGCCGGCATCTCGGCGAACATATGGCGCGTGAGCCGTTCATAATGCAGCATGAAGCGGTGCAGCGCGGCGGCATCCATCGTTCGCCCCTTCGCGCCCGACGCAGCCAGTTTGCGCTCCTGAAGTGCGCGGTTGGCCGCCACTGCCTCGAACGAGGGCGGCTGCAGCATGACCAGCAGGTCGATCCGCTCGAACAGCGCCTGATACGCGCCTGCCAACGCTCTATTGACGTGCCTGCGCCATATGCCGGCGCTGTCTTCGTCTCGCTCAAGCGCGTTTATCGGCTCGACAAGGGCGGCATCGCCTCGCGGCTGCGCGCCAATGCACCAGCCCTCGAACAGGAAGACATCGATCGGCAACGCCAGTCTCGGCCAGGCTTTGATCGGGGCGCAATCGTCATTGCGCTTGTCGAAGCGCGGCAGCCTGATCTCGCCCGGCTGGCCTGAGATCACGCGATCGAGAATGACGCGCCCGAGCTCGACGTCGTGCGTGCCGGGAACGCCGCGCGTGGCGAAAAGCGGGTGGACGTCTCGCGCCAGCCGCTCGCGCGCGGCTCGGCTCAGGTAAAGGTCGTCGAGCGACAATGTGGCGGCGCTCAGTCCGATCTCGGGGAGCAGCGACCGGGCCAGGAAGTCGCACAATGTGCTCTTGCCGCTGCCCTGCGCGCCATTGACCCCAATGATGATCGGCCGGGACAGAGTCGCGCGCACCTCGGCGATGCGATGGGCCAGCGGTCGCCAGTAATGCTCGACAATGTCGAGATACTGTTCCGGCAGGTCATGATCGACGATCAGCGCGGCAGGCGCGACGCCGGGAAGTCCCGTCATCACACGACGCGATCCGGCGGCCCTTTGCCTGCGAACCAGGCATCGAGATTGTCGAGCACTTTCAGCCCCATGGCGACCCGGGTATCGACGGTCGCGCTGCCCAGATGCGGCAAAAGGACGACATTTTCCAGCTCGACAAGGCCAGCGGGCACATCCGGTTCGTGCGGATAGACATCGAGCCCAGCGCCCGCGATGCGCCCCGCCTTCAACGCACCGACCAGCGCCGCATGATCAAGCACGTCGCCGCGTGCGGTATTGATGAGCAGCGCTTCGGATTTCATCGCCTCGAACGCTGCGGCGTTGATCAGGTGGCGCGTTTCCACCCCGCCCGGCACGTGAAGCGAGACGATGTCGCTACGCCCAAGCAATGTGTGGAGGTCGGGCACCCATTCGGCGCCAAGCGCAGCGACATCATCGCCATCAACTTCGCGGCGCGCGAAATAGAGAATGCGCATGCCGAAGCCATGATGTGCGCGCTGTGCCACCGCGCGGGCAATACGGCCGAAACCGACCAGCCCAAGCGTCCGCCCGGCAAGCGATCGGCCAAGCAACTGGGTAGGACCCCAGCCGGTCCAGCCGCCGGCGCGCACCAGCCGCTCGCCCTCGCCCCCGCGCCGTGCTGCCATCAGCATCAGGGTCAGCGTGAGATCGGCGGTCGCATCGGTGAGCACGCCCGGCGTATTGGTGACGGCAACCCCGAACTCCCGGCAGGCGGCAATGTCGATATGGTCATAGCCGACGCCGAAATTGCCCAGGATCGCAGCGCGCCGGCCGGCCGCCTCGATGACTGCGGCGCCGACCCGATCGGACACGGTCGGGCAGACAGCATCGAAGGTCCGCATCGCATCGATCAGCGCAGCTTCGTCAAGCGGGTGGTCGCCCTCATTGAGGGTGACGTCGAAGCGATCCATCATCCGCCGCTCGGCCGCTTCCGGCCAGCGACGGGTGATCAGGACGCGCGGCCGCGCACCGGACATCAGTTCTTGGCGTCGAGTTCGGCAGGCTGGCCGAGCGACGTCCGGAAATAGACGCCGAACGGGTCGTCGGGCTGCTCCGGCGCGGCACCTTCGCGCACCGTCGTCCGGCGCATGTCGCGGCGCTCGCCCGTTACGTCGAAATCGCCGCCACGGTGCATCGAGGCGAGATTGTCCCAGATCACCAGGTCGCCGGGATTCCACTTCACGGAAAACACATATTGCGGCTGGGTAGCGAATTCGATCAGTTCGCGGATCAGCGCGCGGCCTTCTTCTTGCCCCATGCCGACCACGTCGCGCGCATGCGCGCCGATATAGATCGATTTGCGGCCATTGTGCGGATGGACCATCACCAGCGGCTGGCGCGCGGCGGGCCGCGCATCGACTTCCTCTTCGGTCAGCGGGAAGCCGGCAAGCTTGCGCGACCACCACAGCGAATGCATCGCTTCGAGCCCGTCGATCCGCGCCTTCGTTGCCGCAGGCAGGTCGTCATAGGCGGAGCGGGTATCGGCGAACCAGGTTTCGCCGCCCTCCTTCGGCACTTCATAAGCCAGCAGCAGCGAATAGGACGATCGCATGTCCATGAAGGACGAATCGGTATGCCATAGCCGGTCACCCTTTTTGTGCAGGATCATGCTCTCGTCGGCGAGGATCGCGCCCTCGCGAGTCAGGTTGCCGGCATCGAACAATTCGGGATTGTCGAAACGGCGCTGCCGTCCCTTCATGATCGGCGCGCTCTCGAGATGGCCAAAGATGCGGCTGAAGGCGATGTGGCTGTCATTGTCGAGGCCGGTGCCGCGATAGACGCAGACGCCCCAGTCATCCATCGCGCCGATGACATCGCGCTGCGCCGCGTCGTCGAGCGGCTTGGCGATGTCGATTCCGGACACCTCGGCACCGAATTTGGGAAGGATGGGTTTGATGGTCAGGCTCATGGCGAACTCCAATGTCTGATATTCAAGCGGGCGAAAGGCTTGGCTGTTCGGCGGCACGGCGGCCGATGAACATACGGCCGAGCAGCAACAGGGTGACTGCGGTGAGCGCCGGCGCAAAGGCCAGCAGCATGAAGCTTTCGCGCGGCGGGAGCCCTGCCGCGAGCAGATACCCCGCGACCAGCGGCGCGCCGATCGATCCGATCTTGGCGATCGAAGTCGCCCAGCCCCCGCCATTTGCGCGAATCGCGCTCGGGTAGAACATTCCGGCGATGCTGTGCATGCCGAAATGCGCGCCGCCGATCAGAGTCATGCTGGCGAACGACACCAGCGCGAACTGGGTGTGGCTCATGCTCGCGCTCCCCATGACCAGCAGCATCGGCACCGTCAGTACGGGCAGGATGGCAATGGCGATCGGCCCGAAGCGATCGGTAAAACGCATCAGCAGCAACCCTGCAACGGCGCCGCCAAGCGCGCTGAGCGACGAGATATAAGCGGCGTCGGCACGCGTGAAGCCAACATCCTCGAAGATGATCGGTCCCCAGCTCGTCTTGAAATAGATCGCCATCGAGCTGCCGATATACGCAAGCCACAGCAACGGCGTGACCTTGGCGAGCCTGTCTTTGAAGAGGTCGGGCAGACGGAAGCGGATATGATCGGGCTGGTTGATCTCGTCTCCCAGCACGAAGCGATCCTCGGCAGTGAGGCCGAGCCCGGGTTGCAGGCGGTTGAGGATGGCCGCGACGCGGCCGGGTTCGCCGCGCCGCGCAGTCAGGTAGCGCGGCGATTCGGGCAGTGCCACGATCAGCAGCGGCACCAGCAGCAGCGTGATTGCGCCGCTCGACAGGAAGACGCCCTGCCAGCCATAATAAGGAGCGAGCCAGACTGTCACCGGACCGGCGAGCGCGCCGCCGAGGGTATAACCCATCATGATCAACGTCACGACCGTGGCGCGGAAGCGGCGCGGCACGAATTCGATATTGAGCGCCCAGGCCAGCGGCATCAGCCCGCCAAGTGCAAAGCCGTTCAGCACCCTGAGCAGCATCAACGCGGTGAGGGTGTGAGCAAGCGCCAGCGCCATGCTGGTGATGCCGAACGCCACCACCGAAATGATGATGCTGGGCCGCCGCCCGATCCGATCGCCAAGCCAGCCAAAGGCGAAGCCACCCGCCATCGCGCCCGCCGTGCCGCAGCCGAACAGCTGCCCGAGCGTAACGGGATCAGCGCCGAACTCGGCGCGGATATAGGGCGCGACGAACGAGATCACGAGCATGTCGAAGCCATCGAACAGCGTGACCGCGCAGGAGAGCAGGATGAGCCACAGGATGAAGCGGCTCGGTCGCTGCCCTTCGATCAGGGCAGCGACGTCGACCAGCTTTCCCGTTGGAAGGGCATCCGAGGCGATAGCCTCGCTCACCCCCCGAACCGGACACGAGCACCGAAGCGGAAGGCGCGACCGACCGGATCGAACAGAATCTGGTTGGTGCCGCCGGTGGCCCCGGGCAGCCGCGGCGGATCCTTGTCGAAGACATTGTTGATCGTGCCGAAGAACTCGAATCCGCGACCAGCCGATGTCTTGACCGTCCAGTTGGCCGTCAGATCGAGGTAGAAGCGACTTGGCACGCGATTATTGTCGACGCTGGTCGATGAAGTGACTGAATAGCCCGGCTGGTCCGGCCCGACGAAATTCGTCCAGTAAATGCCCGCTGGAATATATTTGCCGTGCGCGGTCAGGCGCAGCGGATTGATCGACCAGGTCAAGAGTCCGTCGATGATATAGTCCGGTACGCCAGGAATGGTGCCGGTCCGCACGCCGTTCTGCCCCGCCCGATCGGTGGCGCCGGCCGAATCGACGGTCGTCAGTTCCTGCGTGATCGTCGCGAGCACCTGCGCGCGCAGATCGCCCAGTTTGCCGAGCGGCTGGCGATACTGGAATTCGACATCGAACCCGCTGGTGCGCAGTTCGGCCGAATTGAGGAAGATGTCCTGCACCTGCGTGACCAAATTGCCCGTGTCGCGTGTGATCAGCGCACAGAATTCCTGTACCCCCTGTTCGCAGCGATTGACGAGCGTTTGCGCGCCAAGCGTTCCGATCGCGTTCTTCACCTTGATGTTGTAATAATCGACCGACAGCCGGAACCGGTTGAGGAAGCCATGCGGCGGGGTGATGACGCCGCCGACGGTCAGGCTGTCCGCTTTTTCGACGGTCAGGTTGGGGTTGGAGCCGGTGATGACGGTCGGATTGCTTTGCAGGCCGTTGTTGCGCGGATCGGACAGGCCGATCGTCGTCTTGGTACGCGCGCCGTACAGTTCGGAGAGGTTGGGCGCGCGAATGTCGCGCGACCGGGTGGCGCGCAGACGCAGGCCCTCGAACGGCTCGTAGACGCCGCCATATTTCCAGGTCGTGACGGCTCCGCTCGTGCTGTAATCAGTCCGGCGGATCGCGCCGTTGAGATCGAGCGCGTGGACGAACGGCAGGTCGCGCAGCAGCGGCACGCCCACTTCGCCATAGGCTTCCTTCACGGTCACCGCGCCATTCAGCGCGGAGCCGTTGAGCGTCCAGAAGCCGTTCGTCAGCGAGACGGGATCAGTCGTGCCGACGATCTTGTCGCGGCGATATTCCGCGCCCACGGCGACCGTCAGCGGACCGCCCGGCAGCTCGAACAGCTTGCCCTGGATATTGGCCGTGACGACATGCTGGTCGTTGTTCGTCTTCTGGAAGCCATTGCCCGTGAGATAGGCAGCCGCCGCGGGCGAGAACAGGCCCTCGCCAAACGGGTTGTACGCCGCGCAACTGGGATCGTCATTGGCGGTACTGGCATCGGCATTGATGCGGCACACGATATTACCGCTGCCGTTGCGCACGGCATCGGTGGCGTTCTTCAGGTGAGCAAGATTTACCGCGTTATAGGTGCGCTGCAGGAACTCGGTCTTGCCATAGGTGTAGCCGACGTCCCAGCTCCAGTCGCTGCCCAGCTTGCCCTTAAGCGCCAGGACTGCACGATAGGTGCGCGTCCGCGACGTGGCATAAGCCGGGCCAAGGTCGAAATCGGCTTTGCCGAGCAGGATGGACGATACGCCATTGGCCGTCATCGCCGCCTGGACAGCTGAGGGAATGAAAGGATTGCCGCTTTGAATGCGGCCGAGCAGTGACCCGTTGTAATCGCGCAGCACGTTGGAAACGACCGTGCCCTTCTCCTCGCCATAGGACAGATCGGCTTCAGCGGTTATCGTATCGGTCAGTTCATAGGTGCCGGCGGCGTAGGCCGAATAGCGTTCGGTCGGTACCTTGAGCAGCAGCGGCGCGATGAACGCATTGCGCCCCTGCCCCTCACCGCCGAGCATGAACAGCGGACCGACCAGCGTGCCATATTGGAATGGGCGCGGCGTGCCGTTGGCATTGAAGGTCGTGCCGCGCAGCGGATCGGTCGCGGTGGAGCCGATCGCCACACCCGCTGCGTTGTACGACCGGTTGATGAGGCCACCGGGCGCGATCGTCGAGGTATTGACGCCGCCGATGATCAGATTGGCCGGCAATCCACCGGCGCCGGCGGGCGAATTGCCGAGAATGAGCGTCTGCGAGGCGCACCAGCTTCGCGTGTAGCAGGTGCCAAGGCCTTCGTTCTTCTCATATTCGCCGGCGATGACGATATGTCCGCGACTGCCGATCCTGGTTCCCGCGGCCAGGCTGAGGAACTGCGTCTGGTCGTCGCCGCGCTGCGAGACGCCGGCAACAGCCTCGGCGCGGACTCCGTTGAAGCTGCGGTTGAGGATGAAGTTGACCACGCCGGCCACTGCGTCCGACCCATAGGCGGCCGATGCGCCGCCGGTCACCACTTCAGTACGCTCGACAAGCGCGGACGGGATGAGGTTGACGTCGACAGTGCCTTGCGTGGTGCTCGGCACGAAGCGACGGCCGTCAACCAGCACGAGCGTGCGCTGTGGATTGAGGCCGCGCAGATCGAGCAGGCGGGCGCCGATATTGCCGCCGAGATTGGCCTGGGTGGCCGGTCCGGTGGTGGCCCGGAAGCTCGGCAGCTGATTGAGCGCGTCGCCGACATTGGTGATCGACAGCGACTGGACGCGATCGTTGGAGAGCACGGTGACGGGCGTCGGAGCCTTGAAGCCGCCGGTGAGCCGGCTGCCGGTGACGACGATTTCGCCCGACGACTCCTGCGCCTCGGCTGCTGGGGTGGCGGCCTGATCGCTGGCCTGGGCTTGATCGGCCGGTGCCTGATCGGCGGGGGCTGCCGGATCAGCCGTCTGGGCGAATGCCTCGGTGGCGCCCAGCAACATCGTCAACATCAAGACGCTTGCCTGACGACAAAGTCGTCCGCGGATATGGCCCTTTGAACGCTCCAATTTCACTCTCCCATGCGCACGCTGTCTTCGCGGGCTTCGAGCGGCAAGTACGTACCTTGATACATTTATGTCAAGTTCGGCGTTGCACTTGCCCGCGCACCCGGTGAGAGAGGGCCGATGAAAGACAGCGAGCCTGAGCGTTCAATCTGGGACGAAAGCGGCTTCGAGCGCTTTGCGACTCATTATCACGACTTCTATCCTGCAGAGACGCGCGAGGATCTGGAATTCAGGCTCACGCGGCGGCTGATCCTGGTCAGTCGCTGGTGGACAACCCTGATCGACGAAGCGATCAAGCGCGAGACGGGTCAGTCACGCGCGCGTTGGCAGACGCTGTTCGTGATTGCCTTTTCGGGGGAATCGACGACGACCATGATGTTGTCGGAGCGGCTGGGCGTGCAGTGGCCGAGTCTGGTGCGCATGCTGAACCAGCTGGAAGCCGACGGGCTGATCACGCGCGACGACAACCCCGATGACCGGCGCTCGCGGCTGATCTCGCTCACTTCGGAGGGCAGGCAGATTATCCGCAAGGTCAAGCCGGTGCTCGATCGCACACGACACGGCGTACTGGAACATGTGTCGGACGACGATCTGCGCAAGGCCATCCAGCTGCTCGGCGTGATTCCGGAGGGCAGCGGCAAAAAGCTTTAGGATGCCCGACGCCACAAGAAACACATGATCATGACCACCATCATTTTTACGGCCGTGGAAGACGGCCCGGTCGAACGGCACCAGCTTGCCGAGGAGGCAGCTCAAGCTTGTGATTTTTCAATCGGAGAATCGGAGGCGCGCATGCAGGCGGGTACCAAGCGTGTGAATTTGACCCCTAAGTGGAGGTGGTGGCAATGCTCGACAAGTCCGACTTCGGATCGATCGTCAGCCCTGCCTGCTTGCGCTCCGAATATCGATCGACGAGCTGCGCTGTGTGCGGGCGGAGGAGGATGGTGAAGCGGACCAGCTCCTCCATCACATCCACGATCCGGTCATAATAAGCGGACGGTTGCATGCGCCCCGCTTCATCGAATTCCTGAAACGCCTTCGCGACGCTCGACTGATTGGGAATGGTGAACATCCGCATCCATCTGCCGAGGATGCGCAGCGTGTTCACGCTGTTGAAGGATTGCGAGCCGGCCGACACCTGCATCACGGCGAGAGTGCGACCCTGAGTCGGACGCATGCCGCCCATGCTCAACGGGAGGTGATCGATCTGGGTCTTCATGATTCCGGTCACCTGGCCGTGACGTTCCGGACTGCACCACACATGCCCCTCCGACCACATCGAGTGATCGCGCAGGGCATGGACCGCCGGATGGTCGTCGCCCGCGACCTGATCCGGCAGCGGCAGGGAGGACGGATCGAAGATGCGAGTCTCCGCGCCGAAGAACCGGAGCAGCCGCGCTGCCTCTTCAACGCACAGGCGCGAAAAGGAGCGTTCCCGGAGCGACCCGTAGAGCAGCAGGATACGCGGGGGCGGATCGCCGGGACCCAGGCCCAATGCCGGGCGGCGATGCGCATATTCGGGCTGAAGGGCAGGCAGGGTGTCGGGATCGGGCAGCGCGCGCAAATAGCTCATCCGGCCGCCTCGCGCGCGTGTCGGTCTCGGCTATCCGGCGCGATCGACATGATGGCGATCACGGCTGCGCCTGGGAGGATTGTGCTTCGGCCGTTGCCAGATCGTCATGGATGGCCTGGAGGCGTTGTCGTATCGCCAGGGCGGGCACGTCGCGATCGAGGATCGGCAACTCGACGAGCTTGCCGATTCGTCGCGACAATGCCTCATGCGCGGCCTCGAAGGCGGCATCCTCGGCGGCCTCCCCACCCGTCACCGCCGCCGGATCGGGAAGCCCCCAATGCGCCTTGACCGGGTGCCCCGGCCAGACCGGGCAGGTCTCGCCCGCCGCATTGTCACACACCGTGATCACGACATCGATCCGTGGCGCGTTGGCGCCTGCGAATTCGTCCCAGCTTTTCGAGCGCAACCCCTCGATCGGATAGCCATGACGCTCGAGCAAGCGAAGTGCGCCGGGATGGACCTGGCCCTTGGGGAAGGAGCCGGCCGAAAAGCCGCGAAAGCGGCCTCCGCCCAGTCGATTGACGATCGCCTCGCCGAGAATCGAACGGGCGCTGTTGCCGGTGCACAGGATCAGCACATTGGTTTTCTCAGCGCTCATGCCGTGCCCGTAACGTCACAGTGGCCGCGAAGAACCACCTCGGCAAGCGAGGCGCAGATTTCGGGCGAGCCGCCGCAACAATCCTGCATGAGATATTCAAGCAGTTCAGTCATGTGCCCATAGCGCGCCGTGTAGATGATCGAGCGGCCCTCGCGCCGGTTCTCGATGAGGCCCGCATTGGCGAGAATGTTGAGATTGGCCGATAGCGTGTTCGCGGGCACATCGAGGCGGCGGGCGATCTCGCCCGCCGCTATTCCCTCATGTCCAGCCTGGACCAGCATTCGAAAGGTCGAAAGCCGGCCCTGATGCGCCAGCGCGGAAAGGGCAGTCACGGCTGTTTTCATTTCCATGTTTCTCCTCTAGCGGAAATGACGTTGCCGACAAGCAGTCCGCAATGAGCCGTAACCCTGCCGCGCTGGTCGCGCCGATGGTTAATGAGCCGGCTTCGGTTTGAGGTCGAACGATCCCGCGGCGCCCTTCTCGAAAGTCTGCTTGCAGGCATCGGATTCGGTCGATTTGAAGGGGCAGCGCAACGTGGTCGATTGAATCAAAATCGTCAGTGCCGTCTTGCCCGGCTTGGTGAAGCTGCAGGAGGCGCCGCGCGCAGCTGCCAGCGAGAAGCTGCCCTTGCCGCTATTGAGGATCCGCACCGTATCGTCTCCACCGCCGGTATTGACGTGGCAAATGATCTCCCAGCCCCCTTCACCGGTAGCGGACACGGTGCTCGGGTTAGCCGAGGTGTCGCTGGCCAAGGCCGGCCCGGCCGTCAGCGCCGCTACCAGAAGCATCAAATTCCAGTTCCGCATCTTCTTTCCTCCCCACCATCAGTCCGACAATTGGACCAACGATTCTGGAATAGCGGAAATATGGAAATGATCAATGCCGGTTTACCTGGCAGGTCGATCAATCGCCGCCGCCCGACGAGCGGCGAAGAGACCGTTTTCGGATGTGCTTTCGCCTGGGTTCAATCCGGCTGTTGCACCGACGACAGCAATCGATCGAGGATTCGCGCGACCTCCCCGATCGGGGCCGGGTCAGTCGTTTGCCCGAGCCACCAGGCGAGCGTCTCGAAGATGAGGCTCACCGAGCAATTGACCGCCAGCTCGATGGGGAGCCAGGCATCGGCGGGTGCGCGGTCGATCGCCAGGCCCCTGGAGATGCGCAGAAGTTCGTTGCGCATCGCCGCGGCGGCGCCGCCGGTCAGCAACGCCGTCCACAGGCGGCGATGCTCTTCAACATAGACGCACAATGCGGTTACCGCCGCCAGCGTGTCGGCGCTGTCGAGCACGGGCAGGGTCAGCGCCACCAGCCGGTCGATCTGCTCGGCCGCCACCTGGTCGAGCAGCGCCTCGCGGGTCGGGTGATGGCGAAAGAAGGTCGCGTAATGGACCCCGGCCTCGGCGGCGATCTCCCGGATCGTGATCTGATCGAGCGGCTTTTCCGCGAGCAGCTTGAGCAAGGCCGCTCCGAGCGCATGGCTCGAGCGGACTGCCCGCGCATCGCGCTGGCTTGACGGCGCCTCACTATGCGATACTGTGTCGCTTAGTGGCGGCGCGCTGGATTCCCGGTCAGTGCTCATGATGCGTTCCTACCGGGATAAAGGCGCGAGATACAATTCACGACCTTGAGGAGATGACGGTTGGAAGCCCTGGCGGACCGCGATTACTTCAGCGACCATGTGATCCTGAAGGACCCCTATGCCTATTTCGAGGCGATCCGCGCGAAGGGGCCGATCTATCGGATTCCCGGCAGCGGGCTGGTGGTGGTGACCGGCTATGAGGAGATTCTCGAGGTCATCAACAACACAAGGGATTTTTCGTCGGTGCTTGCACCGCAGGGCCCCGCCGCGCCTTTGCCCTTCACGCCCGAAGGCAGTGACATCACCCCCCAGATCGAGGCGCACCGGACCGAGTTCATCGGTGGCGACCTGTTGGTGTCGCTTGACGACCGGCCGCACAGCCTGTCGCGCCAGTTGCTCAATCGCCTCTTCACGCCTTCGCGGCTAAAGGCGAACGAGGCCTTCATCACTGACTATGCCGACCAGCTCGTCAGGGATGCGGTGGCGAAGGGCGGTACCGAGCTCATCAAGGAGATCGCGACGCCGTTCGTGACCCTGGTGGTCGCCGATCTGCTCGGCGTTCCCGCTGACGACCGGCAATTGTTCATGGACGCGATCGATGCCGGCCCGCCGCCGGGGAGCCTCGACGCCAATGATCTCATCGCGCAGAATCAGCCGTTGGTGATCATGGGCACCTATTTCGCCGGCTATGTCGCTGATCGCCGCGAGACTCCGCGCGACGATATTCTCTCCGAACTCTCGAATGCGACCTATTCGGACGGCACCACGCCAGAGATGCTCGAGATCGTCCGCCTTGCGACCTTCCTGTTCGGCGCCGGGCAGGACACGAGCGCCAAGCTGCTCGGCAATGCGATGCGCTTCATCGTCGATCAGCCGGGCCTTCAGCAGCGGCTGCGCGCTGACCCGGTGCTGATCCCGGCGATGCTCGAGGAGGTGTTGCGGCTCGAGGGATCGACCAAGATGACTGCTCGCATCGCGCGCAAGGATACGCGGATCGGCGATCTCGAAGTCCCGGCCGGCACCAGGGTGATGCTGGCGCTGGCAGCGGCGAACCGCGATCCGCGGCGGTGGAGCGACCCCGAGGCGTTTCTGCTCGATCGCCCGAAGATCAAGGAGCATCTCGCCTTTGGCCGCGGTGCCCATGTCTGTGTCGGCGCGCCGCTCGCCCGGGTCGAGGTGCGCGTCATCATCGAGAAATTCCTCGAACATACCGAGTCGATCGATCTGGTCGAGGAGAAGCATGGTCCGCCCGACGACCGGAGCCTCGATTACGAGGCGAGCTTCATCATTCGCGGTCTCTCCGCCATGCATCTGAAGCTCACGCCCGCGCCTGACTTCGTCGGCGCGGCGACAAAGCCGGACGCGAAGGAAAAGCGCGGGCTGTTCGGTTTCCTGAAGAAGCGCGAAGCTGGCCCGGCCAGCCCCACCCAATATTCGACGCTTGAAACGAAGATCGGCGTGCTGCTCGCCGACCCTGCCGCCAAGGCAGTGATCGACAGGCATTTCCCCGGGGTAAGCGCCGATCCCCGGATCGGCATGGGGAAGGGCATGACGTTTCGCACTGTGCAGAAATTCGCGCCCGACATGTTCACGACCGAGGCGCTCGACGCGGCTGATGTCGAGCTCGCCGGGCTGGCGCCGCAATGAGCGGCGCCCCTGTCGTCGTCGTGACCGGCGGTGCATCGGGTATCGGGCTCGGCATCAGCAAGCTCTTCGCGGCCAATGGTCACCCGGTCGCAATGCTCGATCTGCAGGAAGAAGCGATCGAGCGTGAAGGGGAAGCGCTCCGGGCAACCGGCGCGACGGTCCTTTCGCTGCGGGTCGATATCGCGAAGCGCGACGAGATCGACAGCGCTTATGCTGCGGTTCGCCGCGAGCTGGGCCCGATCGGCTGTGTCATCGCCAATGCCGGTATCTCGTCGACCGATGACTTCCTGACAATGACGCCCGAGAGCTGGCAGCGAATGATCGACGTCAACCTGACGGGCACTTTCCACAGCATCCAGGCGGCCCTTCCCGATATGGTGGAACAAAAATGGGGACGGATCGTCACCATCTCGTCGCAGGCGGCGCAATCGGGCGCGCCTGACCGTGCGCATTATGCGGCGTCGAAGGGCGGGGTGATCGGGTTGACGCGGTCGCTCGCCCGGGAACTCGCGCGCCACGGGATCACGGTCAACACCATCCCGCCCTCGCTGGTCGATACGCCGCTGGCGCGCGAAGGCGAGCGGACCGGGCAGGTCCCGCCGCTCGAGGTCATCGCGCAGCATATCCCGATCGCACGGCCGGGCACGCCCGCGGACATCGCAGCGGCATGTGCGTTCCTGTGCTCGGACGGAGCGAGCTACATCACCGGGCAGGAGATCAACGTCAACGGCGGCAGCTGGATGTAGCGGCCGGCGGCTTCGGCTGCCCTAGCTCGTCGGCCGGGTCGCGATCAGGCCGATCGAGGTGAAGGTCATCACCACGACATCGTCCTGGTTGAGCACTTTCATCCGGCTGCGGAAGCTGCCCATTTCGGGCCGGCTCTGCGAGGGGCGCTTGTCGATCACCTCGGTCTCGCAGCGCAGCACATCGCCGGGATAGACCGGTTTCAGCCAGCGCAATTCGTCGATGCCCGGCGAGCCGAGCCCGGCCTGGCGGCTGGTTTCGAGGTTGGCGACGACCATCGACATCGTCATCGCGCAGGTATGCCAGCCGCTCGCCGAGAGCCGCCCGAAATGAGTTGCCGCCGCCGCTTCGTCCGAGAGGTGGAAGGGCTGCGGGTCGTATTTCGAGGCGAAGGCGATCACCTCCTCGCGGGTGACCTCATAATGGCCGAAGCTCGACTTCGCACCGACCTCGATATCTTCGAAATAGCGCACTGCACCTCCTAACGGCGAACGAGAATGTCGTGGAACGGCGCGTCGGTGCCGTCGATATCAGTGGCGGGCGGCAGGCCGATCAGGTCGCGCAGCAGCGGGTAGATGTCGACATTGTCGAACTTCGGCGGCGCCGCGGCGCCGGCACGAAAGGCCGGGCCGTTGAGCAGGAGCATCGCGGCCATGTCGGGGTCGTCCGGATCATAGCCATGGTCGCCCTTGTTGGTCGGCAGGACGGGCATGATCTCGCCGCCCGCTTGTGCGACGCAGATAAGGGCGGAAACGCGTGCATTCTTCCCATAATGATAGCGCTCCGGCACGTCGGCCTTGCGCCAGCAGGTCGCGAAGGGGTGCGGGGCGAGCAGGGCGGCCTCGACCTGTGCTTCGTGGCCCGGGGTCGGATCGATGCCGGCGAACGGGCCCCATTGGGCGAAGCGGTAGCTGTCGGCCGGCAGGATCGAGGGCAGCAGCAGGGTGCGCTCGGGCCGTATCTCGGTCATGCCGTGATCCGAGACGATGACGAGATTGGCCGGCTGGCCGAGACCCTTCAGGCCGGTGACGAGGTCGCCGATCCACCCGTCGGTCCGCCGGATCGCGTCGACGATCTCGGGGCCTTCGATGCCCTTTTTGTGACCGGTCTTGTCGACGATATCGAGATAGAGGACGGCAAATTTCGGGCGGATCGCCGCCGGGCGCCGCATCCAGTCGATTATTGTGCGGACCCGGTTTTCGCCGGGATAATTGCCGTCATAATGCGCCCAGTCAGTCGGCCGGACTCCGTCATGCTCGATTTCGAGGCCAGGCCAGAACATCACGCCGGTCTGGATGTGCTGCTTTTCGGCGGTGATCCACAAGGGCTCGGCCGCGTCCCACCAGAAGCTGTCATATTGAGTCGCCTCGGTGTTGCCGAATTTCAGACCGGGCCGGCGCGGATCGTACATCACGCCGGCGACGATGCCGCTGCGATCGGGCCTGAGCCCGGTGATCATCGCCTCGTGATTGGGGAAGGTGAGGGAGGGGAAGCTGGGGCGCATCATGCCCTGCACGCCGCCGGCCGCGAGCGAGTCGAGATTGGGCGTGTTGCCCTTGTGGAGATAATCGGGCCGGAAGGCGTCGATGGAAACGAGGATCGTGACCGGTGCCCGCGCCTCCGCCACGGCCTGAGTCGCGGGCGCGGCCTGCCGGGCGGCGGTGCCGGCCGGGAGCGCAAAGGCGGCGAGAAGGGCGATCCAGCCCCTGACGCCCGACAACCGCATTCGCTCGCTCATCGTGTCACTCCGCCCCGGCGCCACCTGCCCGAGGGATTCGCGCGACCGGCTAATGCCCGAGCGAAAGCCTCGCGAACAGCGTATAACTGCCAGGCGGACTGCCCCGATGCGCATCACATCAACTGAGCCGCACGCCTATACGTTGAAGCGGAACAGCATCACATCGCCGTCCTGGACGACATAGTCCTTGCCTTCCGATCGCAGCTTGCCTGCGTCGCGAGCGCCCGCCTCGCCCTTCAGCGCGACATAATCGTCGAAGGCGATCGTCTCGGCGCGGATGAAGCCGCGTTCGAAATCGGTGTGGATCTCGCCTGCCGCCTGCGGTGCCTTCGCGCCGACATGGACTGTCCAGGCGCGTGCCTCCTTTGGCCCGACGGTGAAGAAGGTCAGGAGGTGGAGCAGCTTGTAGCCGGCGGTGATCACCCGGGCGAGGCCGGTTTCCTCGAGCCCGAGCTCGGCGAGGAACTCGCCACGTTCCTCGGGTGCCATGGTCGCGATCTCGGCCTCGATCGCGGCCGACACGACCACTGCCTCGGCGCCTTCGGCCTTCGCCTTTTCGAACACCCGCGCCGACAGCGCATTGCCGTGCGCTGCATCGCCCTCGTCGACATTGCAGACATAGAGGACGGGCTTCGAGGTGAGCAGCTGCGCCTGGGCGAAGACCCGCGCTTCCTCCTCGTCCTTGGGTTTGGTCAGCCGCGCCGGCTTGCCCTCGCGGAGCAGCTCGAGCGCCTGGCCGAGCACCGAGGCGGCGAGCTTCGCTTCCTTGTCGCCCTGCGCCGCCTTCTTGGCGTAATTGGGAACGCGCTTCTCGAGGCTCTCCAGGTCGGAGAGCATCAATTCGGTCTCGACCGTCTCGGCGTCGGCGATCGGATCGACCTTGCCCTCGACATGGGTGACATCGCCATTCTCGAAACAGCGCAGGACATGGACGATCGCATCGACCTCGCGGATGTTGCCGAGGAACTGGTTGCCGAGACCTTCGCCCTTGGAGGCGCCGCGCACCAGGCCCGCGATGTCGACAAAGCCGAGCTGGGTCTCGATGATCTTGCCCGAGCCGGCGATCGCGGCGAGCTGGTCGAGCCGCTTGTCGGGTACCGCGACATTGCCGACATTGGGCTCGATCGTGCAGAACGGATAGTTCGCCGCCTGCGCGGCGGCGGTCTCGGTCAGCGCGTTGAACAAGGTCGACTTGCCGACATTGGGCAAGCCCACGATACCACAGCGAAAACCCATCATACTCCCTTCGAAACGCTGCGCCGCAGGGCGCTCGCGCGTCCGTTAGAACGCGACGCGCCCGATTGCCAGCGCGGCGAGTCTCCGATCGACCCGATCGTCAGTCTCGTGCCCGGCCCAAAATCACCAGCGATAATTGAAGCTGACGCTGATCCGCTCCTCCTTCGCTGCATTGGGCATGACTTCGTGGCGCAGCCAGCTCTCCCAGAGCAGTACGCTGCCCGCCACCGGCTCCGCATAGACGAAGCTGCGCAGATCCTCGGGGGCGTCGTCGCGCCGGGTCGGGGCGGCCATCATCATGGCGAGGCGCGGATCCTCGAACTTGAGCGCCCCCGAGCCTGGCGGCACCGCGACATAGACGGTGCCCGACACCACGCTGTGCGGATGGATATGCCCGGAATGGGTGCCGCCCGGCTTCAGGATATTCACCCACAGGCTGTCGAGCTTCAATTTCCGCCCGCCGAGATCGAAGGCGCAGTCATCGGCGAAGGCGGCGACATGCTTGCCGAGCCGCCGCACCAGCTCGCCGATCACCGGATCGCGCTGCGGCAGATCGTCGAGCGAGGCGTAGGAGGTATAGCCGCGATAGCCGTGCGCCTTCGACCAGGCGCGCCCGGCGCGATCGTCCTCGGCGAGCGACCGGCAGCCATGATCGAGCTCGGCCACGAAATCGGGATCGTCGAGCGTTCCCTCATAGAGGCGGGTGGCGAACAGGCTGCGTGTCGTCATTTCGTCTCGCCCAATCTCAGCGCCACGTCGCTCATGAAGCGCGCGTCATTGCCCTCGGCCAGCCAGCGCGCCTCGGCAGCGACCGCGCCGAGCAGGTCGGCAAGGCGGTCCATCTCCGCCTTGGCATAATTGCCGAGCACATAGGGGCTGACCTTGTCCTTGTGCCCGGGGTGCCCGATCCCGATCCGCACCCGGCGGAATTCATTGCCGATATGCGCCTCGGTCGAGCGCAGGCCGTTATGCCCCGCCGTGCCGCCGCCGGTCTTCACCTTCACCTTGAAGGGCGCGAGATCGAGCTCGTCATGGAAGACAGTCACGTCGCCGACATCGAGCTTGTAGAAGCGCATCGCCTCGCCGACCGAACGGCCGCTCTCGTTCATGAAGGTTGCCGGCTTGAGCAGCAGGATCTTTTCGCCGCCGATCCGGCCTTCCTGGGTCCAGCCCTGGAACGCCTTCTTGACCGGCCCGAAACCGTGCACCTCGGCGATCGTGTCGACCGCCATGAAGCCGACATTGTGCCGCTGCAGCGCGTACTGCGCGCCGGGATTACCAAGGCCGACCCAGAGTTGCATGGCATCCCTTTAGTGAAAGAAATGGGCCTTTACCCAAAGAAAAGGCGCTTATGTCGATCGCAAGCGCGCGCTGAATAGCAGCGATGTGGCGCCGTCGGGTATAAACAAAATCCTTCCCCGCCAGGGGAAGGTGGCGCCGAAGGCGACGGAAGGGGCGGTAAGCGGCGTCCTGTCGAATTGAGCGGATCGCTTCCCTCCCCCCTCCGTCAGGCTACGCCTGCCACCTCCCCCTGGCGGGGGAGGATCGAAGAGGTCCACCGTCGCGCCAATGAAAAGGGGCAGGGAAGCGCGATGCTTTCCTGCCCCATATCCGTCGCCCCCCGACATTCTCTGTCGCTGGGAGCGGTTCGTCAGGCTCAGCCTTCCGAGGCTTCGCCCTCGGCGGCTTCCTCGGCAGCAGCCTCGGCTTCGACCTCGGCGACATGCTCTTCATGCGCTGCCTCGGCGGCGGCGGCTTCTTCAGCCACCTGCTCGAGCGTCTCGGACTTGAGCGCCGACGGCGCGATCAGCGTCGCGATGGTGAAATCGCGGTCGTCGATCGCCGACTTGGCGCCCTTGGGCAGCTTCACCTGCGAGATGTGGATCGAATCGCCGACATCGGTGCCCTTGAGCGAGATGGTGATCTCGTCGGGGATCTCGGCCGCGTCGCAGATCAGCTCCAGCTCATGGCGCACGACGTTGAGAACGCCGCCGCGCTTGATGCCCTTGGAGAGCTCCTCGTCGGTGAAGACGACCGGCACGTTCACATGCACGGTCGCGTGCTCGGAAATGCGCAGGAAGTCGGCATGGACCGGGCGATCGCTCACGGCGTCGAACGCAACATCCTTGGGCAGGGTGCGCACGGCCTTGCCGTCGACTTCGATCATCACCACTGAATTCATGAAATGACCCGTCATCAGGGCGCGCATCAGCGCCTTTTCCTCGATATGGATCGAGGCGGGGTCTTGCTTGTTGCCGTAGATTACGGCGGGTACGCGGCCTTCACGACGAAGCGAACGGGAGGCTCCCTTGCCAACCTGTCCACGCGTCTCGGCTGCGAGCGTCAGCTGTTCGCTCATTGCAGTCTCCGATATGCTTGGTTCAAAATCCCGGCCAGGCCTCCAGGGATGACCCTGGCCGGAAGCGGCGCGCTATAGGGGAGGGGAGGGCGGAACGCAACCTTGCGTCTTTTCCACCAAGCTATCCGTCACCCCGGACTTGTTGCGGGGTCCATCGTTCCGCAAGAACTTCAGGCGTTATGGATGCGGGGCCATGGACCCCGCAACAAATCCGGGGTGACGAAAAGGAACAGATCGCCCCTAGTATTTCACCCGCCGCGCCGTCAGGTGATGCGCCTTGAGCTGCACCAGCACGCTGTTCTTCCCCGCCAGATGCCCGGCGCCCACCGCCATGAACACCACGCCGGGCTGCTTCATCCGCTGGTCGATCCACTCGGCCCAGTTCTTGTTGCGATCGACCAGCAGCACCTTCTCGATCTCGGGCGACGAGGTGAGGTCGTCGTTCAGCAGCTTGCCGAGCGCATCGGGGTCGCCCTTCGCCCAGTCGTCGACCATCTCGGTCACTGAATGCTCGAGCGTCGGCATTTCATCGACCGTGCTCGAGAGGAAAGCGATCTGCGCCGGCATCGACAGCCCGTCGAAAAAGCCGAGCTGCTGCTGCGCGGTTTCGAGCGCGGTCAGCTTCTTGCCCGCGGCGTTCGAGGCCTTGGTGATGATCTGCTCGGGCCCGTTGCTCAGATCATAGCCGAGCTTCTGCAGCGGGATCAGTTCGAGATTGGTCGCCGCGAACCATGGCTCGAGCGGGTCGAACGCGGTCGCCGGCAGGCCGAGGCTCGCCAGCGCCTTGCCGTACGCGGCGCGCTTGTCCGCGGGCAGGCGTTCGGTCAGCGCCTTGCCGTCATGCGCGAAGCCCTTTTCCTTGACGATCGCCTGCATCGTCTCGGCATCCGGCGTCAGGATCTCGAGCACGACCTGGTCCGACGAATCGAATGCCTTCTTCACTCCGCCGTCGAACCATTTCATCCCCGGCTGAAGCACATGGATGGTGCCGAACAGATAGATGGTCGTGTCGGCGTCCTTGACCACCCACAGCGCCGGGTCGGCATCGCGCACCACCGGCGCCGGGGCATTCTGGGCGCAGGCCGGGGACGTGAGCAGCAGCGCAAGCGGCGCGATCAGCTTGCCGAATTTCTTCATCTGTCGGGATATCCTGTGGAAGCGTTCGGGCGTGCTTATCGGCAATTCCCGCCTCACTCCACCCGCTTCACCGTGATTCCGCGCTGGCGGAGCAGATCGAGCAGGGAAGCCGGCCCGACGAAATGCCCGATCCCCGCCGCGAACAGGGCAGTGCCCGGCGTCTTCAGCCGGCGCGCGAGGCTGTCGGCCCAGGCGCGGTTGCGGTTGGTGAGCAGCGGTGCCGACAGCGCCTCGGTTCCGCTCGAGCCGGCCATATCGATCGTCAGCGCTGACGCGGCGCCGACCTCGCCCTTCGCCCAGGCATGCATCGGCGCCCGCACCTCGGCGCGCGGCCGCTCCGGCGCATCGAGCGCGAGGTCGAGCATCCGGCGCTGCTCCGCCTCCGGGATGGCGCTCACCGTCGCCATCACTGCATCGCCATTCTCGATCGGCACCACCGGCTTGCCGGCCGCCCGAAACTGCGCCTCGAGCCAGTCGTCGGCGCCGGGCCCGGGAATCTCGCCGGCGCGGAAATCATTGACATAACCGATCGCAATCGCGGCGACCCAGGTCTGCATGCCATCGAGCGCGGCCGCCGCCCCGGGCGAAAGCCCGTCAGTGAATCGCTTGAGCGCTGCACGGTGATCCGGCGAAACCCGCGTCGCGAGCGGCGGCAGGGCAGGCGCCGGGCCGTTCACCAGCGAATCGAGGCCGGCTTTCTCGTCAACCGATTCGACGATCAGCATGTCGGCCTGGTCAACGATCCCGTCGATCGCTTCATTCCGCCACTGGAAGCCCGGCGGCAGGATATGGATGGTGCCGAACAGATAGATGGTCGCCTTGCCGCGGCCGATCTTCCAGATCGCCGGATGGGGCCGGTAATTCTGCGAAAGCTGGGCAAGCTTTATCCGGCCCTGGGCTGCCTGGATCTCTTCGGGGCTCGGGATATCGCTCCCGTCGCCATCGAGCGCGAAGTCGTCGGGGGCGATCCGGTCGTCAACCGGCAGCCCGGGATAGGCGATGCGCGGTCCGGCGCGCTGGCCCTCCAGCGTGACGATGGGGGCATCGACAACCACTGCATAGCGGATCCGCGGGGCAGGCGCGGCACCGATGCACAGCAGGGCCGCCAGCCCGACTCCGCAGCGCCACGGTCCAGGGCCGCGCGCCGGCGCCCATGCAGCTCCTGTCCGTGACATATGGTTAACACACCCGAAAGCTTGCTTCCCGTCAATCGCGCGCGGTTGACCCCTTTCGGGCCATGCGCCAAAGCGGCGCCCGTTGTTCTACCGCATCTGCGAAGGGTTTTACCGCGTCGTGACTGAGCCGCTGAGCTTCCAGCGCATGATCCTCAAGCTCCATGATTACTGGAGTGAGCGCGGCTGCCTGATCCTCCAGCCCTATGACATGGAGATGGGCGCCGGCACCTTCCACACCGCGACGACCCTGCGCGCGCTCGGTCCCGAGTCGTGGAACGCAGCCTTCGTCCAGCCGTGCCGTCGCCCGACCGACGGTCGCTACGGCGAGAATCCGAACCGGCTCCAGCATTATTACCAGTATCAGGTCATCCTGAAGCCGAGCCCGCCCGATCTGCAGGAGCTCTATCTGGGGTCGCTGGCGGCGATCGGCATCGATTTCACCCGGCACGATATCCGCTTCGTCGAGGATGACTGGGAATCGCCGACGCTCGGCGCCTGGGGGCTCGGCTGGGAAGTCTGGTGCGACGGCATGGAAGTCACCCAGTTCACCTATTTCCAGCAGATGGGCGGCTTCGACTGCAAGCCGGTCGCCGGCGAGCTGACCTATGGGCTCGAGCGGCTGGCGCTGTATCTGCAGAACAAGGACAGCATCTACGATCTCGCCTTCAACGATGCGCAGGGCAATCGCCCGGCCGTGACCTATGGCGACGTGTTCCTCGAGAATGAGCGGGAGATGTCGACCTGGAATTTCGAGGTCGCCAATACCGAGGCCTTGTTCGACCTGTTCCGCAAGGCGACCGCAGAGTGCGAGAATTGCCTGGAGGCGAAGCTGCCGATCCCAGCCTATGAGCAGGCGATCAAGGCGAGCCATGTGTTCAATCTGCTCCAGGCGCGGGGCGTGATTTCGGTCGCCGAGCGCCAGGCCTATATGGGCCGTGTGCGCGATCTGGCGAAAGGCAGCTGCCAGGCCTGGATGGACAAGAACGGGTGGTCGGCGTGAGCGCGCGGGAGCTCATCTCCCTCTCCCGGCGGGAGAGGGAAGGGGCCCATCGCTTTAGCGATGGGAAGGGTGAGCGCGACCATTGCGCTCCTTCACTCACCCTCACCCTTCCGCAGCTGCGCTGCTCCCTCCCTCTCCCGCTGGGAGAGGGAATTTGACTGACTTCCTCCTGGAACTCCGCTCTGAGGAAATCCCTGCACGCATGCAGGGCAAGGCGCGCGACGATCTCGCCCGCCTGTTCGCCGCCGAGCTCGACAAGGCGGGCCTCCGCGCCGACGCGATCGTCACCTTCGCCACGCCGCGCCGCCTCGCGCTCATTGCCCGCGATCTCCCGCTCGAAACCGAAGCGACGAGCGAAGAACGCAAGGGCCCCCGCGCCGATGCGCCGGCCCAGGCGCTCGAGGGTTTCCTCCGCTCGACCGGCCTCGCGCGCGACCAGCTCGAGGAACGCGAGGACGGCAAGGGCAACAAGGTGCTGTTCGCCGTCACCCGGAAGCCCGGCCGCGCCGCCGCCGACGTGCTCGCCGAGGCGATTCCCGCGATCATCCGCGCCTTCCCCTGGCCCAAATCGATGCGCTGGGGCGAGGCCTCGGCCTCGACCGAGTCCTTGCGCTGGGTGCGTCCCTTGCAGGGCATCGTCGCGTTGCTCGGCAGCGACGTCGTGCCCTTCGAGATCGCCGGCCTCCATTCGGGCTCAGCGACCGTCGGCCATCGCTTCCACCATCCCGGCGTCATCACGATCGGCAGCGCCTCGGACTATGCCGAGAAGCTTCGTGCCTGCCATGTCATTGTCGACCAGGACGAACGCCAGTCGATCATCGCGCTGGGCGCGACCATGGCTGCGTCCAAGGTCGGCCTGACCCTGGTGCGTGATGAAGGTCTGCTGGTCGAGAATGCCGGCCTTACTGAATGGCCGATGCCGCTGCTCGGCCGCTTCGACGAAGCGTTCCTCGACGTGCCGCCCGAGGTGATCCAGCTCACGGCGCGGGTGAACCAGAAATATTTCGTCTGCCAGGATCGCGACGGCAAGCTCGCCAACGCCTTCGTCTGCACCGCCAATATCGACGCGGTCGATGGCGGCGAGAAGATCGTCGAGGGCAACCGCAAGGTGCTCGCGGCGCGGCTGTCGGACGCGAAATTCTTCTGGGAGCAGGATCTCAAGGTTCCGCTCGAGGAGCAGGCCAGGAAGCTCGATCGGATCGTGTTTCACGAGAAGCTCGGCACGGTGGCGGACAAGGTCGACCGCGTCGCCAAGCTCGCGCGCTGGCTGGTCGAGGAAGGGATCGTCACTTCTTCTTCCCCCCTCCCGCGTGCGGGAGGGGCTGGGGGAGGGCCTGTCATTGCTGACGCCGCTCCTTCGGACACGCCCTCCCCTAACCCCTCCCGCAAGCGGGAGGGGGATGATGTCGCGCTCTTGGCAGACATGGCCGAACGCGCCGCACGCCTCGCCAAGGCCGATCTCGTCACCGGCATGGTCGGCGAATTCCCCGAGCTTCAGGGCTTGATGGGCGGCTATTATGCGCGGGCGCAGGGCGAGCCCGACGCGGTCGCCGATGCGGTGCGCGATCATTACAAGCCGGTCGGGCAGGGCGATGATGTGCCGACTGCGCCGGTGACGGTGGCGGTGTCGTTGGCCGACAAGCTCGACAGCCTGTTTCAATTTTACCTGATAAATGAACGCCCCACCGGTTCGAAAGACCCTTTCGCGCTTCGGCGTGCGGCGCTGGGTACGGTAGCGTTGTTGCTGGCCAACAAGTTGCGAGTGCGGTTTGGCTGGTTGTTTGAGTATCTAACCGACCTCGAATCCCTCCAATTTAAAGGCCAAACGGTTGGAGCGTGGCAACAAAAATATAGCGTCAATCAAGATGATCTGCTGCGCGAGTTCGAACGTGGCGACGATTTCGATAACGCCGATTTCGTTAACGCCTTGGCTTTTGGTGTGCACGCAAAGTCCGCGCGGGACGGCGTCCTTCAATTCCTGATCGACCGCCTCAAGGTCCAGCAACGCGAAGCCGGTGTTCGCCACGACCTGATCGACGCGGTGTTCGCGCTCGGGGGTGAAGACGATCTCGTCCGCCTGCTCGCCCGCGTTCATGCGCTTCAGGCGTTCGTCCGCACCGAGGACGGCGCGAACCTGCTTGCCGGATACAAGCGCGCGGCGAATATCCTGAAGAAGGAGGGTTTCGCCCCTCTCCCAGCGGGAGAGGGGCCAGGCGCGGATGCGCCGCGGGGTGAGGGTGACGCGCAGTCGTCGTCGTCACCCTCACCCTCACCCTCCCACTCGACTGCGCCGAGCGGGCCCCTCCCTCTCCCGCTGGGAGAGGGGAAGTTGAGCTACACGCCCGAACCAGCCGAAGCCGCGCTTATCGCCGCGCTCGACAGCGCCGCGCCGCGCGCCGCCTCCGCCGTGGAAGCCGAGGATTTCGAAGCCGCCATGGCGGCGCTCGCCACCCTCCGCGCCCCGATCGACCGTTTCTTCGACGACGTGACCGTCAACGACCCCGACCCCGCGAAACGCGAGGCGCGCCTCGCGCTGCTCGCCCGCGTCCGCGATGCCGTGCACGCCGTCGCGGACTTTTCCAAAATCGAGGGCTGACGCAACGCACGTTCGCCCCGCCAATTGCCTCGCCTCCCCAGCGAAAACCAGGCACACAGAGGACTGACGAATGACGCAGTACGTTTACCGCTTCGGCGGGGGTGTTTCCGATGGCGGCAGGGGCGATCGCAACCTGCTGGGCGGCAAGGGCGCGAACCTTGCCGAAATGGCTTCGATCGGCCTGCCGGTCCCCCCCGGCTTCACCATCTCGACTGAATTCTGCGCCGTCTATTATGACGAAGGCCGCGCTTTCCCGAAAGGGTTGCGCGACGAGGTCGCGACCGGCATCGCTCATATCGAAGGGGTGACCGGCAAGACATTCGGCGATCCGGCCGATCCGCTCCTCGTCTCGGTCCGCTCGGGCGCCCGCGCCTCGATGCCCGGGATGATGGATACAGTCCTCAATCTCGGCCTCAACGACGAGACGGTGCAGGGCCTCGCCGCCACCTCGGGAGACGCCCGCTTCGCCTGGGACAGCTATCGCCGCTTCATCCAGATGTATTCGGATGTCGTGCTCGAGCTCGATCATCGCGGCTTCGAGGATGCGCTCGACATCGCCAAGGAAGATCGCGGCTATTTCCTCGATACCGATCTCACCGCCGAGGACCTCCAGGCTTTGGTCGCCGAATATAAGGGCCTGGTCGAGGCGCAATGGGGCAAGCCCTTTCCGCAGGACGTTCACGACCAGCTCTGGGGCGCGGTCGGCGCCGTGTTCGGCTCCTGGCAGTCCGAGCGGGCCAAGGTCTATCGCCGCCTCAACGACATTCCCGCGAGCTGGGGCACCGCGGTCAATGTCCAGGCAATGGTGTTCGGCAATATGGGCGACACCTCGGCCACCGGCGTCGCGTTCACCCGCGATCCCGCCAAGGGCGACCGGGCCTATTATGGCGAGTTCCTGATCAACGCGCAGGGCGAGGATGTCGTCGCCGGCATCCGCACCCCGCAATATCTGACCAAGGCGTCGCGCGAGGCAGCCGGCGCCAAGCCCGCCTCGATGGAAGAGGCGATGCCGGTGGTGTTCACTGAACTCGCCAAGGTGTTCGACCTGCTCGAAAACCATTATCGCGACATGCAGGACATCGAGTTCACGGTGCAGCAGGGCAAGCTCTGGATGCTCCAGACCCGCTCGGGCAAGCGCACCGCCAAGGCAGCGCTGAAGATCGCCGTCGACATGGCCGAGGAAGGCCTGATCACCCGCGAGGAAGCAGTCGCCCGGGTCGACCCAGCCGCGCTCGACCAGCTGCTCCACCCGACGCTCGACCCCGCGGCCAGGCGCGACGTGCTGACCAAGGGCTTGCCCGCCAGCCCGGGCGCAGCCTCGGGCGCTGCGGTATTCGACAGCGACACCGCGGAGAAGCGCGCGGCCGCGGGCGAGAGCGTCATCCTCATCCGCGTCGAGACCTCGCCTGAGGACATTCACGGCATGCACGCCGCCAGGGGCATCCTCACCGCGCGCGGCGGCATGACCAGCCACGCCGCCGTGGTCGCGCGCGGCATGGGCCGCCCCTGCGTCTCGGGTGCGGGCACGATCTCGATCGACGCCAAGGCGGGGATCATGCGCGTCGCCGGCCGCGAGGTGCGCGAGGGCGATATCGTCACGATCGACGGCTCGACCGGCGAAGTGATGATGGGCGCAGTCCCCACCGTCCAGCCCGAGCTGGCTGGCGATTTCGGCACGCTGATGGTCTGGGCAGACGGGGTCCGCCGCCTCAAGGTCCGCGCCAATGCCGAGACGCCGCTCGATGCCAAGGTCGCGCGCGAATTCGGCGCCGAGGGCATTGGTCTCTGCCGCACCGAGCATATGTTCTTCGACGCGGCCCGCATCACTGCCGTCCGCCAGATGATCCTGGCCGAGGACGAGGCGGGCAGGCGCGTGGCGCTCGAAAAGCTGCTGCCCGAGCAGCGCGCCGATTTCATCCAGCTTTTTGAGGTGATGGCCGGCCTGCCGGTGACGATCCGCCTGCTCGATCCGCCGCTGCACGAATTCCTGCCGCACGAGGAGGCCGAATTCGCTGAGGTGGCGAGCGCCGCCGGTGTCGATATCGACGTGCTCAAGCGCCGCGCGGCCGAGCTTCACGAGTTCAACCCGATGCTCGGCCATCGCGGCTGCCGTCTTGGCGTCACTTATCCCGAAATCTACGAAATGCAGGCCCGCGCCATCTTCGAGGCGGCGATCGCCGTCGCCGAGAAATCGGGCTCGGCGCCGATCCCCGAGGTGATGATCCCGCTCGTCGCCACACGGCGCGAGCTCGAGCTGATGAAGGCGGTGGTCGACAAGGCCGCCCAGGCGGTGTTCGCCGACAAGGGCGCCACGATCGAGTATCTCGTCGGCACGATGATCGAGCTGCCGCGCGCAGCGTTGATGGCCGGCGAGATCGCCGAGGTCGGGGCCTTCTTCTCCTTCGGCACCAACGACCTGACCCAGACGACGCTGGGCGTCAGCCGCGACGACGCCGCGCGCTTCCTGACAACCTATGTCGAGCGCGGCATCTACGCACGGGATCCGTTCGTCAGCCTCGATATCGAGGGCGTCGGCCAGCTCATCGAGATGGCCGCCGAGCGGGGCAGGGCGACCCGCCCCGACATCAAGCTCGGCATCTGCGGCGAGCATGGCGGCGATCCGGCGTCGATCGCGTTCTGCGAGAAGATCGGCCTCGATTACGTCTCGGCCTCCCCCTACCGCGTCCCGATCGCACGGCTGGCCGCGGCGCAGGCGGCGCTGGCGGCGAAAGGCTGATCTCGGATTTGTTCCGGGATCCACCGGGCCGCGTTTTCTACGTCCCGATTGTTCGGAACGCGGCTTAGTGGATGCCGGAACAAGTCCGGCATGACGATTTTGGAAACAGGATTCGTATCTAAAATAGACCTATTACAGCGATATAGCCGCTTAACTTAGCGTCTATGGGACTTGTTCCGCGGGCCTCCATGGGGCTTGGCGCAGCGGCAGATTGATCGCATAACCTTCGCCGAGAATGCGGCGCACCACGAGCGCCGGAACAAGTCGGGCAGGACCTAAGGGGGAGCGGCGTGAAACCCTGGATGCGTTTCCTCCTCTGCGCAGTCGCCGGCATCCTGCTCGGCGCCGGCGGTGCGGCGTGGAGCGTGCGGGCCGGCGCCATCGGCTCGGCCGACGCGATCGGCGCCTGGACGACCGGCAGGGATTTCGGCACCGCCGAGGCAAGCGCCTATACCCGTGCGGTGGTCGCGTTGCGCGGCCTGCTCGCGCTGCCCGCGAGCGAGGCGCGCTATTACAACGCTTCGGTCGACGATGCGGGCCGCCCGCTCGACGGGAAATGCCGCTACCGTCTCGACGGGGTCGGCCTGCCCGCCAGATGGTGGAGCCTGACTCTCTACGATCCCAAGGGGTACCTCGTCGCCAACACGCCCGGCATCTATTCGGTGGGGAGCGCCGCGCTGCCTTCGTCGGAGCAGGCGCACTGGACCATCATCGTTGCGCCCGACCCCCAGCCGGGCAACTGGCTTCCGACGGGCAGGGCCGGCCGTTTCGAGCTGACCTTGCGCGCCTATCGCCCGGATGACGGCGGCAAGGGCAATTTCACCCGGGCCCAGCTCCCGAAGATCACCCGCGAGGTCTGCGCATGATCCGCCGCTGGATCGGGCCGCTCCTCCTCGGCGTCGTGCTCGGCGTCGCTGCGTGGCATCTTGTCATGGCCGCCACGCCCGATGCGTTGATGCGGCTCGCCGTCGAGCGGGTGGCCAAAATGGGCGGGATGAACCGGTTCACTCATGCCCCGCTCGCCACCTCGGCTTCGCGCACGATCGTCCGCCCCAGTCCTGATCTCGCTTATTCTTCCTGCCCGTTCGACCTCACCGGCGGCCCGCTGCTGATCGATGCGGTGCCGGTGCCGGCGCCTTACTGGTCGCTGTCGATCTTCGATTCGCACACCAATGCCGCCCTTGTGCGCAACGGGGAAAAAGCGCGCGGCCAGCCTTTCCATATCGCCGTCCTGGCGCCGGGGCAGACAGCGCCGAAAGGATATGAGGCCGTCCATGTCGACGGGACGCGTGGCATCGCCCTTGTCCGTATCCTCATCGATGTCCGTGCGCGCTTTCCTGCGACCGACGCTGAACGCCGCGCGACCACCTGCCGCGCCGGATAGCGGCCTCTCGCCCTGGCGATGGCGGATTCAACCTTCGCCGCAATGCAGTAGGTCGGGGGCAATCCGTGCTCTCGATCCCGGCTTGATCTTTCTCATTGTCGGAAAAAATCCGCTGTTCGGTCGCTGTTGTCCCGCTGTTCTTCGATAACAGCGGGAAGGGGGCTATGGTGTTGAAATGGAGGGAAGAAACCTCCTTCAAACTCCAACATAACAGCGGCGAAAAAAGTAATTCGAGATAACAGCGGAAAACAGCGGGAAAACAGCGAGGAACAGCGGCGCTGCCGGCGCCGTGTCGAAGATGGCCCTAGGCGGTGACGTTCGTCGAACCGAACCGCGCCTCATGCTCGGCATTGTTGCCCGCCCGCAGCAACGCCGCCTGGTCGCGCCATTGCTCGCGCGCGATGAACCCGGCGGGAACGTTCAGCCGCTGCTCGAGCGCGATCTCGTCTTCGGCCGACAGCTTCTCGATATCGGCGAACCGGGTCACGCCAAGCCCGAACAGCCGGTTATTGAGGACGCTGTCGATGCCGCGGATCCGAGTCAGGTCATTATAGCCCGCGGCGCCGAGCCACGCCTTTTTCGCGTCGTCGGGCTGCTTGGGCTCGACGATGACGGCAAGCGGCACTGCCTCGACTGTCTCATGGGCCGGCATCACCTCGGCCACGGGCGCGGCTTCAGCGATCGGTGCCGCCTCGATCACGACCGGCGCGGCCGCTTCGGCGGGGACAGCTTCAACCGGCGCGGTATCGACTGGAACAGCGTCGACCGGCGCCGTTTCGGCCATGCGCCATACCGGCTGCGGCGCGCTGGGCGCTTCGGGAAGGGAGATGGGCGCGGCTTCGGAGAGCTTTTGCTCGAGCGCCTTCTCGAGCTCGGCGATGCGCTTTCTGGCGGCGCGGATCTCGTGGTCGGCGTCGTTGCGATAGGCCGCGTTGTCCTCGACCTCCTCCTGGTAGAGGTTCTTCCATTTGCGGCCGCCGGGGTGGATCACGAAGGCAAAGATCAGGCCGATGAAGAAAACGAGGCCAAGGACGACAAACTGCGATGGATTGCTGAACAGCATTGGCGCGCCCTTATCGGATGTTACGGAGCGTTAACGATACTGCCGTCAACCACGCTTCGTAGCAAGCATCCGATATGGCCTTAAATGCCGCCCTTGAAAGCGTCCGAAATCGAGCAGGCGGCCGGCCCGAGGATGACGATGAACAGCACCGGCAGGATGAACAGGATCAGCGGCACGGTCATGATCGCCGGCAGTCGCGCTGCCTTTTCCTCGGCACGCATCATGCGCTCGTTGCGGAACTCGGCTGAGAGCACGCGAAGCGCCGAAGCCAGCGGCGTTCCGTATTTTTCGGTCTGCACCATCGTCGTGACGACGCCTTTCAGCGCATCCAGCTTCACCCGCGAGGCGAGGTTCTCGAAAGCCTGGCGGCGCTCGGAGAGGAAGCCGAGCTCGATTGCCGTGAGGGTGAATTCGTCGCCGAGTTCGGGATAGGCCTTGCCCAGTTCGCGGGCGACGCGCTGGAAGGCGGCATCGACGGTCAGTCCCGCTTCGGCACAGATCACGAGCAGGTCGAGCGCATCGGGCAAGCCCTTGCGGATCAGGTTCGACCTTTTGGTGATCTTGTTCTTGAGGAAGATGTCGGGCGCCTTGTAGCTCAGGATGAAGGTGACCGCGACGATGCCGTAACGCTTCAGCGGGCTGTAGGTCGCGAAGGCGTCGGTGCCGTACACGAGATACACGATCAGCCCGCCGAAGATGATCGGCAGCACCAGCCGGCCGAAGATGACCGCGACGGCATATTCCTTGGAGCGGATGCCGGCCTGCATCAGCTTGATCTGCGCTGCCTTGACCTGGCTCTCCTGCAGCACCTTCAGCGAGGAGAGGATGGCGCGGATCCGGTCGGTCGTCTCGTTCTTGGTGACGAGCTTGGCGCGGCGCTTGGTCGAGGCGGTGATGCCGGCCTTGAGCTGCTCGCGGCGTTCGTTGAGCGCCTTGACGCGCTTGACCATCGGGTCGCGCACCGTGGTGGCGGCGTAGATCGCGAGCAGCACGGCGAAGGCGGCGACGCCCGAAAGCAACGTCGCCACCCACATCACGTCGACCCCGAGGATCTTTGGTCCGCCTTCGCCCATGAAAACCGCTGCCGCTCCCTTAGATTTCGAAGTTGATCATCTTGGCCATGATGAAGCCGCCGATCGCCATCCAGATCAGCCCGCCGCCGCCGGCGACCATCAGCCGCTGGTCGATGAAGAAGGTCTGCATATAGCTGCCGTTGATCATCCAGATCATGCCGAACACGATGAAGGGCAGCGAGCCGATGATGTAGGCGGAAGCCTTGGATTCGGACGACATCGCCTTGATCTTGAGCTTCATCTGGCCGCGCATGCGCAGCACATTGGCGAGGTTGGCGAGCGTCTCGGCCAGGTTGCCGCCGGTCTCGCGCTGGATTGCGATCGTGATGACGAAGAACTGGAATTCAGGCGTGTTCAGCCGGTCGGCGGTTTCCTGGAGCGCTGCGTCCATCGTCCGGCCGATCTTCATCTTGTCGGTGATCGAGCGGAACTCGACGCCGACCGGACCATCGACCTCCTGGCCGACGACCTGAATCGTCTCGCTGATCGGCAGGCCCGAGCGCAGGCCGCGCACGAGGAGCTCGATCGCATCGGGGAACTTCGCGTTGAACTTGGCGATCCGCCGCTTGATGAAGAAGCCGACCGTCATGTGCGGGATGCCGGCGCCAAGCACGATGCCGACCAGCAGTGACAGAAGGATGGGCAGGCCCTTGAGCACGAGCAGCAGCATGACGACCACGATGATGCCCAGCGTCGCCAGGCCATATTGGCCGACCGTCCAGGTCTTGCCGGTCATCGCCAGGCGCTTCTTCAGCAGGGCGGGGCGCGGCAGGAAGCGCATCGCCGCCAGATCCATCCTGGTGGCGCGGTTCGCGGTGATGCGGCGCATCTGCGCCTCGACCGCCGCATTGGCCGATTCGCTGTGCCGGGCGCGCAGGGACGTCATCCGGCGCGCGCTGGCGCGCTCCGGCGACGGCCCGGCAAAGGCGAACGTCATCATCACCATGATGGTTAGGGCCCCGGCGACCAGCGCGATGAACGGCATCAATGGCATTGCGGTATCAAGCGCTCCGTTTCGTTGACGGACGGTTTATGTGCCGTCGGTTTCCGGTGACCTGTTGCGGATTCGAGGATTATTTCTTGGGCGCCTTTTTCTGCATCATCGATTTGAGGTCAGAAAACTTGCCCATCAGCGAGCTGCCCTTGTCGCCCGCTTTCTTCTTGCCGGCGGCCGCGGGATCGGCCGAGTCGCCGACTCCCATCAGTGCGGTGGCGAGTTCGACGATCGGCTGGGTCGTCTTCGATCCCTTGCCGGCCTCGGCAAGCGGCTTGCCGAGCTTCGCCGCCTGCGCGCCGAGCTTCTGGTCGAAGGGGACGACATAATCGATCTTGCGCTCGATCGAGCCCTCGAAATCCTTGCGATTGATCTCGAGTTGACCGCTTGAATGAACCTTGTTGGCGACAACGAAGACCTGGGTCTGCGGTGCGTTCGACTTGAGCCAGGAGAGGATGCGGATCGAATCGCGGGCCGCGGCCAGGGTCAGCTCGGTCACCACCACAGCGATCTGCACGTCGGTGATCAGATGCGGGTGGAGCACCAGCATGTTGCGCGGCAGGTCGACGATCGTGCACTCGAATGCTGCGCGCATCTCCTCCTGCAACTGGTAGAAGGCGCTGCCGTCGGTGAGCACCGGCGAGTTGATCGGGGCTTCGGCCGAGAGCACCGAGAGCATCTCGCTCGACTTCACCATCGCGCGCTCGATGAACAGGCCGTCGATGCGGCTTGGATTCTCGATTGCGTCGGTCAGGCCGCGGCCTGGCTCGAGATCGAGCGAGAGCGCGCCGGTGCCGAAATGCACGTCGAGATCGAGCAACGCGGTCGTGCGGCCGCCCTTCTCGCTGAGGATCCAGGCGACCGACGTGGCGATCGTCGATGCGCCGACGCCGCCGCGGGCGCCGATGATCGCGGTCGAGCAATGCGGCCGCTCGACGCTGCCTTCAGCGTTCTTCGGCGCGTTGAGGATCGCCTGGGCGTGGGTGAATGCCTCGCGCAGCATGTCGGGCGTCAGCGGCTTGAGCAGATAATCCTGGATGCCGCTCACCACGAGATCGCGATAGAGCCGTACATCATTGACCTGGCCGGCCGCGATCACGACCGTACCCGGCTCGCAGACCTCGGCGAGCGCGTTGATGTCGTTCAGCGGATCGCCCGATTCGGAGAGGTCGACGAACAGGATCTGCGGGCTGGCCGAGACTGAAAGCGACTGGACCGCATTGCGCAGGCCGCCCTTGTTCACCTTTTCGGGTACCCAGCCCATTTCGACGGCGACGGGGCGGACGATCTCGGCAGTGGTCTCGTCGCAGACAAAGGCGACGAAGGGTTCGCGTTGGCCAACCCGTCCCGGAGTGAAGGGTGCGTTCATTTTACTTGCTTCCCGCGCTGTCGGATTTCAGGGGGCCGGCTCCCGTGGGGGTCGCCTTGCGGAAGGTGTCGATGGCCTTGAGCGAGGCGGCATCGTCGCTTGTACCGGCACCAGGCTGGCCGCGGACCAGATCGGCTGGATTGGCGACCATTGCCGCAAGGTTCGCGTTGATCGCGCAGCCTTGGTTGGACGAGGTGTTGCTGTTGAATTCCGGCTGGCTCTGACGGCTGAAATCGGGGCAACCCGGTACGGTTGCCTTCATCCGCGTGATCACGATGCGGACTGTACCCGGAGCGACGGTGGTGCCGGTGACCGGTTTGTCTTCCGACAGGAGCAGGCCGTAGCGCGCCACTTCAGCCGCGACATCGTTGCGGACGCCGCTGCCATAAGGGTTGGGATCGTCGATCGAAACGCGGTCGCCATAGCCGAGCCGCAGCGACGCCATCCATCCGGCGAGGCGATGTTCCTCGCCCGGCGCGAGGCCATTGCCGCTCGTGTTGACGTCGAACGCATAGTCAGTCCGGCTCACCACCGGCTGGTGTACCGATTCGAGGCCGCGATTCTGCGTGCCTCCGCAGGCGCCCAGCAGCAGGGCCGGGGCGAGGGCGGAAGCGAGGAGGATGGTGCGCTTGAACATGGGATATCCCTCGACGGCGGCGGTCAATTGGAACTGAAGCCGGGCGCGGCGGCCATGGCCTTGCCCTTGGTTGATTTCGGCTCGGGTGGCGGCGCCTTCTGCACTGAAAGCTCACGGCGCTCCGGCTCGGGCACCGGCGGCACCGGGGCGGCGGCGCCGAATGCCGGCGCGCCGCCGACCGGCGGAGCCATGGTCGGCTTGGGCCGGTCGCCGCCGGTAGTGCCGCCGCCGATCTGGCCCAGGAACACGCGGTCGAGATCGGTCGGTGCCTTGTAGCCGTCAGTCGGCAGGACAATGTCGTTCGCGTTGACCGGCTTCACCAGATACGGGGTGATGACGATTACGAGTTCGGTTTCGTTGCGCTGGAAGCTGTTGGAGCGGAATAGCGCGCCAAGGATCGGCATGTCGCCGAGCGCCGGCGCCTTGTCGATCGAGTTCTGGTGATCATTCTGCAGCAGGCCCGCGATCATGAAGCTCTGCCCGGAGCCAAGCTCGACCGTCGTCTCGGCGCGCCGCGTGGTGAGCGCGGGGATCACGACGCCGTTGAGCGTCACGGAACCGGCGCTGGAAAGCTGCGACACTTCGGGGCGGACGCGCAATGAGATGCGGCCATCTGCGAGCACTGTCGGCGTATAGGACAGGCTGACACCATATTGCTTGTACTCGACCGAGACCGCCCCCAGCCCCTGGGAGATCGGGATCGGAAACTCGCCGCCCGCAAGGAAGGTGCCGGTCTCGCCCGAGAGCGCGGTCAGGTTCGGGTTGGCCAGTGTCGAGACCTGACCATCGCGTTCGCCCAGATCGAGCGACGTGAGCAGGTCCATGCCGAATGCGTGGCCGGCCAGGCCGAGCACGGTGCCCATGCCGGTGTTCGCCGGAAAGGTGTATATCGTACCGCCCGGGGTGAGCCCGTTAGCGTCGACCGTCGTGCTTCCCGGCGTACCGGGAACCGTGGCGATGGTGCCCTGCCGTCCCTGGCTGATGCCGAAGAGCGCGCCATTGCCGACTTGGCGATTGGTGAGATTGACCCCGATATTCTTGACGAAGCTGCGGCTGACCTCGGCAAAACGAACCTGCAGGTTGACCTGAAGCGGAGTCGCCATCTTGAGACGATTGAACACGGCGATCTTCAGCGTGGCGGACGCGTCGGAAGCGTTGACCCCCGGGTTGAGCAACGCCGTGACGATCCGCTGCGCCTGGGCACTGTCGTCGGGCGTGGCGACAGTGCCGGTCAGGACGGCGAGCTGCCCGGTGGTGACCACTTTGACGTCGGCGTCCGGCATGGCGAGCTTGAGCATGCGGTCGATCGACGTCAGGTTCTGGCTGACACGGATATTGGCCGAATACACCACGGTGCCATGGGCAGTGGTCGCGAACAGAGTCGCTTCGCCGAATGCCTTGCCGAACAGGTGAATCTGGCGCGGATTGTTGACATAGACGTCAGCGATGTCCGGGCTTGACGTCCACACGTCAGTAACGTCGGCGGGCAGGGTGATCAGTTCACCTTCGCCGATCGAGAGCAGAACCTCGTGGGTCGGGCGCTGGCTGCCGGCAGGGAGTGTCCCGACCCGGGCCTTCGTGGCGACATGTCCTGTCGGACGCGCCTTTTTCGGAGCCGCGGACAGGGCGGTCAGGGCAGTTGAGGCAACCAGTGCCACCGCTACCGTTGCCGCAACCGAGCGGTGAAGGAAGTCCCTGATATGCATTACTTCTTCCCTCCGACCGAAACATCGGTGACTGCATTTCCGCGTACGACGTGCACCACGGGGCCAGTGGCAACGGCACCACCGGGAAAGGCACTCGTCGTACCGGCACCCTGCATGCCGCCCGGCAGCGCCTCGACCGGCTTGCCGGGGACGGTCCGGCGCTGGAAGCGCGAGACGTCGGCGCCGGTGGCGACAGTCGAACCGGCCGCGCTGGGCTGGTTCGCAACTTTCAGCATCATCGCCTTCTCGGCCTTGGGATCGTTGCCCTCGGGTACCTTGACCTCGCCATTGGCGATCGCTTCTTCGAGTTCGCTGTTATTGTCGGCGATCGAGCGCAGCGAGAGCGAGATCGCCCCGAGCGTCTGAGCGACCGCGATCTGCTCGGCAATCTTCGGCGTCGCCTCGAGGGTGACGTTCGAGAAAGTGTGCACCACTGTCTTGCCGTCGTCGCCGGTCGTGTTGTCGGTGCGCTGGTCGGTTGCGAGCACGCGGAGATTGTGCAGGATCGTCTCGGCGACCTTGAGCGGCGGGCCATCGCCGCCGCCAGGCACAGTCTGGGTCAGCACCAGATCGATCCGGTCGCCCGGAAAGACAAAGCCGGCAACGCCGGTCTGGGCCGAAACCGGCACCGTCACGGCGCGCATGCCCGGGCCGAGTGCCGCGGCGAGGAAGCCACGATCGCCGGGCTTGACGAGCGCGCCCTGGGTAACCGGCTGACCGGCGGTGATCGCATTGCGGACGACCGTGCCCTGAAGCGACTTCAGGTCGGTATCCTTCTTGATGAAATAGGCGTTGTCGACGAGTTCCTTTGGCCATGGCTGAAACTTCAGCGCGGTGGCGTCCAGGATGGTGCCGACAGGCAAAGCCCGTGTCGCGACCAGCACTTCGGGGCCATCGATCGGCGCCGCGATCGCGGTTGCCGCGCCGGCTTGTGGGCTTCCCCCACCCATGATCAGGCTGCGGGCCATGAAGGCCGTGATCGCAGCGACGATCAGAGCGCCTACGAGGAGAATGATCTTGCGACTATCCATGACGTTTCAGGCCTTTCGGGCGCGGATCAATTGAGCCCGCGTTAATCAATCACAGGAACTGGTTAAAATTCGGTTCACGAATTACTAGGAGCGCAGCGATTGCGATTGCGACGCCATAAGGTATTTCGATTTGCGCTGTGTTTTTACGGATCGTGCGCTCGATCATCAGAAGCAGCGTGATCGCGCCGCCGATCAATGACATCACGATCAGCATTTCTGCGAGCGACTGGATCCAGAAGAACCACAAGCTCAGCGCGCCGATCATCTTGACGTCGCCGCCGCCCATCCAGCCGAAATGGAACGCAACGCAGAAAAGGGCGAAGACCGCCGCCGCGATGCCGAACAGCTGTATCATGTCGGGCCAGAGTGCGAGGCCGTGCGACCACCACCACAAGGGAGCGAGCAGGGCGATCGCGGCGTTTTTCCAATTGGCGATCTCGCGCGTGCGCGCATCTTGGATTCCCGCCGAAACGAGAAGAAGCACCAAGGTGCCAACCAACAAAGCGTTCAAAACCCCACCCATCGGTAATTTCCCTAGACGGAATGGCTTTCCAAAAAGTAACCAGACCCAATGGTTTCCCCACAACTCTATCGCCGCGCGATTCCGGCCAGCGCCCGCATCTCGCACTGGAACGCGCCCGACGGCTGGCCGCTGCGACGTTTCGACTGGCCGGCGGAGGGGCATCCACGCGGCAGCATCCTGTTCCAGGGCGGGCGCGGCGACATTTTCGAGAAATATCTCGAGGCCTTCGCGCACTGGCACAGCCAGGGCTGGTCGATCACAGCGTTCGACTGGCGCGGCCAGGGTGGATCTGGGCGTCTCTCACCCGACCCCCATGTCGGCCACGTCGAAAATTTCGATATTTTCATTTCCGATTTCGCCGCCTTCTGGAATGATTGGTCGCGCGATGCGGCCGGGCCGCGTGTCATCATGGGTCATTCGATGGGGGGGCACCTGGTCCTGCGCGCCCTGACCGAAGGGCTCGCCCGGCCCGATGCCGCCGTGCTGATCGCACCGATGCTTGGTCTCCACAGTCCGCTCGGAGCGCGGGGCGGCGAGCGGCTCGCCCGTTTCCTCGGCGGTGTCGGCAATTCGGCACGGCCTGCTTGGAAAACCAATGAGCGGCCCGCGACCACCACCACGCGCCAGGCGCTGCTCACCCATGACCGCGCTCGATACGACGATGAGATATATTGGCAGACGGCCAAGCCCGAGCTTCTCCTAGGGCCGCCGAGCTGGCGCTGGGTGATTCAGGCGTTCGAATCGACCCGGCGCCTGCGCGAGGACCCGCGGCTCAGAACGATGACCGTGCCGGTGCTGATGATCGTCGCCGAAGCCGACAAGCTCGTGAACCCGAAGGCGGCGCTGCAGATAGCGTCCCGCCTTCCCGATGCGCGCGTGGTGCGATTCGGGTCGGAATCGGCGCATGAAGTGCTCCGCGAGGCGGATGGCGTCCGCAACCGCGCGATCGGTGAGATCGACATCTTCCTCGCCGCGCGCGCGCAGTAGCGGTTGCGGTGAGGGCTACGGAGGCCGTTTTTTGAAACATTATGATGTCGCCATTGTCGGGGCGGGAATGGCGGGTGCGAGCCTTGCCGCCGCGATAGCGCCCCACGCATCGGTGCTGCTGATCGAGGCGGAGGACGTCCCGGGCTATCATGCGACCGGCCGATCGGCCGCCTTCTGGTCCGAGACCTATGGCGGCCCCGGAGTCCAGCCGCTGACGACCGCTTCGGGAACTGCGTTGCGGGCCGGCGGCTTCCTTGAGCCGCTTGGGGCGCTGCATATCGGCCGCGCGGCGGATGCAGCTGCGATCGAAGCCTTTCTCGCCGAGTTCGATTCAAGCGGCATCGGGCTCGACCGCGTCGACCCCGCCGCTCTTGTGCCGGGCTTGCGCGATGACTGGACATTGGGCGTGCTCGAGGCGAGTTGCGCCTATATCGACGTGGCCGCGCTCCACGCGGACAGCCTGGCTCGGGCGCGGCGTGCCGGCGCTGAGATGATCCTCGACGCGCCCCTCGTCGCCGCTACGCGCAAGGGCGGCGACTGGGAGCTCGAGACCGGAGTCGGCTTTTATGCGGCGTCGGTCCTCGTCAACGCGGCCGGCGCCTGGGCCGATATGGTCGCCGCCAAAGCGGGTGTCGCACCGATCGGCATTCAGCCCTATCGGCGGACGATAGTCCAGCTTCGCACGGAGCCGGCACCCGATGCTACCTTACCGCATGTCTCCGACATTACCGGCACCTTCTATTTCAAGCCGGAGGCGGGCGGACGGCTATGGCTGAGCCCGCACGACGAGACGCCGGCCGAGCCCGGCGATGCGCAGCCCGAAGAGCTGGATGTTGCGATTGCCATCGACCGGCTCGAACGGGTGGTCGACTGGAAGGTCGCGGCTGTCGAGCGGCGCTGGGCCGGCCTCAGGAGCTTCGCGCCCGATCGGCTGCCGGTTTATGGCTTCGATGCGACCATGCCCGGCTTTTTCTGGTGCGCAGGGCAGGGCGGCTTCGGCATCCAGACCGCGCCGGCCGGCGCTGCGTTGGCTGCGGCTCTGCTGCTCGGCACCGCCCCGGAGCGGATGGTCGCCGCAATTGATCCTGCTCTCTATGCGCCCGATCGCTTTCGGATGGCGTGACGCAGCGGGAACAACTATCCAGATCGCACAAATTCGGGAGAGTAGCCATGGCACACAAGTTCGTGATCGAGCAGAACAAGGCGGGCGAATATGTCGCCAAGTTCAAATACAATAGCGAAATCATCTTCTGGACAGAGGGCTATTCGAGCAAGGCCGGCGCCCAGAACGCGATCGATTCGATCAAGAAGAACGGCCCCGACGCCCCGACCGAATAGGCGCTACGTAGCCCGGCCTGCCGCCATTGCTGCGTTGCTCGCGAGCTTGTCGGCGCGCTCATTGTCGGGATGACCGGCATGGCCCTTGACCCATTGCCACTTGATCCGGTGAGGCTTTGCCGCCTCGAGCAGAGCCTGCCACAAGTCGGCGTTCTTCACTGGCTGCCTGGCGGCCGTCTTCCAGCCATTCTTCTGCCAGCCTTTGATCCATTTGGTGAGGCCGTCCATCACATAGCGGCTGTCAGTCGACAGCGTGACGTTACACGGACGCTTGAGCGCGTTGAGGCCCTCGATCGCTGCGGTCAGCTCCATCCGGTTGTTGGTGGTGAGCTTCTCGCCGCCCGACAGGTCGCGTTCCCGCGTGCCCGACCGGATCACGACGCCCCAACCGCCGGGCCCTGGATTGCCTTTGCACGCACCATCAGTCGCGATCTCGACCTTGGTCAGTTCCGCCGCCAGGTCGCTCATCCGAACAATGCCGTTCCCTGAATATCATAGGCCTTGAATCGCCGCAGATAGGCGAGCGGATCCTTGCGCGTCACCATCGCCCCGGCGGGTGTGTTGAGCCAATCCCACGCCCTGGAGAGCAGGAAGCGAACACAGGCGCCCTTCGAGAGGTAAAGAAGGCCAGCGCGCTCTTCGGCAAGAAGGCCAAAGGCCTGCTGATATCCAGCGATCAACGCTTGTCCAATCGCCGGATAGATCTGCGCCCCCGTGGAATCGAAGGACCAGGCGCCGTGCATGATCGCCAGATCATAAGCGCGGATGTCGGTGCAGGCGAAATAGAAGTCGATCAGCCCGGTCACGGTGTCGCCACGCATCAGCACATTGTCGGGAAACAGGTCGGCATGAATGGTGCCGGTCGGGAGGTGGCCTGGCCAGCCGGCCAGCACATCGTCAAGAGCGAAGCCGACTCCGTCATAGAGACCCGGCGCGATGCCATCGAGATCGCGGCCACAGCGTTCGAACAGCGGCCGCCAGGTATCGATGCCCATCGAATTTTCACGAACGAGCGCGAAATCAGCCAGCGCCTCATGCATCCGGCCCATCGCCGCGCCGGCCGCAAAAGCCTGCGCCTCGGTCGGGTGGGATACCGATACCCCCGGTAGAAACTCGATCAGGCATGCCGGCCGGCCCTCGAGCTCGTGGATCGCGACGCCGTTGCGATCGGGCAGGGCGCGCGGGACCGCGTTGCCGCGCGCGGCCAGGTGATCGAGCATCGCCAGGAAGAAGGGCAGGTCTCCCGCATTCACCCGCTTTTCGTACAGCGTCAGGATGAAGCGGCCGGCAGTGGTGTCGACGAGATAATTGCTGTTCTCCACGCCCTCGGCGATGCCCTTGGCCGAGACCAGCTCGCCATGGTCGAAGCCCGCCAGGAAGCGGGCCAGCGCTTCGGCCGAAACCTGGGTATAGACCGCCATGATTGTTAAGCGGCGACTTCGAGGCCGCGGGGCAGCTTGAAGGTGATCGCCTCGCGCGTTGTCTCGACCTCGCGCTCAGTGATTTCGAATCGCTCGGCGAGCCGGTCGACGAGCTCGCGCACCAGTATCTCGGGGGCCGAAGCGCCGGCCGTGATCCCCAGGGTGCGCACGCCCTGGAGAAAGCCGAAATCGAGATCGGCGGCGCGCTGGATCAGCCGCGCCGGGGTCCCCTCCCGCTTCGAGACTTCGACGAGACGAAGCGAGTTGGACGAATTGGTCGCGCCGATCACCAGCATCGCGTCGCATGCATGCGCAATCGCCTTGACCGCTGCCTGCCGGTTGGAGGTTGCATAACAGATGTCCTCGCCGCGCGGCGCCTGGATCGCCGGAAAGCGCTGCCGCAGCGCCGCGACGATCTCGGCGGTGTCGTCGACCGACAGCGTCGTCTGGGTCAGGAAGGCGAGGTTGTCCGTGTTGGCCGGCTCGAATGCCTCGGCATCGGCCAGCGTCTCGACCAGCGACATCGATCCTTCGGGCACCTGGCCGAACGTGCCGATCACCTCGGGATGGCCGGCATGGCCGATAAAGACGATGTGCCGCCCGGCCGCGACCAGCCGCTCGGCCTGGCGGTGAACCTTGGAGACGAGCGGGCAGGTGGCGTCGAGATAGGCGAGCCCGCGCGCGGCGGCATCGGCGGGGACCGCCTTCGGGACGCCGTGGGCGGAGAAGACTACCGGGACGCCGTCCGGCACCTCTTCGAGCTCTTCGACGAAGATGGCGCCTTTTGCCCTAAGCGTATCGACGACGAACTTGTTGTGGACGATTTCATGCCGCACGAAGACCGGCGCACCATATTTCTCGATCGCCAGTTCGACGATCTGGATCGCGCGATCGACGCCGGCGCAGAAGCCGCGCGGCGCGGCGATCAACAGGTCGAGTACTGGCTTGCGAAGATCGGTCATGGCCACGAGCCTCTACGCGATTGCTTGCGCCCGCGAAAGGCGGTTCCTATGGTGGCCGCCGTTCCGGGGCCGGTGCGTGTTGCACGACGGCCCCTTCCCTTGTGATAAGGTGCGTGTGCCCGTGACAGCCCGGAAAATTGCAGTTCCCGCCTTCCTGATGTTGCTAGCGGGTGGGTGCGCCCACACGGGCGAATTCGATGAAACAGGCGGCATCACCGCGATCCGCTCGGCCTGCCCAACGGTTGGCGTCCCGGCCGCGACCGGCGACGTCACACTGTTCGATCCGCCGGCCAGCCGCGACGCATCGGCGATCGACGTGTCCGCGGAGATGACCAATGTCCGCGGCAGCTGCAGCGATGTGACTGACGATATCGTCACCACCATCACCTTCGAGATTCGCGCGCGGCGCGCCAACACGGCTGCTCCGCGCGACGTCGACTTCCCCTATTTCATCTCGGTGGTGCGTGGCGGCACGGCGGTCGTCGCCAAGCGGGTCGGCCATGTGACGGTGCATTTCAATGCCGGGCAGGATCGCGCGAGTGCGAGCGGGCAGGCGAGCAGCACGATCAGCCGCGCAGCAGCCACCTTGTCGGATGATGTCCGCAGGAAGCTGACCGAGAAACGCAAGGCAGGCGGCCAGGATGCCGCCGTCGATCCGCTGACGCGTCCCGAGGTTCGCCAGGCAGTGCTTCGTGCGACGTTCGAGGCGCTGGTCGGCTTCCAGTTGACTGACGATCAGCTGAAATACAACGCTACCCGCTAACCGTATGTAACGCATACGGCTACAAAATTTACTGCACGCCGGGCGATTGACTCCCATGTTGCAGCGCGTCACACCGGGCGTGTCGATGGAGGGCAACCTTCATGGGCACGCGCGGGAGAGCGCTCGGGGCAACCCGGGCCGCCGAAGGAGCAACCGCCCCGGAATCTCTCAGGCACACCGGACCGCGCGGGCCTATCGACACTCTGGAAAGCGGCCCCACGGCGTTTCGTGCGGCCCACCGAAGGGGTAAGCCGCCTCGCGCCAGCGAGACGGTCAAAGCTCTCAGGTTCCCGTGACAGAGGGGGCGGCGACAGGCGGCGCAATCAGCGCTGCTGATCGCCGTGACACCTTTGGCGGAGACCGGCATTGAGCGACCAGGACGGCCCTGAAATCGAAATCCAGACATTGCCGCTCGATGCGTGGCATCGGGCGCGCGGCGGCCGCATGGTCGAGTTCGCCGGCTATCACATGCCAGTCCAGTATGAAGGCATCATGGCCGAGCATCTCTGGGTGCGCGAATCGGCCGGGCTGTTCGATGTCAGCCACATGGGCCAGATCGTCCTCTCCGGCGAAGGCCTGGACGACGCGCTCGAGGCGTTGCTGCCGGCCGATGTGAAAGGCCTCGCGCTCGGCAAGATGCGCTATTCGCTGCTGCTGGCCGAAAATGGCGGCATCCTCGACGATCTCATGCTCAGCCGCTGGCCGCATAGCATCTACATGGTCGTCAACGGTGCAGTGAAATATGACGATATCGCGCATCTGCGCATGGAACTGCCCGACGAGATCACCCTCAACCAGCTCGACGAGCGCGTGCTGCTTGCGCTGCAGGGACCCAAGGCGTTCGAGGTGCTCAAGCGGCACACCACCGGCAGATGGGGCCTTGATGCCCTGACCTTCATGACGGGCGGCCCGTTCGAACTGGCGGGCGCCGAATGCTGGATCAGCCGCTCGGGCTATACCGGCGAAGACGGGTTCGAACTGTCGTTCGACGCGAGCGAGGCGGAGCGGATCGCCGATTTGCTGTGCGCCGAACCCGAAGTGAAGCCGATCGGCCTTGGCGCGCGCGATTCGCTGCGGCTTGAGGCGGGGCTGCCGCTCTACGGCCATGACCTCGATCCCGAGACGACGCCGGTGATGGCCGATCTCGGCTTCGCCCTGTCGAAGCGTCGGCGCGAAGAAGGCAATTTCCCCGGCGCCGAGCGCATCCTGATCGAGCGCGAGCAGGGGCCGGTGACCAAGCGGGTCGGCCTGTTGGTCGAAGGCCGCCAGCCGGTTCGCGAAGGCGCTGCGGTGCTCGACGCCGATGGTTCTGAAGTCGGCAAGGTCACCTCAGGTGGCTTCGCCCCGAGCGTCGGCGCGCCGATCGCCATGGCCTATGTGCCCGCCGCGATGGCTGCGCCCGGTACCCAAATCCAGATCGCGCAACGCGGGAAGGTCCATCACGCGACCGTCACCGCAATGCCCTTCATTCCACACCGCTATGTCCGAGCAGGAGGCAAGTAAGATGAGCCGTTACTTCACCGAAGATCATGAATGGGTCGATATCGATGGCGACATCGGCACCGTCGGTATCAGCGAATATGCCCAGGAGCAGCTCGGCGACATCGTGTTCGTCGACGTGCCCGAGGAGGGCAAGGAGCTCACCAAGGGCGACGAGGCAGCGGTGGTCGAGTCGGTCAAGGCCGCGTCGGACGTCTATTCGCCGGTTTCGGGCACGGTGCTCGAGGGCAATGCCGAGCTCGCCGACACGCCGGGGCTCGTCAATGAGGATCCCGAAGGCGATGGCTGGTTCTTCAAGCTGACGCTGAGCGATCCCGACGAGGTCAAGGGGCTGATGGACGAAGTCGCCTACGCAGCCTTCGTCGCGAAGCTTTGAGGCGGGGGCTTGCCCTCAGCGCAATGCTGGCGCTCCCTGCTGTCGGATGCAGCGCCGCCGTGCCACTGGTGACCGTCGACACGTTGCTGGCCCAATGCGACGCGTTCAAGGGGAAGCCAGTGCAGTTGGCGGGCTATCTGGGCGAATGCGCGGGCTATGAGTGCCATCTGGCTGTCGACAAGGCCCATTGGGCTGCCTTCGTCAGTGCATTCAACAGCACGCACGCGCACCAAAGCCCTGCGAAACAGGCCGAAGCCTGGTCTCGTACGACGGCCCTCTGGCCCATAGGCGTCGGGGGCAATCAGGCGTTCGACCGGAAGGCAGCGCCATTCCAGCAAAGCTATGTCGTTATCACCGGGACCATCGCAAAGGATAGCTGCGACGGACAGGGCGGCACCGACCGCTCCTATGGCATCAACCCCACCGATATCCGCGCCTGGCAAAAGTCCGAAGGCGCGCCTGCCAACAGCAAATGAGAAGGCCTTGATGCGCTACCTTCCTCTCACACAATCCGACCGCGCAGCGATGCTGTCGGTCATCGGCGCCGACTCGATCGATGATCTGTTCATCGACGTGCCCGAAATCGCCCGGCTCGATGGTCCTATCCAGGGCCTGCCGCTTCACGCCAGCGAACTGGCCGTCGAGCGCCACATGTCGGCGCTGGCACGGAAGAACCTCGCGGCGGGCGACGGGCCCTTCTTTCTCGGCTGCGGCGCGTACCGGCATCATGTGCCGGCCTCGGTCGATCATCTCATCCAGCGCGGCGAGTTCCTGACCGCCTATACGCCGTACCAGCCCGAGATCGCGCAGGGCACGTTGCAGATGCTGTTCGAGTTCCAGACCCAGGTCGCGCGACTGCTCGGCACTGACGTGGCGAACGCGTCAATGTATGACGGGTCGACTGCCTGCTGGGAGGCGATCGGCATGGCGCGGCGGGTGACCAAACGCGGCAAGGCGATCCTCTCCTCGGGGCTGCATCCGCATTATGTGTCGGTCGCGAAGACGATGGCCAAGTTCACCGGCGACCAGCTCGTGACGGGTACGCCGGCGCTCTCCGCCGAGACCGATATCGATGACCTGATCGCCGCGATCGACAGCGACACCTCCTGCGTCGTCGTCCAGTATCCCGATATCCTCGGCCGCATTGCCGATCTCGCGCCGCTCGCCGCCGCCTGCCACGCGAAGAAGGCGCTGCTGGTCGCGGTGGTCACCGAGCCGGTCGCGCTGGGCGCGCTCAAGTCGCCGGGCGAGATGGACGCCGATATCGTCGTCGGCGAGGGCCAGTCGATCGGCGTCGGCCTGCAGTTCGGCGGGCCCTATGTCGGGCTGTTCGGCTGCAAGGAGAAGTATGTGCGGCAGATGCCGGGGCGGCTGTGCGGCGAAACGCTCGATGCCGATGGCCGGCGCGGTTTCGTGCTGACACTTTCGACCCGCGAGCAGCATATCCGCCGCGAGAAGGCCACGTCGAACATCTGCACCAATAGCGGCCTGTGCGCGCTCGCCTTTTCGATCCATATGACCCTGCTCGGCGAGAAGGGGCTGCGCGAGCTGGCGATGGTCAATCACGGCGCCGCCGCTGCCGCCGCCGAGCGGCTGGAGATGGTGCCGGGCGTCGAGCTGATCAACACCAGCTTCTTCAACGAGTTCACCTTGCGCCTGTCGGAGGAGGCGCGGCCGATCGTCCGGTCGCTGGCCGATGCCGGGATTCTTGCCGGCGTGTCGCTCGGACGGCTCTATCCGGGCGAGGAGTCGCTCGCGAACGGGTTGGTGGTCGCGGTGACCGAGACCACCACCGCACAGGATGTCGCGGCCCTGGCCGACGCGCTCGAGGAGGCACTGGCATGACGATCAACGCAAGCGGCTGGCGCCCCGAACGCCCCGAAACGGGCGCGGCGACCGCACCGACCTTCACCGGCAACAAGGCATTGATGCTCGAAGAGGCCCTGATTTTCGAGATCGGCGATACCGAGACGACCGGCGTCGATTTCACCGGTACGCCGGTCGAGCATGCGAGCGAGATGCCGGCGCGATCCTATCTCGCCGGCCTGGATCGCAGGGCGACGATCGGACTTCCCGGCCTGTCCGAGCCCGAAGCCGTCCGTCACTATACGCGTCTCTCGCGCCAGAATTACGCGATCGACCTCGGCCTGTTCCCGCTCGGCTCGTGCACGATGAAGCACAACCCGCGGCTCAACGAGAAGGTGGCGCGGCTGCCCGGCTTCGCCGACATTCACCCGCTCGCGCCGGTCGACACGGTGCAGGGCGCGCTCGAGGTGATCCATCAGCTCGCGCACTGGCTGGTCACGCTCACCGGCATGCATTCAGTCGCGATGAGCCCCAAGGCCGGGGCGCATGGCGAGCTGTGCGGCATCCTCGCGATCCGCGCCGCGCTGGAGGCGCGCGGGGAGGGGCGCCGCAAGGTGATCCTGGTGCCCGAGAGCGCTCATGGCACCAACCCGGCGACGGCGGCTTTCGCCGGCTATTCGGTCGAGGATATTCCTGCGACCAGCGAGGGCAGGGTCGATCTCGCGGCGCTGACCGCGCGGCTCGGGCCTGACGTGGCCGGGGTGATGATCACCAACCCCAATACCTGCGGCCTGTTCGAGCGCGACATGCGCGCGATCTCGGACGCAGTGCATGCGGCGGGTGGCCTCGTCTATTGCGACGGTGCCAATTTCAACGCGATCGTCGGGCGGGTTCGGCCGGGCGATCTCGGCATCGATGCGATGCACATCAACCTGCACAAGACCTTCTCCACCCCGCATGGCGGCGGCGGCCCGGGTTCGGGGCCGGTGGTTTTCTCGGAGGCGCTGGCGCCCTATGCGCCACTGCCCTTCGTCGAGAAGACGGCCGACGGCTTCCGCCTCGTCGAGGAGGAAACCGCCGAGGAGCATCATGCCGGCAGCTTCGGGCGCATGGTCGCCTTCCAGGGCCAGATGGGCATGTTCACCCGGGCGCTGACCTATATCCTGAGCCACGGGGCCGACGGCCTGCGCCAGGTCGCCGAAGACGCGGTGCTCAACGCCAACTACATCCTCCGCTCGCTCGACGACACGCTCGACGCGCCGTTCGGGGCGTCGGGGCCGTGCATGCACGAGGCGTTGTTCTCGGATTCGAACCTGGCCGAAGGCTTCTCGACGATCGATGTCGCGAAGGGGCTGATCGACGAGGGCTATCACCCGATGACGATGTACTTCCCGCTCGTCGTGCACGGCGCGATGCTGGTCGAACCGACCGAGACCGAGAGCAAGGCAGCGCTCGACCAGTTCATCGGCGCGCTGCGCTCGGTGGCGGAGCGGGCCAAGGCGGGGGATGCCGCGCTCAAATCCGCACCGCATTTCGCCCCGCGCAGCCGGCTCGACGAGACGCTCGCCGCACGCAAGCCGGTGCTGGTGTGGAAGGATCCTGAACTCGCCCAGGCTGCCGAATGAGGCTGTAGCCTCAGTGCATTGGTCTGCTATGACAGCACGTCTGTCGGGGAGGAATCAATGCAGGGGCACGCGGGTCAATCGGGTCAGATGATTCAATATGCGATCACCGCGGTGATCGTGCTTGTCGTGCTGGCGCTCCGCTTGCGGGGCATGAGCCGGATGCGGCGGCTGCGGCTGGAGACCTTGTGGGTACTCCCCGCCATATACCTCGTCTTCGCCGGCATCATGTTCTACGAATTTCCGCCGACCGGGCTTGCCTGGCTGATGTGCGCGGCGGCGCTTGTGGTCGGAGCCGGGATCGGTTGGCAGCGCGGCAAGCTGATGCAGATCCATGTCGATCCGGAAACGCACACGCTGAACCAGAAAGCATCGCCCGCGGCGTTCGCCTTCATCGTCGTTCTCATCCTTTTCCGCTTCGGCGCGAGAAGCATGATGCAGGCCGGCGGCAGCTATGGCGTCCACTTCAACGCAATGATGGTCACTGATGTCCTCATTGCGCTCGCGCTTGGCCTGTTCGCGGCGACGCGGCTCGAAATGTATCTCCGTGCGAAGCGGCTGCTCGACGAGGCCCGGACAGCGCGCGCCTGATGGCTGATCCCACGCCCTGGATCGCCGCCGAAGATCGGGGCGATGTCCGCAAGCATGCGCCGGCGACGCTGCGTAACCGCGAGGCGATCGCCGCGGTGCTGGTCGAGGAGCTCCCGGTCAGCGGCCTCGTCCTCGAAATCGCGAGCGGCAGCGGGGAACATGTCGCGCATTTCGCCCGCGAGCTGCCGGGCCATGGCTGGCAGCCGAGCGATCCCGATGCGAGCGGCCGGGCTTCGATAGCTGCGTGGTGCGAGGGGCTGGCCAATGTCCTGCCGCCGCTCGATCTGGATGCCGCATCCCCCGACTGGCCGATCGCCCGGGCCGACGCGCTCCTGTGCATCAACATGATCCATATCAGCCCCTGGGAAGCGACGATCGGGTTGCTCGCCGGGGCCGCACGCTTGTTGCCGGGTGGAGCGCCGCTGATCCTGTACGGACCCTTTTTGCGGGCGGATGTGCCACTTGCGCCGAGCAACGCGGCGTTCGATCAATCACTCAGGGCGCGCGATTCGCGCTGGGGATTGCGCAGCGTCGAGGCGGTTTGCGACGCGGCCAAAGACCTCACGCTCGAGCGGATCGTCGAAATGCCCGCCAACAATCTGAGCCTTGTGTTCAGGCGCCATTGATTGCCGCGAGGGGCCGCATTCTTCCGCTGTTCCCCGCTGTTATCGGCATTTTTAATTTTCGCCGCTGTTATTTTGGATTTTGTCGTCAATTTCCCCAAGCTTTATCAAGAGCTTGTCGGCGATCCCGCTGTTATTGAATAACAGCGGCGGAACAGCGGAAAGAACAGCCGCGATATCAGCGGGGAACAGCGGCGGGAACAGCGGGGCTGCCGGAATAACAGCGGCGCCCGTCGGCTAACGAAAAACGGTCATGTCAAAGAGCAGGGGGCGGAATCGGTCCAGCCTTTCGCCGCTCGCGCCTTGCCACAAGCGCCACCAGGCTTGAATCAAGGCTCAGACGATTGCCTGATCAGTCTCGATCCGGCGCCGGAGATGCTCGCGCCAGACGATGTAGAGGCCGCTGCCGATGATCACCGGCGCGCCGATCCAGGTGGTGACGCCCGGCAGCGCGCCGAACAGCAGCCAGCCGAACAGCGTCGCCCAGATCAGCGTCGAATAATCCATCGGCACGACGATCGAGACCGGGCCGAGCTTCAGGGCCGAGGTGAGGGCGATCTGCCCGAGATTGCCCGCGACACCGATGCCGATCAGCAGCAGCCAGATATGCAGCGGGTGTGGCTGATGATCGAAGCCATAGACGATGGAGAGCGGTATCATCGACAGGCTGGCGAACCAGAAGACGGTGGTGAAGGCGCTCTCGGTCCGGCCGATCCGTCGCAGCAGGATCGAGACGACCGCGGTCAGGAACCCGGCCATGATGCCGGCTATCGTGCCCCAGGAGGCGAAATGCCCGGTGCCGGGCCGCGCCACGATGATCACCCCGACAAAGCCGGTGATCACCGCAAGCCAGCGATGCCAGCCGGTCGGCTCCTTCAGCACCAGGGCACCGAGAATCGTCGCGAAGATCGGGATGGTGAACTGGAGGGTGGTCGATTCGGCCAGCGGCAACAGAGTCACCGCGGTAAACAGGCAGGTCATGCTGGTCAGGCCGACCACCGCGCGCATGATATGCGCCGATAATTGTCCGGTGCGAATCGTTGCCAGTCCGGGCCCCGCCGCGATGATCGCCGCGACGAGCGGGACGCCTATCGCCTGGCGAAAGAACAGGATTTCCGACAGGTGCGCGCCGCCGATCTCCGCCAGCTTGATCAGCGCAGCCATCGTCGCGAGGCACACCACCGACAGCAGGCGGAGCGCGACGGCAGGGAGGATATGATCGGGCGCATGGGCGGTCACGGCCGTGCCTATCCCCTGTCAGCTCCGGGCTTTCAAGGGAGGGGCGGCCGTGAATCCTCGCCGGTGCGGTGCTGCAACAATCCGCACGGCTTTTGAATCGGCGTTTCTTGATCGACTGCTAAGCGCCCGATTGGCGTCGTTCAACGACCCGCAGTTCGTTCGCAAAAGCCGCCGCCCGTCACGCTACGCAACGACGCTGCCGAAACGTGTTTTGAGTCCTATGACGCCCTGGAGAACCTAGCAGAGATCAATAGTCGGTTCTACGACACCTTGGCTTTGCCCGACCGGCGTCTGCAGCGCCGGCCTGCGCGCTCGCCGCCTCCTTACCGGCTGACGCGCCCTTCATAATAGGCAGAAGTGTCTAGTTCCAAAGGCCGCGCGCTGCCCAGCGTCGCCTGAGCTCCTGCAAGCGACTATCCTTGGCCACGACGCTCGCCTCAAGATCTTCGACGATCCCTTCGATACGGAATGGCCAGTTGGCCGCATCTTCGGCGAGAACCCGATACAGGAAATCCAGCATATCTGCAGGAAAGCGAGCCGCCAGCGATTTTAGGCGCTTCTCATCGTAGCTCCACGTCGCCGCCATCCCTGGCAAGGGTTCGAGGAGATCGCCAGCTGCCGCTAACAACTCGGGGAAGCGATCGTCGCCATCGATAATCAATGTCGCAACTGCGTCGGTGACGCCAGCAGAGCGGGCGACCCTTTGTCTTGGCCAGACACTTTGCAGAAGCTCCAGTGCACGCTCCTGCCACGCTGGCTCGCGCCACCAGCGCCTGATAATTTGCAGCAATTGCCGTCGAAATTCGTCGCTGGTGTCGAGGATAACCTCTCGAAGCGTATTGGCCGAAATGGCGTCGTCGCTCTCGCGCAGCTCGTCGATCGCCCAGCAGCGCAAGAGGAGAGCTGAAAGGGGGGCCGTCTCGTTTCGGCCAGTGCCAGCCGCTCGCGCCGCCTCGACGATATCCTGATTGAGGATTCGATGAAGATCAGCCGAAAGACCCTGCGCGCGGAAGACGCCGGTCCAAAACGCAGCCTGATCATCGGGATCACCCGCCTTGAACCGTAACAGTTGATCGCGAGCGAATGTCCCGGCGCGGGCGTTGAGAAAACTCAAATTCTGATTGGCCGTAACCACGGCATAACGCCCGGGATCACCATCGAGCTCAACCATTCGCCGCAGCCGATCGATCCAACACGCCGGGAGCAGCCCCTCGGGCGCGTCGGTAGAGGATTGATGCACCGCTACCCCGGCGAGGATGCCGGTGGGCGAATTTATCGCCTCCATCAGCCAGTCATGCTTGCTGCCGGTCGTCAGGACAGCGGAGCCCGCTCGCTCGGTATGCTGCTCCAGCGCACCGAGCAGATTGGACCATAGAGACGCTTCGATATCCGGAGCATCAGCCCTGAGCTTGGCCTCCCACTTCTCCACCCAAAGCGCGACCGGGCGCAGGATGTGCGCCAGGTCGGCAGGCGCCAGTGCCGACAGGACGCATGCCGTGGCAACCGGAAGGCGCGGCGTCGTCTCGTTTCTTTCGTCGGGAAGGAGAAAATCTTCCCAGAGCCGAAGCGACGGTGGCGATGCGGCGTGCCGCAGCGCTGCAAGTGAACGAACCGGCATCTTGCGGGACAATCCGCGAAACGGGCGCAGCACGGTTTGAACGTCGATACGCTGATGGTCCATCGCCAGCGCTGCCCCTGCGACATCGGCGATGGGAATGTCCAACAGCGCGTCAAATTCGGTGCGCTCGCCGACGGAATAGACTTTGATCTCGATCGAATTCGCGGCCTCTTCACCCACCCGCGGGCTCCATTCCGGACAGCGTTCGCGCAATCGCTGCGCCTCCGTTTCGAAATCGAAAGTGAATGCGCAGCCTTTCAGACGAAGCCAATGGAGTCGCTCAAGCGCGTAATAGGCGGCGCGCTTGTTGTGCATATCCGCGGTCTCGCCGTCGTAGATGTCGGGGCCTCGCAGGATCCGATCTTCGATGTCCTTAAGGTCGGATGGCTGAAAACCGGTCCAACGGTTTACGATCGCGTGGAGCAAATCTCGCTGATGATCTCGGTCCCAAAATCCATCGTCGTTGAGAGCGATCAGCCTTCGGGCAGCGTCATGATCGGATAGCAGCCCCGCTGCGGTCACGGTCCAGATGGTAAGACGGTTGGCAACGGCGTCCGACCGGCGCAGCCAATGCGCCAAAGCCGCGCGGACCAGCTCGGGATCAGCGGGAAGAATTCGCTCGAGCACGGCGACCCAATCTCGAAACAGCGCGGTGAGATTGTCACCGACGTCCGCCTCCCACCCACGCGGATCGTGAGCCCGCTCTGCCCAGGCGAGGAGCGAGTCCCACAGCGCCGCGTAATTGTTCGCCGCGTTGAAGGCGATTGGAGTGACGCCTTTGTGAAGCCATAGCGCCTCTGCGAGTTCATCATCCCCGGCCTGAAGCGCGTACATGGGTTGGAAGGTTGCTGAACGCGTATTGAGCGCTTCGAGTAGATACTGAACCGGAGGGTCGTTGGCCGTGTAGCCGACAAATACGATCTGATACCGTTCCATTAGCGACCGGATGAACCGCGTTGCCCAGCCTTCCGAGAGATATGCTCGTCCGAAGTCGGCGCTCGAGATGACGAATTCTTCTTCGAGCGGCGCTCGCCCATCGAGGTCGAGTACGCCGTGAAGGTGCATGATTCCCTTGAACGCTGCCAATCGATTCGGGCTCGGCAGGTCGGGGGCTGTATGCCACGCAATGTTCGGATCACAGGCCTCGAACAGTCGGTCGAAGTTCGTGGTAACCAGTCGAACTTCACCGTCCGTCCCACGAGAAAGATCGATCAGCGCTTGGTGAGCAGAAAGGTCGTCAACCTTCGGCTTGAGGCTGGCAGCCACCGCAGCCCTAACGCGCGGGACATCAAACTCCTGTTCGAGAATTGAAAATGCGCGATCTGCCGGAATGAGGCCTTCGACGCCGCGAACACTTACTGCGCGCGATGCTGCGATGACAGCCCGCGCGCGACTGTTCGAGGCCGCATGCAGATGTTCGAGCACGTCATCGGCCAGACCGTAGAAATCTGGCAGGTGAGCCCGGGCGAGCGATACACCTGATCCGCAAAAGAAAATTACTTGTCCCTCGTCCCGAGCGCTTAGCAGCTCGTTTGGGAAAATCGGGCCGTTTTGAACGAATCGCATCCAACTCCGCCCCGTTTTTACGCAAACTCTACGGCCAAGAATCCGCCGCGGCTACCATGTCCCAAGGAGGCTCACTTGACGTCGAGCCTGCCTTCGATCGACGTCGGCTTTCGGCGGTTGGTTTACTCAAAGTGGTCAGCCGGCATCCAGCCCAACTCGTGCCCATCGATTGACTCAGTGGAAGGGCGGCCGGCATTTACCGATGCCGCCCATTCGCCTTCCAACCGGCGTTACTCGCCCATGCTGGAAAGCAATTCGTCGAGCTGCTCCAGCTGCTCCGGCAATCCGGCCGCCGAGCCCTGTAGTGCTTCCTCGAGCGCCTCGCTGGACGGATAGACTTCGTGGAAGGTCAGCAGCGTCTTCCCGCCCTGGTCCTCGAAGGTCACGGTCGTGATCGCGCCCTCTTCGCCCTCGTCGTTGGTCCAGACGATGCGCTCGTTCGGCACCACCTCGAGATACTTGCCGTAGAAGGCCATGGTGTCCGAACCGCCGGCGCTGAATTCAAGCCGATATTTGCCGCCGGTACGGACGTCCATATCGCATGCTACGAGCGAAACGCCGGATACCGATTTTGGCATCCACCAGCGCCGGAACAGCTCGGGCCGGCTCCACGCCTTGTAGACAATGCCCGGCGGCGCATTGAATGTCCGCGTGACGACGAGTTCGCGATCCCCTCTGCGCTCGACTGACGTGCGGGTCTGCGCGCTAGCTTGCTGATCCATCGCTTTCCTCCTGTTTCATTTCGCTGATGATGTCGTCCAATGCTTCGAAGCGGGCCTCGAAAAGCTTGCGGTGCGCCTCGATCCACGCCGCCTCCGCCTCGAGGCCGCGTTTCCCGAGCCTGCAGGTTCTCACCCGCCCGACCTTCTGCGTGACGACGAGCCCAGCCCGCTCCAGAACCTGGATGTGCTTCTTCATGCCGGTCAGCGTCATCTGGAATGTATCGGCGAGACTGGTGATCGACGCGTCCGCTCGGCCAAGCTGATCGATGATCCCGCGGCGGGTCGCATCGGACAGCGCCGCAAAGGAGAGGTCGAGGGGAGGGCTTGCATACTGAACCATATGGTTCAGTGTCTAACCTGCTCGCGCAGGAAACGCAAGGGGTCCCGAACTTTCCCTGCCGTAGACCGGTGGTTCGAGGTCATGGCTTCTGGAGGGCCTTGCCTGCGACATCGTGATCCAGTCCCATCACATGGACAATGATCGCCCGATCACCGGGGCGTTCACCGCCACATCTTCCCTGGCCGACATGTCGGCGTGGCCGGAATTCCTGAAAATACGCACCCGCAGAAGGCGCGCGCGTGTGGAAGTTCAATCGGTCCTGACATCTGGGGATGCCGTCGCCGGCGGATTGAAGGGGAGGTTCGTCGCGGTCCTTCGGGGAGGGACATCGTCGATTTCGCCGCAAGCGTGATCAAACGCCCCCTTTGATCCGCTCGCCTTTCCGGCTATCCGCCGCCGCCATGATCAAGCACGCCCTCCCCGTCACTCGTGAGGCCGATTTTTCGGCCTGGTACCAGTCCGTCATTTCGGAAGCCGACCTCGCCGAGGAATCGGGCGTACGGGGCTGCATGGTCATCCGGCCATGGGGCTATGGTATCTGGGAGCGTATCCAGCGCCTGCTCGATGACCGGATCAAGGCGACCGGCCATGAGAATTGCTATTTTCCGCTGTTCATTCCGCTTTCCTATTTCGAGAAGGAAGCGGAGCATGTCGAAGGTTTCGCCAAGGAAATGGCGGTCGTTACGCATCACCGCCTGGTGAGCAACGGCAAGGGCGGCCTGATGCCCGATCCGACCGCGAAGCTCGAAGAGCCTCTGGTCGTTCGCCCGACCAGCGAGACCGTGATCGGCGTCGCGTTCGCGCGGTGGATCCAGTCGTGGCGCGACCTGCCCGTGTTGATCAACCAATGGGCGAATGTCGTGCGCTGGGAGATGCGCACGCGCATGTTCCTGCGCACCAGCGAGTTTCTCTGGCAGGAGGGCCACACCGCCCATGCCAGCGCCGAGGAGGCGCGCGAAGAAACGCTCAAGATGCTCGAAGTCTATCGCAGCTTTGCCGAGGATTGCCTCGCGCTGCCGGTGGTGGCGGGCGAAAAGCCGGAGAATGAACGCTTCCCCGGCGCGGTCGCGACCTATTCGATCGAAGCGATGATGCAGGACGGCAAGGCGCTCCAGGCAGGCACCTCGCATTTCCTCGGCACCAATTTCGCGCAGGCGCAGAATATCCGCTTCCAGAATGCGGCGGGCGAGCTGGAGCTTGCCAATACGACGAGCTGGGGCGTCTCCACCCGGATGATCGGCGGGGTCATCATGGTGCATGGCGACGACGACGGGCTGCGGGTGCCGCCGCGGATCGCGCCATGGCAAATCGTGATCGTGCCGATGTTGCGCGACGCGCCCGAGGATGCGGCGATCATCGATTATTGCAAGGCGTTGCAGGCGCAGCTGGCGTCGCTGTCAGCGCTCGGCGAGCCGGTGCGGGCGCTGCTCGATCTCAAGCCGGCCAAGGCAGCGACCAAGCGCTGGGGCTGGGTGAAGAAGGGCGCGCCGATCATCCTCGAGGTCGGCGGGCGCGATGTCGCCGGCGGCAATGTCTCGGTCATCAGGCGCGACCGGCTTTACCGCGAGGACGGCAAGCTCGACAGCGCCATCGTTCCGCGGGGCGATTTCCTCGGCCAGGCGGCCGCCATGCTGGCGAGCATCCAGTCGAGCCTTCATGCCGAGGCACGCGCCCGGCTCGAGGCCAATATCGTCCGTGACGTGACCGACTTTGCCGGGATCGAGCGCGCCTTCGCCGAGGGCGTGAAGAACCCCGGCTGGGTCGAGGTGCAATGGTCGAAGCCGACCGGCGCAGCGCTCGAGGCGGTCGGCGAGCGGTTGAAGGCGCTGAAGCTGACGATCCGCAATGCGCCGATGGACTCGGCGCCGGTGGATGGCGCGTGCCTGTTCACGGGCGCGCCGGCGGTCGAGCGGGTGCTGGTTGGGCGCTCTTACTGACGACCGACGCTCGTCGGTCCCGGACGATGCCGTGCTGCCTTGATCAGGTGGCCGGAAGTGTCGCGCTACCCGGCAGTTCACGCCCGGTTATTGCGCCAGCTTCGCCCCGATATGTGTTTCGCCCCGTGCCTCCGCCAGCAATGCCTGGCGGTGGCGCTCGGCATAGCCAGCACGTTGGGTCTCGTCGCGTTGCGCATGGCAGGCCGGGCAACTGACGCCTTCCTCGTAGAGCGGCGAAGCGCGATCCTCGGCGTTGAGGGGCATGCGGCAGCCGCGGCATAGCGAATGGGTGCCGGGCTCGAGCCCCTGTTTCACCGCAACCCGCTCGTCGAAGACGAAGCATTCGCCTTCCCACCGGCTTTGTTCGGGGGGCACTTCTTCGAGATATTTGAGGATGCCGCCTTCGAGGTGATAGACCTCGTCCAGCCCTTCCGATTTCAGGAAGGCGGTGGCCTTTTCGCAGCGGATGCCGCCGGTGCAGAACATCGCGATCTTCGGCTGCTCGGCGCCTGCCAGCAACGCCTGGCGGTTGGCGCGGAACCAGTCCGGGAAATCGCGGAAGCTGTGCGTCTTCGGATCGATCGCGCCGGCAAAGCTGCCGATCCCGACCTCGTAATCATTGCGCGTGTCGATCAGGATCGTGCCCGGTTCCTCGATCAGCGCATTCCATTCAGCCGGCGCGACATAATGGCCGACGCCCCGGAGCGGATCGATGTCGGGCAGGCCCATCGTGACGATCTCGCGCTTCAGGCGCACCTTCATGCGATGAAAGGGCATCGTCGCTGCGCGCGAGTCCTTGACCTCGAGCCCGGCGCAGCCCGGCAGGGCGCGGATATGGGCGAGGACCCGGTCGATCGCCTCGGGCGCGCCGGCGATGGTGCCGTTGATGCCTTCGCGGGCGAGAAGCAGCGTGCCCTTGATGCCGTCCGCCTCACAGGCCCGGGCGAGCGGCTCGCGCAGCGCGGCGGGGTCAGCGAAACGGGCGAAGCGGTACAATGCGGTGACGCGGATGGGGGGAGGCATGTCGGCCATGCGGCGCGCTACTATGGCCGCAGCCCTTTCGTCAAAATCTCTCTATTGCGCGGCGACCGCCGGCGCACCATTCTTGGCGGCCGGGAGCCCCTTTCATCAATGAGGACAAGGAATGGAGATCGAAGCGGATCTTCCCGAAGAAGGCAAGGATCGCACGTTGAACCGGCTGGTGGCGATGACGGTCGTGATCCTGTCGGTCTTCATGGCGGTGGCGAACATCAAGGACGACAATCTCGTCCAGGCGATGCAGCTCGCCAAGAGCAATGCGATCGATACCTGGTCCGAATATCAGGCGACCAAGACCAAGGCGCATATCGTCGACACCGCAAGGACCGAAATGGCGCTGATCGCTGGCCCGAAGCCGTCTCCTGCCGCGGTCGTTGCGCTTGCGACGATGGACAAGGAGGCGGCGAAATATGCCGCCGAGGCGCCCGAGCTGAAGGCCAAGGCGCAGGCTGACGATGCGCAATATGATGCGCTCAATACGCATGACGACCAGTTCGACATGTCGGATGCGCTGATTTCGATCGCGATCTCGCTTGCCGCCGTCGCGGCGTTGGCGGAGACGCGGTGGCTGTTGTTCACCGCCTGGGGCTTCGGCGCCTTCGGGCTGGTGATGGGGATTGCCGGCTTTGCCGGCTGGATGATCCACCCCGACGCGCTGGCGAATTTCCTGAGTTAGGGGTCGAGCGTCGACCAGCGCTCGGCGAAGGTCGCCCGCTCGTCATCGTTCAGATGAAGGCCGAGCTTGCTCCGCCGCATCAGCGCGTCCTCGGCAGTGCGGGCCCATTCGCGGGTCCGCATCCAGCGCGCTTCGATCTCGGTGAGGCCGCCGCCGAGATCAGCGCCCATGCCCGCCTCGTCCTTCACGCCGGCCAGCATCTCGGCGAGCATCGAGCCATAGGCGTGCGCCATCCGTTCCGAACGGGCATCGCCGAGGAACGGCCAGGTTGCGCGAACCTCGGCGAGGAAGTGGCCAAAATCGGGGATCGCGCCGCCCGGAAAGACGCGCGCGCGGGTCACATTGTGCTTCAGGAAACCCATCGGCTCAGCCAGCTTGCCCAGTGCTTCCTCGGCGAGATGACGGGCGGTGGTGATCTTGCCGCCGAACACCGACAGCAGGGCAGGGCCCTGCAGGTCCAGTTCGAGGACATAATCGCGCGTGACTTCCTTCGCGTCGCTGGCGCCGTCATCATAGAGGGGACGGACGCCGGACCAGCTCGACGTCACGTCCGCCGGGGTGACCTGGCGCACGAAATGGCTGTTCACCGCGTCGCAGAGATAGGCGATCTCGTCGTCGCTGATTGTCGCATCCTCGGGATTGTCGACGGGAATATCAGTGGTGCCGATCTCGGTGAACGCGCCCTGATAGGGGATGGCGAAAATGATCCGGCGGTCGGGCAGCTGCAGGATATAGGCATGGTCGCCCTCGTAGATTTTCGGCACGAGGATATGGCTGCCCTTGACCAGCCGGACGCCGCTCTTCGCGCTGATGCCGAGATCGTCGAGCAGGCGGTGAACCCAGGGGCCGGCTGCGTTGACGATCGCGCGGGCGGTCACCTCGCGGCCGTCGGAAAGCTTCGCGCGCCACATTTCGCCGTCGCGCCGTGCCGATTCGAGCGCGACGCCGACCGCGATTTCCGCGCCGTTGCCGGCGGCATCGATCGCGTTGAGCACGGTGAGGCGCGAATCGTCGACCGAGGCGTCCGAATAGACGAAGCCGCGGTCGCCGCCCCTGAGCGGGGCGCTATAGGCGGTATCGGTCTTCCGCAGGCCGCGCGAGCGGGGCAGGGTCATCCTGCCGCCGAGCATGTCGTAGAGGACGAGCCCGAGCCTGATCATCCACCAGGGCCGCACCGCATTTTCCTGCGGCAGGACGAAGCGCAACGGGCGGATGATATGGGGGGCGGCGTGGATCAGCCGCTCGCGCTCGCGCAGCGCCTCGGCGACCAGCTTGAACTCATAATATTCGAGATAGCGCAGGCCGCCATGGATCAGCTTGGTCGAGGCCGAGGAGGTATGGCCGGCAAGGTCATCGCGCTCCACCAGCAGGACCGAGAGGCCGTGCAGTGAGGCTTCACGCGCGATCGCGCAGCCATTGATGCCGCCGCCGATGATGAGGAGATCATGGGTCACTGCCCGCGCTATATCGCGGGCGCGGGGCGTAGGCGACTCGTCGTGAAGGATTGAGCCATGGCCTCGTCCGGCGTAGCGACCTTCGTGAATGCGGTGAGGAAGCGCTGATGCGTCGAGCTGAAATTGTCGGCGTCCAGTATCTTCGCGGGATCGCGGCGCTGGCTGTCGTGGTCGATCACGCCTCGGGCACCGCTGCCTTCTCGAAATATTTCGGCGACTCCCCGGCATGGGCCTTCACCAGCAATGGCGCGCGCGGAGTCGACCTGTTCTTCATGATCAGCGGCTTCATCATCACCATCGTCGCGCTGCAGGGCGCCGAGCTCGCGCCGGCGATGAGGCTCGGCGATTTCTTCGCACGGCGCTTCGCCCGGATCGTGCCGCTGATGTGGCTTGCGATCGTCTCCTATCTGCTGCTCCAGCTTGCCTTCAGGCACGGCGTGCCGCCGCTCTTGCCCTATGTCCACGCGATGCTGCTGCTGCCGGGCGCTATCCTGCCGCCGCATATCTGGACGTTGCGCCAGGAGCTCGTCTTCTATCTCGTCTTTGCGATTGCGATGCTGACGGTGCGGCCGGCGCGGCTAGTGGTGGCGCTATGGCTCGCGCTGCCCTTCATCCTGATCGCCCTTGGGATGCTGCCGCATGACCGGGGGATGGTGCAGGGCGGGATTGCCATGATCGCGGCCCCGAACAATCTCGAATTCGGGGCTGGAATGCTGATCGGCATCATCTGGCTGAAGCGGTTCGCGCACCGCGACCTGGTGGCGCCGATCGACCCGCTGTTTTTGCTTGTCGTCGGATTCGTCGCTGTGGTGGCGGCGATTTCATGGACAAGTGGGCGTCTGGCCGTCCCGGGGCATGTCGCCCTTTGTTCGCTGCTGTTCGTGCCGCTGCTGTTCTACGCCGTTCATGTCCGCTGCCCCGATGGGTGGCCGCGCAGGATCGGCGAGACGCTCGGCAATGCCTCTTACGCAATCTATCTCTTCCATCCGCATGCGGTGTCCGGGAGCCTGGGGATTCTTGCGCGGCTGACGCCGTGGATGCCGCGCGGCGCGCTCGTCGCGATCGTGGTGCTGATCGCAACCGGGTTCGGCGTGGCGGTGCACCTGCTGGTGGAGAAACCGCTGGTCCGTTATGCGCGCATCCTGCTCGGCAGATCGCCTTCGCCGTCGATGACGTCGAGCGGAACTACCGGCGGCGCGTGAACTTCCGTCGCCGGCTGTTGACCGTCTCCGAGTCGGCCTGTATAGGCGCCGCTGCCCGGACGGACCTTCGTCTTGTTCGGGCATGCTTGAACATTGCTGGATGCATTCCAGGGCCCGGGGGGCGTTTTCGCCCCTAGCGGTCCTTTTTGTATTCCCGAGCGTCATGGCTCCAGCAAAGTAACCACTTGAAAGGTGAAGGCTTCAATGCCGACGATTAACCAGCTGGTCCGCAAGGGCCGCGATCCGCAGAAGGCCAAGTCCAAGGTCCCTGCGATGGAACAGAACCCGCAGAAGCGCGGTGTCTGCACCCGCGTCTACACGACGACCCCGAAAAAGCCGAACTCGGCTCTGCGCAAGGTTGCCAAGGTCCGCCTGACCAACCAGCGCGAAGTCATCAGCTACATCCCGGGCGAAGGGCATAACCTGCAGGAGCACTCGGTGGTGCTGATCCGCGGCGGTCGCGTTCGCGATCTTCCCGGCGTCCGCTACCATGTTCTCCGCGGCGTGCTCGACACACAGGGTGTGAAGGATCGCCGCCAGTCGCGCTCCAAGTACGGCGCTAAGCGTCCGAAGTAAGCCGATCGGCAAGCCAGCCGACGCAAGTCGGCGTCTGGTTCGTCCGATCACCAAGGGCTGAAGTTTAGAGGAAGAAATCAAATGGCACGTCGTCGTCGTCCGGAAAAGCGGATCATCCTGCCTGATCCCCAATATGGGGATGAGGTTCTCTCCAAGTTCATGAACAGCGTCATGCTCGACGGCAAGAAGTCCGTCGCCGAGCTGATCGTCTATGGTGCACTCGCAACCGTCGAGCAGCGCGCCAAGAAGGATCCGATCGGCGTGTTTCACGAGGCGCTCGCCAATGTGAAGCCGGGCATCGAGGTCCGTTCACGCCGCGTCGGCGGTGCGACCTATCAGGTCCCGGTCGAAGTGCGCCCCGAGCGCGCCCAGGCACTGGCGATCCGCTGGCTGATCTCCGCCGCGCGTGCGCGGTCGGAGAACACTATGTCGGCACGCCTCTCGGGCGAGCTGATGGACGCAGCCAACAATCGCGGCAACGCGGTGAAGAAGCGCGAAGATACGCACCGTATGGCCGAAGCGAACCGCGCTTTCAGCCACTACCGCTGGTAAGCCGCGAGCGTCGGTTCGGCGCTCTGGCACTGGTAAATCTCACGACCTATATGTAGGAGGCCGGGCAACCCCCGGTCTCCTGCATCGCTAAGGAAACACGATCATGGCCCGCAGCCATCCGCTCGACATGTACCGCAATATCGGCATCATGGCGCACATCGACGCCGGCAAGACGACGACGACCGAGCGTATCCTCTATTACACCGGCAAGTCCTACAAGATCGGCGAGGTCCATGAGGGCACCGCGACGATGGACTGGATGGAACAGGAGCAGGAGCGCGGGATCACGATCACATCGGCTGCGACGACGTGCTTCTGGAACGATCACCGCATCAACATCATCGACACCCCCGGCCACGTCGACTTCACGATTGAAGTCGAGCGTTCGCTGCGCGTGCTCGACGGTGCCGTCGCATGCTTTGACGGCGTTGCCGGCGTCGAGCCGCAGTCCGAGACCGTGTGGCGCCAGGCCGAGAAATATCACGTGCCGCGCATGTGCTTCGTCAACAAGCTCGACCGTACCGGCGCGAACTTCAACATGTGCGTCCAGATGATCAAGGATCGTCTCGGCGCGCGTCCGGCCGTGCTGTATCTCCCGATCGGCCTCGAGAGCGATTTCAAGGGCCTGGTCGACCTGGTCGAGAACCGCGCGATCATCTGGCTCGAGGAGAGCCTGGGCGCGAAGTTCGAATATCAGGATATCCCCGCGAACATGGCCGACGAGGCCGCGACCGCGCGGTCCGAGCTGATCGAGATGGCCGTCGAGCAGGACGACGACATCATGGAGCAGTATCTCGAGGGCAATGAGCCCGATGTCGCGACGCTGAAGAAGCTGATCCGCAAGGGCACGCTCAACTTCTCGTTCGTGCCAGTGCTGTGCGGCTCGGCGTTCAAGAACAAGGGCGTTCAGCCCCTGCTCGACGCCGTCGTCGACTATCTGCCGTCGCCGCTGGACATCAAGGACGTCGAAGGGCTGAAGCTCGACGGCGTGACCCCGGATTCGCGTCCGCCGGCCGACGACGCGCCCTTCTCGGCGCTTGCGTTCAAGATCATGAACGATCCCTTCGTCGGTACGCTGACCTTTGCGCGCATCTATTCGGGCAAGCTCGAGACTGCGTCGATGGTGGTCAACTCGGTCAAGGACAAGAAGGAAAAGGTCGGCCGCATGCTGCTGATGCATGCCAATGACCGCGAGGACATCCAGGTTGCCTATGCCGGCGACATCGTCGCGCTTGCGGGCCTCAAGGATACGACGACCGGCGACACTTTGTGTGCGGCGAACGCCCCGATCATTCTCGAGCGGATGGAATTCCCGGATCCCGTCATCGAGGTCGCCGTGGAGCCGAAGACCAAGGCCGACCAGGAGAAGATGGGCATCGCGCTCAATCGCCTGGCGCGCGAGGATCCTTCGTTCCGCGTGACCTCGGACGTCGAGAGCGGCCAGACCATCATCAAGGGCATGGGCGAGCTCCATCTCGAGATCCTGGTCGATCGCATGAAGCGCGAGTTCAAGGTCGAGGCGAATGTCGGTGCGCCGCAGGTGGCGTATCGCGAGTATCTCGCGAAGCCGGTCGAGCTGGTCTACACCCACAAGAAGCAGTCGGGTGGTTCGGGCCAGTTCGCTGAAGTGAAGGTCAAGCTCGTCCCCGGCGAGCGCGGCTCGGGCTTCGTGTTCGTCGACTCGATCAAGGGCGGCAACGTCCCGCGCGAATATATCCCGTCGGTCGAGAAGGGCATGCGCGAGACGGCCGAGACCGGATCGCTGATCGGCTTCCCGATCATCGATTTCTCGGTCGAGCTGCTCGACGGCAAGTATCATGACGTCGACTCGTCAGCGCTTGCCTTCGAAATCTGCGCGCGGGGCGCGATGCGGGAAGCGGCCCAGAAGGCAGGCATCAAGCTGCTCGAGCCGATCATGAAGGTCGAGGTCGTGACGCCCGAGGATTATCTCGGCGACGTGATCGGCGATCTGAACAGCCGTCGTGGCCAGATCCAGGGCACCGACACCCGCGGCAACGCGACCGCCGTCGAGGCGATCGTGCCGCTGGCGAACATGTTCGGCTATGTGAATCAGCTCCGCTCGTTCAGCCAGGGCCGTGCGCAATATTCGATGCAGTTCTCGCATTACGACGAGGTGCCCGCCAACGTTGCCGATGAAGTGAAGGCAAAGCTGGCATAATCTGAAATCACTCGCTAAGGGGCCGCTTCCGCGCGGCTCTGCAGCGACCCCGGAATTTGAATAAGAAGAGGCGAAAATGGCAAAAGCAAAGTTTGAGCGGACGAAGCCGCATCTCAACATCGGCACCATCGGTCACGTCGACCATGGCAAGACGTCGCTGACGGCCGCGATCACCAAGGTGCTCGCCGAGACCGGCGGCGCCACCTTCACGAGCTACGCGAACATCGACAAGGCGCCCGAAGAGCGCGAGCGCGGCATCACCATCTCGACCGCACACGTCGAGTATGAGACGACCGCGCGCCACTATGCGCACGTCGATTGCCCCGGCCACGCCGACTATGTGAAGAACATGATCACCGGTGCCGCCCAGATGGACGGCGCGATCCTGGTCGTGTCGGCGACCGACGGCCCGATGCCGCAGACCCGCGAGCACATCCTGCTCGCCCGTCAGGTCGGCGTGCCGACGATGGTCGTGTTCATGAACAAGGTCGATCTGGTCGACGACGAGGAAATCCTCGAGCTGGTCGAGATGGAGATCCGCGAGTTGCTCTCGAAGTATGATTTCGACGGCGACAACATTCCGGTCATCCGTGGCTCGGCAGTGTGCGCGCTCGACGACAAGCAGCCCGAGATCGGCCATGACGCCGTTCTCAAGCTGATGCAGGCAGTCGACGAATATCTGCCGCAGCCCGAGCGTCCGCTCGACAAGCCGTTCATGATGCCGATCGAGGACGTGTTCTCGATCTCGGGTCGCGGCACGGTCGTCACCGGTCGCGTCGAGACCGGCGTTGTGAAGGTCGGCGAGGAAGTCGAGATCGTCGGCATCCACCCGGCGGTTCGCAAGACCACCGTCACGGGCGTCGAAATGTTCCGCAAGCTGCTCGACCAGGGCCAGGCCGGCGACAATATCGGTGCGCTGATCCGCGGCGTCGGCCGTGAAGAGGTCGAGCGTGGTCAGGTTCTCTGCAAGCCCGGCTCGATCAAGCCGCACACCGACTTCCAGTCGGAAGTGTATGTGCTGTCGAAGGACGAGGGTGGCCGTCACACGCCGTTTTTCGCCAACTATCGTCCGCAGTTCTACTTCCGTACGACTGACGTGACCGGCACTGTCGAGCTGCCCGAGGGCACCGAGATGGTCATGCCGGGCGACAACATCGCTCTGGGCGTCAAGCTCATTGCGCCGATCGCCATGGACGTCGGCCAGCGCTTCACCATCCGTGAGGGTGGCCGTACCGTTGGTTCGGGTATTGTCAGCGGCATCTCGAAGTAATATAGACGCGCCTCCGCCCGATTCCCTGTGGGAGTCGGGCGGTTGCTATTTGCTGGAAGTCGGCCGCAGGCCGATCCCCAACAAGAACATGAACAATAGTTCGGTTGTCCTCGGGCAACCCGCTCTTTCGCATCGGTAGGGTTATGGAAACGCAGAATATTCGGATTCGTCTGAAGGCATTCGATCATCGTGTGCTCGATCAGGCAACCGGCGATATCGCCGACACGGCGCGCCGCACCGGCGCTCTTATTCGCGGTCCTATCCCCCTCCCGACGCGCATCGAGAAGTTCACGGTGAACCGCGGCCCGCACATCGACAAGAAGTCGCGTGAGCAGTTCGAGGTTCGCACCTACAAGCGGATGCTGGATATCGTTCAGCCGACCCCGCAGACGGTCGACGCGCTGATGAAGCTCGATCTTGCCGCGGGTGTTGATGTTGAGATCAAGCTGGCCTAAGGGCTGCGCTCCGCAAAGAGATTCGGTTCCGCGATAAGCGGGATCAGATAGGGATACCGCCGGGCTTGCCCGGGTCTGCGTCCCCCGTCACGTTCCTGCGCTCGCGGGAACACCAGCCCGGGACGGGGCACGTTACATTTTATGGGCTGAGCACGCCCGCTTCGGGATTGTCCGAAGCGGGCCTCTGTTATGGGAGCATTGGTCATGCGCACTGGCGTGATCGCGAAAAAGATGGGGATGACCCGCTTGTTCCAGGACGATGGGCGCCATGTGCCCGTCACCGTCCTGCAACTGGAAAATCTGCAGGTAGTGGCCGTTCGCGAGGCCGACCGTGATGGTTATACCGCCGTCCAGCTTGGTGCTGGTACCGCCAAGGCGAAGAACGTCGCCAAGCCGCAGCGCGGCCATTTCGGCAAGGCCGAAGTCGAGCCCAAGGCGAAGCTGGCCGAGTTCCGCGTGTCCGACGATGCCGTGCTCGACGTGGGCGCCGAGATTTCGGCTGACCATTATGTCGCCGGCCAGATCGTCGACATTCAGGGCGTCACCCAGGGCAAGGGCTTCCAGGGCGGCATGAAGCGCTGGGGCTTCGGCGGTCTGCGCGCCACCCACGGCGTCTCCGTCTCGCACCGTTCGCTCGGTTCGACCGGTCAGCGCCAGGATCCGGGCAAGGTCTTCAAGAACAAGAAGATGGCCGGTCACATGGGCGACAAGAACCGCACCCAGCAAAATCTCGAGATCGTCTCGACCGATGCCGAGCGCGGCCTGATCTTCGTCAAGGGCTCGGTGCCCGGCTCGAAGGGCGGCTGGCTCCTCGTCAAGGATTCGATCAAGGTCGCACGGCACGCCGATGCGCCGTACCCGGCCGGCCTCAAGGCCGCCGCCAACAGCAACGCCGCTGCTCCTGCCGAGACGCCCGCTGAGGACGTCCAGGCCGTTGACGCGACCGAAGGCCAGGAGGGCTGAACATGAAGGTCACAATTCAGTCCTTCGACGCAAAGGCGAAAGCCGGGGAGCTCGAGCTCAACGACGAGGTTTTTGGCCTTGATCCGCGCGCCGACATCCTGCACCGCGTCGTCACTTGGCAGCTCGAAAAGCGTCGTGCCACCGCTCGCGGTACCCGCGAACGCGCCGATGTCGCCCGCACCGGCAAGAAGTTCGGTCGCCAGAAGGGCGGCGGTACGGCTCGCCACGGCGATCGCCGCGCCCCGACCTTCGTCGGCGGTGGTAAGGCTCACGGCGCCCGCGTCCGTGACTTCAATCCGTCGCTCAACAAGAAGATCCGCGCACTCGGGCTGAAGATGGCGCTTTCGAGCCATGCCAAGGCTGGCTCGCTGGTCATCATGGACAGCCTCGCGGTGAACGAGAACAAGACCAAGACGCTGACCGCTGACTGGGCGAAGCTCGGCTTCGGCAAGACGGCTCTGGTGATCGACGGCGACATGGTCGAGACGAGCTTCGCGCTCGCCGCGGGCAACCTTCGCCAGATCAACGTGATGCCGGCCGCCGGCGCCAATGTTTACGACATTCTGAAGCATGACACGCTGGTGCTGACCCGCGCTGCTGTCGAAAAGCTGGAGGCGCGCTTCAATGGCTAAGAAGCAGAAAGCCGGTATCGACATCCGTCATTATGACGTGATCGTCGCACCGCACATCACCGAAAAGGCGACCCTGCTTTCCGAGCAGAATGCCGTGGTGTTCAAGGTCGCGAACGACGCGACCAAGCCTGAAATCAAGGCGGCCGTCGAGGCGCTGTTCGACGTCAAGGTCCTGGGGGTCAACACGATCGTCCAGAAGGGCAAGACGAAGAAGTGGAAGGGCACACCCTACACGCGCTCCGACATGAAGAAGGCGATCGTGACGCTGGCTGACGGTCAGTCGATCGACGTGACGAGTGGAATTCAGTAATGGCACTTAAACATTACAATCCGACCAGCCCGGCACGACGCGGACTCATCCTCGTCGACCGTTCGGGCCTGCACAAGGGCGGCCCGATCAAGGCGCTGACCGAAGGCAAGCGCAAGACCGGTGGCCGCAACAACAAGGGCCATGTCACCTCGCGCGGCATCGCCGGCGGCCACAAGCAGCGCTATCGCCTGATCGACTTCAAGCGCCGCAAATGGGACGTGGACGGCACGGTCGAACGGATCGAATATGATCCCAACCGCACCGCCTTCATCGCCCTGATCAAATATCCGGACGAAGAGCTCGCCTATATCATCGCGCCGCAGCGCCTCGCCGTCGGCGACAAGGTGGTCGCGGCGAAGAAGACCGACGTGAAGCCGGGCAACGCGATGGAACTGGGCCAGATGCCGGTCGGCACGATCGTCCACAATGTCGAGATGAAGCCGGGCAAGGGCGGCCAGCTCGCCCGTTCGGCAGGCACCTATGTGCAGGTCGTCGGCCGCGACAAGGGCATGGTGATGGTTCGCCTCAACTCGGGCGAGCAGCGCTATATCCATGCGAACTGCATGGCGACCGTCGGTGCCGTATCCAACCCCGACAATGGCAACACCAACCTCGCCAAGGCAGGCCGCAATCGCTGGCTCGGCAAGCGCCCGCTGACCCGCGGCGTCGCCAAGAACCCGGTCGACCATCCGCATGGCGGTGGTGAAGGCCGGACCTCGGGCGGCCGCCATCCGGTCACCCCATGGGGCAAGCCGACCAAGGGTGCCCGCACCCGTCACAACAAGTCGACCGACAAGATGATTATCCGGTCGCGTCACGCCAAGAAGAAGGGCTAACGCCATGGCTCGCTCAGTCTGGAAAGGTCCTTTTGTGGACCTCCATCTGCTCAAGAAGGCAGAGACCGCCCAGGAAACCAACGCACGTGCGCCGATCAAGACGTGGTCGCGCCGTTCGACGATCCTGCCGCAGTTCGTTGGCCTGACCTTCACCGTTTATAACGGTCGCAAGTTCGTGCCCGTGTCCGTCAATGAGGACATGGTCGGGATGAAGCTCGGCGAGTTCGCGCCGACGCGCTACTTCCCTGGCCATGCCGCCGACAAGAAGGGCAAGCGCTGATGTCGAAGGCAAAATCCCCCCGCAAGGTCGGTGAGAAGGAAGCTCTCTCGGTCGGGACGCAGATTCGCGGTTCGGCTCAGAAGCTCGGCCTCGTCGCTGCGCTGATCCGTAACAAGAAGGCCGGCGATGCGATGAACATCCTGGCGTTCTCGACCAAGGGCATGGCTGTCGAAGCCCGCAAGGTTCTCGCCTCGGCGATCGCCAATGCGGAGAACAACCATAATCTCGATGTCGACGCGCTCGTCGTCGCCGAGGCCTCGGTCGGCAAGTCGATCGTCATGAAGCGTTTTGCGACCCGCGGTCGCGGCAAGTCCACGCGCATTCTCAAGCCGTTCTCACGGCTGCGGATCGTCGTGCGCGAGCAGGAAGAAGCATAATGGGTCAAAAGAGCAATCCGATCGGTCTGCGTCTTCAGATCAACCGTACCTGGGATAGCCGCTGGTATGCGGAAGGTGCCGATTATGGCCGCCTCCTGCTCGAGGATCTCAAGATCCGCAGCTACATCATGAAGACGCTGCCCCAGGCGGCGATCTCCAAGGTGGTGATCGAGCGCCCGGCCAAATTGTGCCGCGTCTCCATCTTCGCTGCACGCCCCGGCGTGATCATCGGCAAGAAGGGCGCGGACATCGAGAAGCTGCGGCGCACGCTCGGCAAGATGACCTCGTCGGACGTCTCGCTGAACATCGTCGAGATCCGCAAGCCCGAGGTCGATTCCAAGCTCGTCGCGCAAGGCATCGCCGATCAGCTCGAGCGTCGTATCGCTTTCCGCCGCGCCATGAAGCGTGCGGTCCAGTCGGCGATGCGTCTTGGCGCAGAGGGCATCCGGATCAATTGCGGCGGCCGCCTTGGTGGCGCCGAGATCGCCCGGTCGGAATGGTACCGCGAGGGCCGGGTTCCGCTGCACACGCTGCGCGCGAACGTCGATTATGCCGAAGCGACTGCGCACACCGCTTACGGCGTGTGCGGCGTGAAGGTCTGGATCTTCAAGGGCGAAATCCTGGGTCACGACCCGATGGCGCAGGACCGGATCATGATGGAGGCTCAAACCTCCGGCGTGCGTCCGGCCCGCTAAGGAACCAAAGCAATGCTGCAACCCAAAAAGACCAAGTTCCGCAAGCAATTCAAGGGCCGGATTTCCGGTGACGCGAAGGGTGGAACGACGCTCAACTTCGGCTCCTACGGGCTGAAGGCGATGGAGCCAGAGCGGATCACCGCGCGGCAGATCGAGGCGGCTCGCCGCGCGATCACGCGCCACATCAAGCGCCAGGGGCGTTTGTGGATCCGCATCTTCCCGGACGTGCCGGTCACGTCCAAGCCTGCCGAAGTCCGCATGGGCAAGGGCAAGGGTTCGCCCGAATATTGGGCGGCACGGGTCAAGCCCGGCCGCATCCTGTTCGAGCTGGACGGTGTACCTGGCGACGTTGCCGCGATGGCGTTCAGCCGCGCAGCGATGAAGCTGCCGATCAAGGTGAAGGTCGTTGCCCGTCTCGGCGACACCTCGCATCTGGGAGTTGCATAAGATGAGCAAGGTCGACACCCGTCGCTCCGATCTCAGGACGAAGACCGAGGACCAGCTCGATGAAGAGCTGGGCAATCTGAAGCGCGAGGCATTCAACCTGCGTTTCCAGGCCGCCACCAACCAGCTCGAAAAGCCGAGCCGGGTTCGTGAAGTCCGTCGCGACATCGCTCGCATCAAGACCCTGCAAGGCCAGCGCGTGCGCTCGGCCGACGCCAAGTAAGGAAGAGAGACATGCCGAAGCGCGTGCTGACCGGGGTGATCGTCTCGGACAAGACCGACAAGACGGTGGTGGTGAACGTTGAGCGCAAGGTGAAGCACGCGCTCTACGGCAAGATCATCCGCCGGACGAAGAAGTACCATGCCCATGACGAGGGCAACGAGTTCAAGCAGGGCGAAACGGTGCGGATCGAAGAGACCGCGCCGATCTCCAAGCTGAAGACCTGGAAGGTGATCGAGCGGGTCAACACCCACGCGACCCCCGAGCGGGCAACCATCGACGGCTGAGGCCGTAGCATTGAGGCGGGGACCGGTCGGAATCGGCCCCAAATGAGAAGGAACCGGATCGATGATCCAGATGCAGTCCAATCTCGAGGTCGCTGACAACAGCGGCGCGAAGCGGGTGCAGTGCATCAAGGTGCTTGGCGGGTCCAAGCGCCGCACCGCAGGCGTTGGCGACATCATCGTCGTCAGCGTCAAGGAAGCCGCACCGCGTGCTCGCGTGAAGAAGGGCGACGTTCACCGCGCCGTCATCGTGCGTACGGCGAAGGACATTCGCCGCGCCGACGGCACCGTGATCCGCTTCGATTCGAACGCGGCCGTGCTGGTCAACAAGAACGAGGAGCCGATCGGCACCCGTATCTTTGGCCCGGTGGTGCGTGAGCTCCGCGGCAAGAAGCACATGAAGATCATCAGCCTGGCGCCGGAGGTTCTGTAATGGCTGCAGCGAAGATCAAGAAGGGTGACCGCGTCATCGTCCTGTCCGGCAAGGACAAGGGACGGACCGGTGAAGTCACCAAGGCCATGCCGAAGGACGGCAAGGTCATCGTGTCGGGCGTGAACATCGCGATCCGCCACACCAAGCCGAGCCAGGGCGACCCGCAGGGTGGCCTGAAGCGCGCCGAAGCGCCGATGCATGTCTCGAAGGTCGCTCATGTGACCGCCGACGGCAAGCCGACGCGCGTCCGTTTTGAAACCAGGGACGGCAAGAAGGTCCGCGTGGCCGTGAAGTCCGGGGAGACGATCAGTGGCTGATACCAACCAGGCGGCCGCCAGCAAGCCGCGGATGAAGGCGATCTACGAGGATCGCATCGTCAAGGCGATGACCGAGAAGTTCGGGTACAAGAATGTCATGGAGGTTCCGCGCCTCGACAAGATCGTGCTCAACATGGGCGTCGGCGAAGCGACCCAGGACAAGAAGAAGGTCGAGCAGGCCGCTGGCGAGATGGAGCTGATCGCAGGTCAGAAGCCGGTCGTCACCAAGGCCAAGAAGTCGATCGCTCAGTTCAAGCTGCGCGAGGGAATGCCGATCGGCGTGAAGGTCACCCTTCGCCGCGAGCGCATGTACGAGTTCCTCGATCGCTTCATCACGATCGCGCTTCCCCGTGTTCGCGATTTCCGTGGTCTGAACCCGAAGAGCTTCGACGGACGCGGCAACTATGCCTGCGGCCTGAAGGAGCAGCTGATCTTCCCGGAAATCAGCTATGACCGGGTCGACAAGATCCGCGGCATGGACGTGATCGTCGCAACGACCGCGAAGACCGACGACGAGGCGCGCGAGCTGCTTCGCCTGTTCGGTTTCCCGTTCCCGATCGAAGCCGAAGAGACCGGCGCCGAAAAGAAGGCAGCGTAAGATGGCTAAAGTGAGTTCGGTGAACAAGAACGAGCGTCGCAAGGCGCTGGTCAAGAAATATGCTCCGCACTACGCGAAGCTCAAGGCGATGGCCGCCGACACGTCGCTCGACGATGGCGAGCGTCTGATCGCGCGCCTGAAGATGGCGCAGATTCCCCGCAACGGGAACCCGACGCGCGTCCGCAACCGGTGCGAAGTGACGGGTCGTCCGCGCGCTTATTATCGCAAGTTCCGCCTCTGCCGTATTCAGCTGCGCGATCTGGCCAACAAGGGCCTGATCCCCGGCGTTACGAAGTCGAGCTGGTAAGGATCACGAGATGGCATTGACCGATCCCCTGGGTGATATGCTCACCCGCATCCGCAACGGCCAGCGCGCGCGCAAGGACTCAGTCCTGTCGCCCGCGTCCAAGCTGCGGGCCCGCGTGCTCGACGTGCTTCAGCGCGAGGGCTATATCCGTGGTTACAGCGAAGAAGAGATGGGGCCTGCCAAGGGCATCCGCATCGAGCTGAAATATTTCGAGGGCCAGCCTGCGATCAAGCATGTCGCGCGCGTCTCGAAGCCTGGCCGCCGCGTCTATTCGGGAGCCACCGAGCTTCCCCGGGTGATGAACGGACTGGGTATCACGATCGTCTCGACGCCTCGCGGCGTTCTGTCCGACGCGGAAGCGCGCGAGCAGAATGTCGGCGGCGAAGTGCTGGCGGAGGTATTCTGATGAGCCGCATCGGTAAAAAGCCGGTCGCGATCCCGAGCGGTGTCACCGCTTCGATCGACGGCGGCGAACTGAGCGTGAAGGGCCCCAAGGGCGTTCTCACTCTCAAGCTGCGCGAAGAGATCAGCTACACGCTCGAGGATGGCGGCATTTCGGTGCAGCCCGCCAACGGCACCAAGCAGGCGCGCGCCTTTTGGGGCATGCAGCGGACCATGGTGCAGAACCTGATCACCGGCGTGTCGGACGGCTTCACCAAGAAGCTGCTGATCAACGGCGTCGGCTATCGTGCCGATGCCAAGGGCCGCGTGCTCAACCTGAAGCTGGGCTACAGCCACGACGTCAATATCGACGTGCCGGAAGGTCTCGACGTGAAGACCCCCGACAACACGACGGTCGAGATTTCGGGTTCGGACAAGCAGAAGGTCGGTCAGTTGGCCGCGGAGATCCGTCGCTGGCGCAAGCCCGAGCCGTACAAGGGCAAGGGCATCAAGTACGACGGCGAGTTCATCTTCCGCAAGGAAGGGAAAAAGAAGTAATGAGCACCAAGGGTCTCTCTCTCTTCGCGAAGCGTCGCCTTCGCGTCCGCACCACGCTGCGCAGCCGCGCCGCCGGCCGTCCGCGGCTGTCGATCCATCGTTCGGGCAAGCATATCTATGCCCAGGTGATCGACGACGCGCAGGGCAGGACGGTCGCTTCCGCCTCCACGCTGGAAAAGGACGTGCGCGGCACGTCCGGCGCGAACATCGATGCGGCTGTCGCGGTCGGCAAGCGAGTCGCCGAGGCAGCGAAGCAGGCGGGCGTCACCCAGGTCGTCTTCGATCGCGGTGGTTTCCTCTATCACGGTCGGGTCAAGGCGCTGGCTGATGCCGCGCGTGAAGCCGGTTTGGAGTTTTAAGAATGGCTGACGATATCATCCCGACGGAAGCCTCGGCACCCGAAGGCGCGCCGCAGGACGCACCGCAGGGCCGTGGCCCGCGTGGCGGCCGTGGCCGTGGCGGCCCCGGTGGCGGCGGTCAGAATCGTGGCGGTCGTGACAATCGTGGCGGTCGCGACAATCGCGGCCGTGGCGGCCCCGGCAGCGACGATGGCGGCGAAGAGCTGATCGAGAAGCTGGTTCACATCAACCGCGTCTCGAAGACGGTGAAGGGCGGCAAGCGCTTCGGCTTTGCGGCACTCGTCGTCGTCGGCGACGGCAAGGGCCGGGTCGGCTTCGGCCATGGCAAGGCGCGCGAAGTGCCTGAGGCCATTTCCAAGGCGACGGCAGCTGCCAAGAAGGCAATGGTCCGCGTTCCGCTCCGCGAGGGTCGCACGCTCCATCATGACGGCAAGGGCCATTTCGGCGCCGGCCTCGTGACCGTGCGCTCGGCGCCGCAGGGTACCGGCATCATCGCCGGCGGCCCGATGCGCGCCGTGTTCGAGAGCCTCGGCGTCGCCGATGTGGTGACCAAGTCGGTCGGCACGTCGAACCCCTACAACATGATCCGTGCGACCTTCGAGGCGCTGACCGCACAGGTCAGCCCGAAGTCGGTCGCGCAGCGTCGCGGCAAGAAGATCGCCGACCTGCTCGGCCGTGGTGGCTCGCAGGCCGCCGAGGCTGACGCCGCAGCGATTGCGGAGTAAGACAGATGGCGAAGAAGAAGGAAGCCGCGGGCGGCACGATCAAGGTCACCCAGACCGGTTCGCCGATCCGCCGCGAGAAGGATCAGCGCGCGACGCTGATCGGTCTCGGCCTCAACAAGATGCACAAGACGCGCGAACTGCAGGACAGCCCCGAGGTTCGGGGCATGATCCGCAAGGTCGCGCACATGGTGTCGGTCGAGGGTTGATGAATCTCCTCTCCCTTCGGGGAGAGGAAGCCGGCGCGGCCGGCAACCGGCGAACCTGACGGTTCGTCGTCCCTCTTCCCGAAGGGAGAGGTTTGGCGCGACAAAAGCGAAAGCGAGTGCACGATATGAAACTGAACGAAATCCGCGACAATCAAGGCGCGCGTAAATCCAAGATGCGCGTTGGGCGCGGCATCGGCTCGGGCAAGGGCAAGACCGGCGGCCGCGGCATCAAGGGCCAGAAGAGCCGTGAGGGCGTGTCTATCGCCGGCTTCGAAGGCGGCCAGATGCCGCTCCACATGCGGTTGCCGAAGCGCGGCTTCAACAACATCTTCGCCAAGGACCATGCCGAGGTGAATCTCGGCGCGATCCAGAAGGCAGTCGATGCCGGCAAGATCAAGGCCGGCGCGACGCTCGATCACGCGGCGCTGAAGGAAGCTGGCCTTGCCCGTGGTGGCAAGGACGGCGTCCGCCTGCTTGGCAAGGGCGAGCTCACCACTGCGCTCACCTTCACCGTCGCCGGCGCGTCCAAGGGTGCGATCGAGGCGGTCGAGAAGGCCGGTGGCAAGGTCGACGTGATCGTCGTCGTGCCCGCAGCCGAAAAGGCCAAGGCCAAGAAGGGCGTCGCGCGCCTCGAGCGGATCGCGCACAAGGCCAGCTTCAAGGCCTGAATGGCCGGACTTCCCAGCCTCACGGCGATCAAACCGACGGTTTGATCGGCCTGTGGCGGGGAACATGCTAGTCAAGCCCGATCGGGCCCCTATATGAGCGGCGGGGCGGTCAAACGTTTCCCGCCGCTTTTGTTTCCCCCCAGGTTTTTTTGGGACGATCTCAATATGGCATCCGCAGCCGACTCGATGGCCTCAGGCATCAGCCTGTCGAAATTCTCGCAGGCTACCGATCTCAAGAAGCGCCTGTGGTTCACCATCGGCGCGCTGATCGTTTTCCGGATGCTGAGCTATGTGCCGCTGCCAGGCATCGACCCGACTGCGCTGCTCGCGCTCGCCAGTCGGACGAACGGCGGCGTGCTCGACTTCTTCAACACCTTTTCCGGCGGCGCATTGAAGCGGGCCAGTCTCATCACGCTCGGCGTGATGCCCTACATCACTGCCTCGATCGTGGTGCAGCTCGCGACCTCGCTGTCGCCGACGCTCGCCGCAATCAAGAAAGAGGGCGAGAGCGGCCGCAAGCGACTCAACCAATATACCCGTTACGGCACCGTAGGGCTGACCGCGATTCAGGGCTATGTCGCTGCGGTCAGCTTCGAGGCTGGTGGCGCGGTGATCGATCCGGGCATGCTGTTCCGTATCGGCGCCGTTATCAGCATCGTCGGCGGCACCATGTTCCTGATGTGGCTGGGCGAGCAGATCACCAGCCGCGGCATCGGCAACGGCATGTCGCTGATCATCATGGCCGGCATCGTCGCCAACCTGCCGACCACGCTTTACAACCTCGTCGAGGGTAGCCGGTCGGGGTCGCTCGACATGGGTCGCTTCCTCGGCATCATCGTCGCCGTGGTCGCGATCGTGCTGTTCATCTGCTTCATGGAGCGCGCGCAGCGACGGATCCTGATCCAATATCCGAAGCGACAAACCCAGCGCGGCATGCAGGCCGATCGCAGCCATCTGCCGCTCAAGCTCAACACCGCGGGCGTCATTCCGCCGATCTTCGCTTCATCGCTGCTGGTGATGCCGCTGACCATCATCCAGATGGCGGGTTCGAAGCTGACGGCGGACAGCCGCTGGGGCGATGTGGTCATCTCGCTCAATCAGTATCTGACGCGCGGCAGCCCGATCTATCTGACGCTCTACGGCCTCGGCATCATCTTCTTCTCCTTCTTCTACACTGCGGTTGTCTTCAATCCGGAGGAGACGGCGGAGAATCTGAAGCGCTATGGCGGGTTCATCCCAGGCATCCGCCCGGGCAAGAATACCGAGGCCTATTTCGATTATGTGCTGACGCGAATCACGGTGATCGGCGCCGGCTATCTGGCGATCATCTGCCTGCTGCCCGAATATCTCGCGTCGGCGCTGGCGATTCCGTTCACGCTTGGCGGCACCAGCTTGCTGATCGTCGTCAATGTGACCATGGATACCGTGACTCAGATCCAAAGCCACTTGCTCGCGCATCAATATGGCGATCTGATCAAGAAGGCGAAATTGAAGGGCGGCCGTCTCCGGTAAGAGGGGCGACGCAGGATCGAGAGGAAAGTGGGTTTGAACATCATCCTCCTGGGTCCGCCGGGGGCGGGCAAGGGCACCCAGGCGAGTCGGCTGATGGCCGGCCGCGGGATGGTGCAGCTCTCCACCGGGGACATGTTGCGGGCGGCCAAGAATGCCGGCACGCCCGTTGGCCTCAAGGCCAAGCCGATCATGGAATCAGGCGGACTCGTCCCCGACGAGATCGTCTCGGCGATTATCGGCGAGCGGCTCGACATGCCCGACACGCTGAACGGCGTGATCTTCGATGGCTATCCGCGCACGGCGCGTCAGGCCGAGCAGCTCGATACACTGCTCGCTGCGCGCGGCCGGACGCTCGATCATGTCATCGAGCTCGAGGTTGACGAAGAGGCGCTGATCGACCGGATCACTGGCCGTTACACATGCGCCAAATGCGGCGAGGGCTATCACGATCGCTACAAGCTGCCCAAGGTCGCGGGCGTCTGCGATGTATGCGGATCGACTCACTTCAATCGCCGCGACGACGATAACGAAGCGACGGTGCGTCACCGCATGGCCGAATATCGCGCCAAGACAGCGCCGATCCTGCCGATCTACGAGGCCCGCGGCCTGGTCGCGCGGGTCGACGGCATGGCTGATATCGATGTGGTGACGCGCGCGATCGAGGCGATCCTCGACGGCGAGTCGCGAGCGTAGCCGCGCGCTTGCCGTCCGGGGCGCAGCGCATATGATGGCCCGGGCATAACGGGAGCATCGCGATGAGATCGATCATTCTGCCGGCTGGCTTGTTCGCGCTCGCCATGGCCGCGCCGGCTGATGCCGATGTCGTCTCGTCCTCTCCGACCACGATCGACATTCATGATTCGATGACGATCGACGCACCGATCAAGCAGGTGTGGGAGACGCTCCGCGCGCCGCAGCGCTGGTGGAGCAAGGAGCACACTTATTCGGACAATGCCGCCAATCTGTACCTCGATAGCCAAGCGACCGGCTGTTTCTGCGAGCGGCTTCCCGATCACAAGGGTAGCGTCGAGCATGCCCGCATCATCTATATCGAGGCGCCGCGCATGATCCGCCTGACCGGAGCGCTCGGGCCGCTCCAAGCCGAGGCAGTGGTCGGAACGATGACCTTCAAGCTGGATCCGGAAGGATCGAATGCCACCAAGGTCACGCTCGATTATGTCGTGAGCGGCTATGTCCGCATCGGCGCGGACAAGATCGCGCCGAAGGTCGATGAAGTGCTGGGCATTCAACTTGCGGGCCTGAAGAAAGCCGCTGAGGTGCCGCCGCTGGCTGACGTGGTCGAGAAGGACAAATAGGCGAAGCGCCCGTCTCTTCTGCCTCGCCGGTGAAGCCATTGGTGTGATTCTCATCGCCTTGCACCAATGCCGCCCCACCATGACAAACTCTTCACCTCCGCGTCATCGGCGCGGCGTGTCCCGCCCGCTATCTGCCGATCAGTAGCTCGGCACGCGGGCTCGAATGCTTCTCGAGATCGGCGTCCGCACTCCCGGGGGCGCCGCGGCCGGCGGAAGGTTCGCTTTCCGTCGGCCGATTTTGCTTCTAGGCTGGAGGGACCCGCCCGGAATGCCACCCATGACCCGCAAGATCCTGATCGTCGAAGACGACGCCGCCACCGCCGGATATCTGGCCAAAGGCCTTGGCGAGGCCGGATATGCGGTCGAGACCTGCGGCGACGGCCGTGACGGGCTGTTCCTCGCGAGCGAAGGCATTTTCGATCTCATCATCGCTGACCGCATGCTGCCTGGGCTCAACGGACTTGCGATGATCGGTGCGATCCGTGCCGCCGGCATCCGCACGCCCGCATTGATCCTGTCCGCGCTGGCGACGGTCGACGACCGGATCGATGGCCTGCGCGCCGGCGCTGACGATTATCTGGTCAAGCCCTTTTCCTTCGCTGAGCTGTCGGCCCGAATCGAGGCGCTGCTGCGTCGTACCGATCGGGCCCCGGCCGATGCCCAGCCGACGCGCCTCAGTGTCGGTGATCTCGAGATCGACCTGCTCGCCCGCACCGTAACCCGCGACGGCCGGGCCATCGCGCTCGGCGCGCGCGAATTCAACCTGCTCGAATATCTCGCCCGCCATGCCGGCCAGGTGGTGACCCGGACGATGATGCTCGAGAAGATCTGGAACTATCATTTCGATCCCGGCTCGAACGTGGTCGACGTTCATATCGGCCGGCTGCGGCGCAAGATCGAGGAGGGTTTCGGCTCACCGATCCTGCATACCGTGCGCGGTGCTGGATACCGGCTCAGCGCGGAGGCCTGATGCGGCTCTCGGTCACGGCGCGGATCGCCCTGCTCGCGATCGCGCTGGCGCTGGTTTCCAATCTCGTCCTCGTCGCCTTTGTCTGGCGGCAGATCCATGACGACGCGATCGATGCGCTCCGCCGCGACACGATCGAGCAATCCGATGCGCTGGTAGCGGTCTGGCGCACCGGCGGCCTCCCTGCGCTCGATCGCGCGATCGAGGAGGCGCGAGCACCGGGCGACCTGTCGCTGATCATTGCGGTCATCAATGCCGATGGCCGGCGCATCGCCGGCGTCGGGCCGAAAGTCGCGGCGATCGGTCAGCCCGACACGATTGCCTTCAAGATCAGCCGGCTGGGCAGGTCACGACCATGGTCCGAGCGCGAGGCGGGTTACTCGGTGCGGCGGATCGGTGCCTACCGCCTCGTCAGCGGCCGCCTGCTCGACGATTGGGAGCAGGAGCAGCGCGGGATCGAGCGCGCCCTGCTGCTCGCGACCTTGCTGTCGCTCGGTCTCGGCATCGGCGGCGGATTGGTCGTCACGCGCTATGTCGGCCGCCGGCTCGATCGGGTCGCGGATGTGATCGAGGGTGTCGCGGGCGGCGACCTTTCGCTGCGCGTCGCCAGTGCGCCGGGCGGCGGCGATGCATTCGACCGGCTGGCGACCCGCCTCAACGCAATGCTCGACAAGGTCGAGCGGCTGATGCTCGAGCTCCGGCTCGTAACCGACAGCCTCGCTCATGATCTGCGTTCCCCGATCGCACGGCTCAGGGCCAAGACCGAGACGGCGATCCTGGTCGCTGATCCGGCACAGCGCGAGGCAGCGCTCGGCGGCCTGCTGATCGAGACTGATCTGGTGATGCGTATGCTGTCGATGCTGATGGAGATCAGCCGATCGGAATCCGTATCGCGTGATCGCTTCGCCAGCGTCGATCCGGCCGACCTGGTCGAGGAGATCGCCGAGTTGTACGCGCCCGTCGCCGAGGACGCCGGGATGCACTTCGCTGTGGTGGTGGAGGCGCCGCCGCAGCGGCTCATCCTCCACCGTGAGCTGATGACCCAGGCGATCGTCAACCTGGTCGACAATGCGCTGCGCCACGCACCGTCGGGCGGCGAGGTCACGCTGCGCCTGGTGAGGCAGGGGGGTGAGGTGCGGATCCAGGTCGAGGATCGTGGCGCCGGCATTGCCGCTGCGGATCGCGAGCAGGCAATCCGCCGCTTCGGCAGGCTCGACAATGCGCGCAGCACGCCTGGTGCGGGCCTTGGCCTGTCGCTGATCGAGGCGGTCGCGCGACTCCATGGCGGGCGGCTCGAACTCGGCGACAACATGCCGGGCCTGGTCGCGGCGATCGTGCTGCCGGCGTGAGAACGGGCTGGATGCGCGATGGCGCGAAACAGGATCGGATTGGAGGGGGAGGGCGATGAGCTGGACGCTGAAGGCAATACACACCCATGCGTGGGATTTCTGGCTCGCCCGCGGATCGGTGGCATTGATTGCCGGTCTCCAGCTGCTGATGTTCAATGACCTGACGGTCGGGCCGCGCTGGCTTGCGCCGGGGGTCGAGATCGCTCTGCTCCTGCCCCTGTCGGCCGCAACGGCATGGACTCAGGCAAATGCGCGGGAAGCGAGCGCTGATCATCATTGGGATCGGATCGCCTGGGAAAGGCGAATGATCCGCCGCCTGGCATTGTTCCTGACCGCGCTGATCACGGTCATCAATTTCCTCGCCTTGCTCGCGCTGGTCCATGATCTGCTCGCGGGCAGCGCCACCAAGATCGGCCAGACCCTGCTGCTCGATGCGCTCAATATCTGGGCGACCAACGTCATCGTCTTCGCTCTATGGTTCTGGAGCATCGACCATGGCGGTCCGGCCACGCGCGGGCTGGTCGAAACCGAGAAATGCGATTTCCTCTATCCCCAGATGACGATCGGTGAGCCGCGCGAGCCCTGCACCTGGTCGCCGGGCTTTATCGACTATCTCTATCTCTCCTTCACCAACGCGACCGCCTTCTCGCCGACCGACACGCTGCCGCTGTCGGGCCGTGCCAAGCTGCTGATGATGAGCGAATCCGCCATCTCGCTGCTGACGATCGCGCTGGTGGCGGCGCGCGCGGTGAATATCCTGGCGTGAGCGCGACGCCACTGTCGTGCCTGGAGGCGTTCCCAGGGGGCCACCGCGCAGCAAACCAAAACGTCGCCGCGTTTGCGGAAGAAGGCCGGCATGACGAGAGGAGGGAAAGGCGCAACGTCCGCCAGTCCTTCGGGGGGCGACAGCGACCGCCGATAGCCCCAATCCCACCCCATCGCGCTTGACAGCCGCGACTCGCACTCCTATTTGGCACCTATTCCGAAACACCGGGTCCCGGCGGCGCTTGTTTGCGCTCGCCGTTATCTTGCGTTTCGGTGTGCAACGCGATGAGATGGGGTGGCTGCAGCCATGCACGCCCCGTGGAGCAGGAGACCAATTTTCATGGCTCGTATAGCGGGTGTCAACATCCCGACCAACAAGCGCGTCGTTATCGCGCTCACCTACATTCACGGCATTGGCAACACCAAGGCCAAGGAAATCACCGCCAAGCTCGGCATTCCCGACACGGCCCGCGTGCAGGACCTGACTGATCAGGAAGTGCTGCATATCCGTGAAGCGATTGACGCTGATTACACCGTGGAGGGTGATCTTCGTCGCCAGACCGCGATGAACATCAAGCGCCTGATGGATCTGGCCTGCTATCGCGGCCTGCGCCATCGCAAGGGGCTCCCCGTCCGCGGCCAGCGCACGCACACCAATGCGCGCACCCGCAAGGGCAAAGCCAAGCCGATCGCCGGCAAGAAGAAGTGAGCTCGAGCCGTCGAAGGGCGGCTCGCTCCCTCAGCTATCAGGGTTAGGATACGAACATGGCACGCGAACCACAGCGCATTAAGCGCCGCGAGCGGAAGAACATCACCTCTGGCGTCGCGCATGTGAACGCCAGTTTCAACAATACCATGATCACGATCACCGATGCCCAGGGCAACGCGATCTCGTGGTCGTCGGCCGGCATGATGGGCTTCAAGGGCTCACGCAAGTCGACCCCGTACGCGGCCCAGGTCGCGGCCGAGGATGCCGGCAAGAAGGCCGCCGAGCACGGCGTCCGCACGCTCGAAGTGGAAGTGAAGGGTCCCGGTTCGGGCCGCGAGTCGGCGCTTCGTGCGCTGCAGGCGGTCGGTTTTCAGATCACTTCGATCCGCGACGTGACCTCGATCCCGCACAACGGCGTCCGGCCTTCGAAGCGCCGCCGCGTCTGATTTTCGTCTCGATCGCGCGCGATTGATCACGCTGCGCGATCGATTCCTTCATGGTCGGAGCCCCCCCGCTCCGGCCCAAAACCAAGGGGAAGCCCGTGTCCGTCAATGCTAAGAACTGGCAGGAACTGAAGAAGCCCAATGGCCTCGAAAAGAAGCCGGGCGGCGATCCCAAGCGCAAGGCGACCTTCGTTGCCGAACCGCTCGAGCGTGGCTTTGGCCTGACGCTCGGCAACGCGCTGCGCCGCGTCTTGCTGTCATCGCTTCAGGGTGCCGCCGTCACCTCGATCAAGATCGAGAACGTTCTCCATGAATTCTCGTCGCTGGCGGGTGTTCGCGAGGACGTCACTGATATCGTCCTCAACGTGAAGCAGATCGCGCTGCGCATGCAGGGCGAGGGGCCGAAGCGCCTCCAGCTCTCCGCAACCGGCCCCGGCGAAGTCAAGGCCGGCGACATCGCGGTTTCGGGCGACATCGAAGTGATGAATCCGAACCTCGTGATCTGCCACCTTGACGAAGGCGCCACGCTCAACATGGAGCTGACCGCTGACGTCGGTAAGGGCTATGTCGCAGCGGTCGCCAACCGCCCGGCGGATGCCCCGATCGGCCTGATTCCGATCGACGCGCTCTATTCGCCGGTGCGTCAGGTATCGTACAAGGTCGAGAACACCCGCGTCGGGCAGGAGCTCGATTACGACAAGCTGACGCTCACCATCGAGACCGACGGCACGATCACCCCGGAAGACGCAGTCGGCTATGCCGGTCGCATCCTTCAGGACCAGCTCGCCTTGTTCGTCCACTTCGACGATTCGTCGGTCGCCCGTTCGGCTCCGATTGGCCACGCGGCTCCCGCGCAGAGCGGCGAGGTTTCGGGCGATACCCAGCAGATCAACCGTTACCTTCTCAAGAAGGTCGACGAGCTCGAACTGTCGGTCCGTTCTGCCAACTGCCTCAAGAACGACAACATCATCTATATCGGCGATCTGGTCCAGAAGACCGAAGCCGAGATGCTGCGCACCCCGAATTTCGGCCGCAAGTCGCTGAACGAAATCAAGGAAGTGCTGTCGTCGATGGGTCTTCGCCTGGGCATGGAAATTCCGGGCTGGCCGCCTGAGAATATCGAGGAAATGGCCAAGAAGCTCGAGCAGGAAATCATGGGCTGAGCCTCGCGTCCGGGATTAGCGATGCTGATCCCGGAATGATCGCGAGGCCCGGCCGGCGGGCTCAAAGGCTCCGCCCGACGACGCGGCTTTGCCGCGGCGCTGAGCTGAGGAGATGGGCAATGGGCGGTGGCCCTCAACACCGCCTGGTCTGGGGTTCCGTCAAACGGCCCCTTAACGAACGAAGGAAAATACCATGCGCCATCGCGTAGGCGGCCGTAAGCTTCAGCGGACCTCGGCCCACCGCATTGCCCTGTTCCGCAACATGTCGGCAGCGCTCATCAAGCACGAGCAGATCACCACCACGACCGCCAAGGCGAAGGAGCTTCGCCCCTATGTCGAGAAGCTGATCACGCTGGCCAAGAAGGGCGGTCTTTCGAACCGGCGCCTCGCCCATTCGCGGCTGCTCGACGACGCTCAGCTGGTCAAGCTGTTCGACGTGCTGGCCCCGCGCTACGCCGATCGCAACGGCGGCTATACCCGCATCATCAAGGCCGGCATCCGCGCCTCGGACGCCTCGCCGATGGCGATCATCGAATTCGTCGACCGCGACGTTTCGGCCAAGGGCCAGGATTCCGGTCCGGTGATGAACGACGAGGATTTCGATCAGGCAGCCTGATCGTCGTTCCAGGCGGAGAAATGCGGAAAGGCCCTGCGAAAGCGGGGCCTTTTCTTTGGTTGCCGCACCGAAATATCGCGCGCCACGCGCGATGCGCCGACGCGGAAACTTCCCAATTCACGCAGCCCCATCTCCTGCTATGCGGCCAGGATGAACTATCCAGACACGAAGCGCGACGACTCGATTGACGAGCAATTCGGCGAGCGCGTCGCCGATCCGTATCGTTGGCTCGAGAATGACGTCCGTGCCGATCCCGAGGTCGCCCAATGGGTCGCGGCCGAGAACGCCGTCACCGACGCCTATCTCGCGACTCTCACCGGCCGCGACATCTTCGCTGCGCGCCTGACTAAGCTGCTCGATTACGAGCGCTTCGGCGTGCCGGTGAAGAAGGGTGGGCGCTATTTCTATCTGCGCAACAGCGGCCTCCAGAACCAGGCGCTATTGTTCGTCCGCGAGTCGCTCGACGCGCCGGGCCGGGTCCTGATCGATCCCAACAGCTGGTCGGCTGACGGCGCGACCGCGCTCGGCGAATGGGTGCCGTCCGAGGATGGCAACCGGATCCTCTATACGGTGCAAGACGGCGGGACCGATTGGCGGACGGTGAAGACCATGGATGTGGCGACCGGCACCGTTGCCGACGATCATGTCGCATGGGTCAAATTCTCCAACCTGGCCTGGGCGAAGGATAGCTCCGGCTTCTATTATTCGCGCTTCGCCCAGCCGGCGGAAGGCGCCGAGTTCCAGGCGCTCAACGAAAATCAGCAGGTCTTTTTCCACAGGCTCGGCACGACGCAATCGGCCGATACCCTTGTCTACGCCACCCCCGACAGGCCGAGGCTCGGCCACTCGGCGCAGGTGACGGAGGACGGCCAATGGCTGGTCATCACCACCCATGAAGGAACCGACAACCGCTACGAGATCACCATCCTCGATCTGACCCAGGCCGGCGCAGAGCCCCGCACGATCGTCAAGGGGCTCGAGAATGAATGGTCGCTCGCCGGCAGTGTCGGTCCGCTCTTCTACTGGACGACCAACAAGGATGCACCGCGCTCGAGGATCGTCTCGATGGACGTGCGCGAGGCAGAACCGGCGATCAGCGAGCTGGTCCCGCAGGGAGAGGCAGTGCTCGAAGGCGCCGCGATCCTCGGCGGCAAGCTGATCGCCTCGTGGCTGGTCGATGTGAAGTCGGAGCTCAGGCGCTATGATCTCGACGGCACGCCAGACGGGCTGGTCGCGCTGCCCGGCATCGGCAGCGTGGCCGGGGTTAGCGGCACGGCGGCGGACCCGGAGCTGTTCTACGCCTTCACCAGCTTCGCCACCCCGACCACGGTCTACCGTTACGACGTGGCGACCGGTGCCGCGACCGCCTGGGCCGCGCCCGACGTCGCCTTCGATCCTGGCCTCTACGAGGTCTCACAGCGCTTCTACGCCTCGAAGGACGGCACCCGCGTCCCGATGTTCATCGTGCGCCGCAAGGATCTGCCGCCCGGCCCGGCGCCGACCCTGCTCTATGCCTATGGCGGGTTCAACATCTCGGTGACGCCGGCTTATTCGGGAGCCCGGATCGCCTGGCTCGAGCAGGGCGGGGTGCTCGCCATCGCGAACATCCGCGGCGGCGGCGAATATGGCAAGGCATGGCATGACGGCGGCCGGCTCGCCAACAAGCAGAACGGCTTCGACGATTTCATCGCCGCCGCCGAGGACCTGATCGCCGAGGGCGTCACGACGAAGGACAGGCTCGCCATCCAGGGCGGCTCGAACGGCGGCCTGCTGGTCGGCGCCGTCGTCAACCAGCGGCCCGATCTCTTCGCCGCCGCACTGCCCCAGGTTGGGGTGATGGACATGCTCCGCTTCGATCGCTTCACCGCCGGCCGCTACTGGGTGGACGATTATGGTCATCCCTCGAAGGAAGCCGACTTCCGGGTGCTTTACGCCTATTCGCCCTACCACAATATCAGGGGCGGACGGGATTACCCGGCGATCATGATCGGCACCGCCGATACCGACGACCGCGTCGTGCCCGGCCACAGCTTCAAATATGCCGCCGCGCTCCAGGCAGCAAATATCGGCCCTAAGCCCCATCTGATCCGCATCGAGACTCGCGCCGGGCACGGCTCGGGCAAACCGACTGACAAGATCATTGCCGAGGCGGCGGATAATTGGGCGTTCGCTGCGGCGTGGACAGGCATGACGGTGAAGCCGGCGGGATAATCCGCGCGGACCAGGCACCTCCCTTTATACTTCCCCGGCGAAGGCCGGGGCCCAGTTGGGGACCCTCAATCAGCGCACGAGTCGGCCATTTCCTTCTATTTACCGGTTGGGCCCCGGCTTTCGTCGGGGGAGGAAGAAAAAGTGATCCGAACGCGCCGACCCGCAATTACATCCCCTCGAACTGCCCCTCATCCACCCAGATCCGCACGCTATGATCGTCATGCGTGCCGTTCACGGTGATCCGGGTCCCCGCTGGCGGCGTCACGGCGCGGTCGAACTGCACCGCAAGCGCCGCCCAGCTCGACATCCCCCCCGGCGTCGGCCGGTTCTCATGGACGGTCTCGGCATCGAGCTTGAGCCTGATCCACTGGATCACCCCATTCACCGGCCCGCCATCGGCAATCAGCTCCACGCTGTTCTGCCGGCTGCGCCATGGCCCCCCGGTGGTGAAATCGAAGCTGAACATGTCAGCCGCCGCGCCGCGCAGCGTGATGCCCTTGTTGCCTGTGCCGATCTTGCGCACCGGGTTCTGCAGTCGGTTGAACGGCCGCATGTCGAAGCCGGAAACCTCGCCCATGCCGCGCTTGCCCCAGTCCGCCAGGTCGACCAGCGACACCACGACCTGCCCCGCTTCGGGGATCATCCGCCCGCCCGGCGCGAGCAGCCGCTCGACTGCGTCGGCCATCACCGGCAGCACGCCCTCGGACAGGAGATTGCCGGCGATGATCTCGGAGACGAGCAGGTCGACCCGCCCGCCCAGATCGGCCTCGGGGTCGAGCTCGGTCGATTTCTTGGCCACTACCGTGATCCGGTCGGCATAGCCGTTCAGCGCGACGATATCGGTCGCCGCGCCGGCGATCGCCGGGTTCATTTCGCAGCTCACTACGGATTTCGCGCCAGCGCGTGCCGCCATCATCGCCAGCAGGCCGGTGCCCGATCCGATGTCGAGCACCCTGGTCTCGGGTCCGACCGCGCGCTCGATCGCCGCCTGATAGTCGTCGTTGCGGGTCTCGTCGCGGACCATGTAGAAATGCCAGGCGGGCACCGAGGCGCCGATCAGCGCGCGAGTCTGCAGCTGGATGTCGGCATCGTCGGGCGCCAGCGCCTGGGCCTCGCGGGCAAGCGGATAGATCCGCGACGACAGGCCGATGCGCTGTGCCATGTTCGCCAGCGCGGCCAGCTTGCGCGCGTCGCCCGCCGCCGCCGCGACCATCGGCTCGAAGGCGGCGCGCGCCATCTGCTGGAATTTGTCGCCGCCCGCCATTCATGCCCCTTCCGACCGTCAGCCATGTCCTGTGGCACAGGGCCGAGACCGCGTTCAAGGCCGCCGTGGATCATTCCCCTGAAAGTCGCGCGCGCCCATCGATACGCACTCGAATCGAAAGGGGCCGGCGTGAGAGTCTTGGGCAGGGCGGGCGCGGCATTGGCGCTGGTGGCGAACGACCGCACCGGCGTCTCGGCCTGCGAGCCGGCTGGCTCCTGAGGGAGCCCGCTCTCGCCGTCAGACCGCGCCCCAGGCCCGACGGCATGCCTTCATGGACGAGCCGAGCATGAAGGGGTCGGCTTTGGCAGGATCGGCGCTGTGCTGCCCGTCCGCCACGTCCAGGATTGTGTGCCGTCCTGGCGGCGGCGGCACATGATCTCCTCATGCAGCGCGTACATGCCGGGCATGAAGTGCTGCGACAGATGCGGCGAGGCGCCGAGGGTCATCGCGGTGTCGCCGGGCGTGAAGACCTGCCAGGCCGGGCCGGTGGCGGCGGTCGGCTTCCCGCTGCGCGCGAAGCTGGTCCAATAGTCGAGCATTGAGTCGGCGAAGCGTCGCTCGCCGGCGGTCTGCGGGATTGCGGGCCAGTTGGGGGGCGTAGCCCCGAACGCGCCGAAGACGAAGGGCACTTCGCTGGCGTGGAACGCAGTCATGTTCGCCGCCGCCGCGGCGGGATAATCATGGTCGAAATAATAGAGATACGAAGGCTGCCCGACGGCTGCCTGCTTGCGCACCAGGCGTTCGGCGGCCCAGCCGAAAACGGCGTCCCGCGTGCTGGCCAACCGGGTCTGCTCCGGATCCCGCGCCGGATAGAGGCGCAGGTACGCATCGGTGAGGTCGCCATAGCGCGCCCTGACGTCGCGCTCATAGCTTGCCGCGTCGGCGGGCAGGGGCGGCAGCAGGAAGCGCAGGCTGCGGATCTCGCCGCTGTTGAACCCGGCGATCAACGGCACCGGCGCCTGCTCGCCGCGGTCGAACGTATCGACGATCTGGCGAGTCAGGATCTTGCCGTCGATCGTGCCGTATGGTGCGTATCCTGCGGCGGCGGCCGCATCGACCAGCTTGCGCGCATCCATCGCGCGTAGCGCCGCGATACCGGGCACGCCGAGCTTGGCACTCAGCGCGGCGCCGATCCCCTCGGCCGACTGTTCCTCGAAGCGGGCGCTGCGCAGTTCAGGCGTGGTGAAGGCATAGGCGCTTTCGGCGATCGCCTTGTCGAACAGGCCGCGCGCGGCGGGAGAGGCAAGCAGATATTCAACGCTCAGCGCGCCGGCGGATTCGCCGAAGATCGTGACATTCTTCGCGTCGCCGCCAAAGGAGGCGATATTTTCGCGCACCCAGCGAAGCGCAGCGATCTGGTCGAGCAGCCCGTAATTGCCGGATATGCCGTCCTTCGATTCCCGGCTGAGTTCGGGATGCGCCAGATAGCCGAGCACGCCGAGCCGATAATTGATCGAGACGAGCACGACGCCGCGCTTCGCGAAACCCTTTCCATCATACATCTTCGAATGCCCGGTTCCCCAGATCAGGGTCCCGCCATGGATCCACACCATGACCGGCGCATTGTGCGCATTGGCCGGCACGGTGACGTCGAGCGTGAGGCAGTCTTCGCTCATCGGCTGCGGGCCGCGATCATAGGGTCCGGCCGCCATGGCCGGCTGCATGCACGGCAAGCCGACCGTTTTCGCCGGACGCACCCCGGTCCAGTGCGGCATCGCCGCTGGCGGCTGCCAGCGCCGGGCGCCGAGCGGCGGCAACGCATAGGGGATCGCACGGAACACATCGGCAGCGCCTTCGCGGATGCCGGCCAAAGCGCCCGCCGGAGCCTTGACGACCGGCGCCGTGTCGCTGGCCGCCGCGCCGGCCGCCGAGCTCGCGAGAAGCAGGGCGCAGGCGCTGGGCGCGGCGGCGATGAAGCGGGGCAGGGCTCTCATTTCGAACTTCCTTGTGCGGAGGATGAGGATCGGGCGATCATTCGGGCAAGGCCGAGGAACAGCACGCCCGCGATCAGGTACATCGGGGCAAGCGCGTAAAAGGCAGTCTGCAGCGCGTGCACGCCGTGCGCCGGGCGGAAGAAGTCGCTTGCCATGCCGACATAGGTCGGCCCCAGGCCAAGCCCGATGAAGTTCATGACGAGCAACAGCAGCGCGCCAGAGATCACGCGTTCGTCGGGCCGCACTTCGCCCTGGATGAAGGTGACCGTGGCGGGCAGGAAAAAGGAATTGAGGAACGTCGGGATGGTGAGGAAGATCAGCGCCAGCTTCCAGCCCGGCGCCCAGGCGAACGCCAGGAAGAAGGGCAGGGCGAGAAAGAGCGACAGCGCCGGAATGAAGGCATGCGCTGCCTTGGTCCGCGCGCCGAACCGGTCGATCAGCCGGCCGGATACATAGATGCCGCCGCTCATCCCGATCCCGACGACCAGCGCGTACCAGATCGCGACCTCGTTCAGCTGCATGCCCTTTTCGCGCATCAGGAACAGGGTCGCGAAATTGCTGATGCCATAGGTGATGAAATTCGCAGCGCCGCTCGCAAGCGAGGCGAGCAGCAGGATCGGGTCAGCAAAGAACCGCACGATCGTGGCGATAAAGCCGTTCGGCGCGAGCTGCTCCTCGCCGGCCGGCACTGCATCATGTCCGCCCCGCGCTGGCTCGTCGATCAGGAAATAGACAGCGATCGCGGTGACCACGCCGATCGCGCCGATCACATAGAAGGGAATGCGCCAGTTGAAGGCCGCGGCGAGCGACGCGCCCAGGGCAACGCCGAGCGCCGAGCCGAGCGGCGGCCCGAGATTGAAGATCGCCATCGCCGTACCGCGCTTCTCGCGCGGGAAATAATCGGAGATGATCGCATAGGAGGGCGGCACGCCGCCGGCTTCGCCGACGCCGACCAGCATGCGCGCGACCACCAGCTGCCCGTATGTGCCGACCATGCCGCACGCAGCAGTCGCCGCGCTCCACAGCGCGCAGGCGGCCGACAGCACCCTGACCCGATTGGTGCGGTCGGCGAGCCAGCCGACCGGAATGGCGATGAAGCAGTAGAACAGCGCGAAATAGAGGCCGGTGATCCGCCCGAGCTGGCTGTCCGAAATATGGAGCGCGTCCTGGATCGGCTTGGCCAGGATCGAAATCAGCTGGCGGTCGAGGAAGTTCAGCACGTAGACGAAGCACAGCATGCCGAGAATGAGCCCGCCCCGCGCTGGACGTTTGGATATTGGCTGGTTCGCCATGTCAGGCCCGCGCGGATACATAATCGGCATATTCCCCGGCCTCATAGCCTGCCCGCAGCCGCACCTTGTCGATCTTGCCGGTCGCGGCCAGCGGCATGCGGGGCAGCTTCACGATTTCGTCGGGCAGCCACCAGTCGGCGACGCGCCCCCGCAACATGTCGACGAGCGTGCGGCCGTCCGACTCCTCGCCCGCGCGCAGCTCGACCACCAGCACCGGGCGCTCGCCCCATTTGGGATGCGCCTTGCCGATCACCGCGACTTGGCCGACCCGCGGATCGCGGCCGACAATCTCCTCGATCTCGGCCGGGTTGATCCATTCCCCGCCCGACTTGATCAGGTCCTTCGAGCGGCCGCAGATGGTGAGCGAGCCGCTGTCGTCGATGCTGGCAAGGTCGCCCGTGTCGAAATAGCCCTCCTCGTCGAGCGCGCTCGCCGGCGCGTTGAGATAGCGGTCGATGATCGCCGCCCCTCTGACCTTGAGATGGCCAACCGTCCCGCGCTGCTCCGCCAGAGTCGCGCCGGAAGCATCGGTGAGCTTCAGGTCGACGCCGATCGGCGGGCGGCCCGAAGCACGGTTCTCGGCTGCCGGCAACCGCGAGGATTCGACCGTGCCGATCGGCGACATCTCGGTCATCCCCCAGCTCGTCTGCACCCGCACGCCAAGCCGCGATTCAAGCCGCTGCAACAGCGCGTCGGGGCATTTCGACCCGCCGATGATCACGCGTTCGAGGCTCGGCAGATCCCCGCCGGTGGCGTCGAGATGATCGAGCAGGCCGATCCACACCGTCTGCACCCCGCAGGCGATGGTCACCGCCTCGGCCCTGATCAGCGACGCGAGGCTCGCCCCGTCGAGATCGCGCCCCGGCAGCACGAGCCGCGCGCCGACCGCCGGCCCGGAAAAGGGCAGCCCCCACGCATTGGCGTGGAACATCGGGATCGCGACGAGGATCGTGTCCTTCGCCGACAGGCAATAGGCGTCGGGCTGGATCGACATCAACGTGTGCAGGTAATTGGACCGGTGGGTGAAGACGACACCCTTGGGCGCGCCGGTCGTGCCCGAGGTGAAGCACAGCCCCGCCGGCGTCTCTTCGGCAAAGCCGCCCCATAGGGCCTCGGTCCCGTGCGCCGCCACCAGCGCCTCGAGCCCGTCGACCGGCACCGGCGCGGTGCCCGCCAGCGCCGGGTCGGCCGGTTCGTCGAGCACGACGATCCGCTCGATCGTCGGGCACAGGGGCAGCAGCTCGGCCAGCATCGGGGTGAGGTTCGCCGAGATCGCCAGCAGCCGGTTCCCCGCCTCGTTGATCATCGCCGACAGATGCGCCGCGGTCAGCCGCGGGTTCAGCGTGTGGCAGACCAGGCCCGCATTCATCGTGGCATAGTACATCTCCAGATGATGTCGGGTGTTCCAGGCCAGCGTGCCCACCCGGTCCCCGGCCTCGAGGCCGAGCGCGAGCAGCGCGCCCGACAGCAGATTGCTGCGCCGTCGCACCTCGGCATAGCTGGTCAGCTCGGCCGGGCCGCCCCGGACCGCGGTCGCGATCGTGCGGGCGCCATGCCATTTGGCGGCATGGTCGATGAACTTGTCCAGGGTGAGCGGATAGTGTTGCATGAGGGGGAAGAATTCGCCACTGACAGGAGGGATATGAGGGGAAGCGAGCGGCCGCCGGCGTTCGGCGGGCTCAGCGACAGAGCCGCGCCATCCCGCCGGATCACGGGTTTTCCTAGAAGCTCTTCCTCAGGTTCAGGGCGACATAGCGGCCGATCGGATTATAGGTGCCGCCGATGCCGCTGCCCGCCGGGAAGAAGGGCGGAGTCTGGTCGAGCAGGTCGTTGATCTGCACGCCAAGCTCGGTGCCCTTGGCCAGCCCGACATTCGGCAGCTTCACCGAGAAGCGCAGATCGACGGTGGTATAGGCGCCCGAGCTGTAGCTGGCCGTGCCGGTCGGCGTCGCATACAGGCCGGTGACTCCGCCGCGATAATTGACGAAGGCAAGCGCCCCCACCACGCCGGCCTGCACGCCGAGCGTCCCGCGCAAAGTCACGGTCGGCACGCCGAGCTGCAGACTGTCCGAAATCGGCGCGGTCGGCGAAAGCTGCGTGCTGAACTTGAAGATATAATTGCCAGCCACGCCCGCATAGATCGCGCCGAACTTCATCGGCTGCCGATAGCCGATATCGAAATCCACGCCGTTGGTGTCGCGGACCCCGAAATTGCCCTGCCTGAAGTCGAGCAGATTGCCGATCGCGGGCAGGGAACCGGCCGCGAAATTCACCGGTACCGCGATCGCCAGCAGCGCGGAGAGCTGCGCCGCGGTCGGGTTGCGGTAGATCACCGAGGCGAAGGTCGGGTCGGTAAAGGCGATGCTGCCACCCGGCGTGCCGATCACATTGGTATAGTGGATGTCGTAATAGGTCAGGCTTGCGTGGAAATTGGGCAGGGTGATCGGGTGCAGGTCGACACCGACCGACCAGGTCCGCGCCTTTTCCGGCTGAAGGCCGCGATTGCCGCCATACAAGATCACCGTGTCGACCTGGGCTGCGCCGCGCGACGGGTCGCGGTAGATGCTGCCGGCGACGGCCGCCGCGTTGAAATAATAGGCGCCGACGGTCGCACCGACATCGCGCTGCCCCGGCGCCCGGAACGACGTGCCGTATGTGCCGCGCAGCGTAAGGCCGCGGACCGGCACCCAGGTGACGCCCACCTTGGGATTGGTCGTCGATCCGAAATCGCTGTAATGGTCGAAGCGGCCCGACAGCGACAGGACGAGGCTGCGCAGCAGCGGCGTTTCATTGTCCGCGCCGAAGATCGGCACGAACAGCTCGCCATAGACCGATTTGATGTCGCGGCTCAGATTCTCCGGCACCTGGGCGCCGCCATAGATTCCCCGCTGCTCGAAGGTCTCGCGCCGATATTCGGCGCCCACCGCGATCTTCAGCTGCCCGCCGGGCAGGTTGGCAAGCGGCCCGTCGAGCTTGGCGGCGCCCAGATAGGTCCGCTGGTTGATGGTCAGGTCGCCCGCATAATTGGTGATCGCGGCCGCCACCGCCGGCGACGTGCCGTTGCCGAACGGGTCGAGTGCCGTTGCCGCCGTCGTGCCCGATGCAGCCGCATCGAGCGCCGCCGGATTGATCGCCGGCAGATAGGTCTTGTTCGTCGCCCAGTCATAGGTGCCGTACACGCTCAGCTTGAGCTGATGCCCCAGCTTCGCATCGATCCCCGCCGACGAATTCCCGGCCTTAACCCGCACGATATTGTCGATATGGTCCGAGCCGTAGAGATTATCGGTGCGGAACTGGACGAACTCGATCGTCGCACCGGTGCCCGGCGGCGCGCGGAAGAACGGGTTCGCGAAGCCGGGAAGATTGTAGAGGATCACCCCGCCCGACGCGCCGGCCCCGGCCGGCGGCGGCGCACTGATCACGTCCTTGCGGTCCGAATAGAGGATCTCGCCCCAGAGGGTGAAACGGTCGCCCAGGTCCTGATGCGCCGTCAGATAGGCGCTGTGCAGCCGCGATTGCGGGACGAGGTCGGCCACCGCGCCTGAGTCGCAGGAATTCGCCGTGCCCGGCGCGAAATTGGGGGCCGCATAGGATACGGCATAGCCGGTCGTGTTCACCAGCACGTTGGGCGTCGGGCACACGGTCGTGCGGGAGTCGACTCCGCCATAGGGCCTGAAGTCGACGATCCGATAATCGCGGTCGCGCCCCAGGATATGGCCGTTTTCGGCATATTGATAGGAGAGGACGAAAGACCCGCTACCCCAGTCATGGCCGACAAGGCCGCTCGCGCTGAACGTATGATAATCGTCAGCCATCCCGTAGCGGACCGAGGTATCGACGCCCGAAAAATGCTGGCGGGTGATGAAGTTCACCACGCCCGCGACTGCGTCCGAGCCGTAGATCGCCGAGGCGCCGTCGGCGACGACCTCGACCCGCTCGATCGCGAGCTCGGGCAGGAACGGATAGTCGGGGCTCGTCTCGTTCGTGCCGCCGGCGACCACCCGGTGCCCGTTCATCAGCGGCAGGGTCGCGCTCGACGGCAGGCTGCGCAGCCCCGGGGCAAATGCGCCGACACCGCCGACTTCCGCCCTGGGCGCCGTATTGAAGCTGTTGAGCTGCGGCACGGTCGCCAGCAAATCGGCCGTCGTGTTGGCGCCGATCGTCCTGATATCGGCCCGCGAAACGCTGATCAAATTCGCCCCCGTCGGCGGCACGCCGCGGATGCTCGATCCGGTCACGACGATATCGGGGTCAGTGCTCTGCGCGTCGGTCGTCGCTGGAGCGCCCTCGGCCTGCGCCGCCGGCTTGTCCGTTGGCAAGGTCTGGTCGCTAGCCTGGGCCTGGGCCTGGGCCTGCGCCAGCGCCGGCGCCGCTGCGAGCAGCGAGGCGGCGACCATTGATGTGCCGGACAGTGCTAAGCACTTGCTGAATTTGCGAGCCTTGATCATCCCACTCTCCCTGATTTTCGTGCTCCTCGAGCGCCGGAGGTTCTCCGGTGCCGGGGCGTGCGGGATGAATGTCCGAGAGGCGGGCGCCATGCTATGGCGGGTGTGACGGGCAGATTTAACTGAAGTGACCAGGTCAGTTCGGGTAATTCGGGTCTAGCCTATCTTCGCTGCGCTGCCTTGCGCTGCCGCTGAACGCAGGGCAGGTTTCGCCGGGGCTGCTCGAGCGTGCCCAATCGCGTGTCTGCATCACCGTCGAAAAGCGGCAGCAAAACTCCACCACAACAAAAGGACGATCACCGCGCTGATCGCCGCACCCCAGAACCAATAGGGAAACAGCAGGGCATCGGCGATGGCGCTCGTATCGGATCGATGCAGCTCCCCGCCGATGCTGCCTCCGGCGCTGAACAGATAGCTGAATTGCTCCCACACGCTGATACAGGCTTGAACGCCAAGGAGCTGGATACCGAATTGCCGATGATCCGCTGTACCGCGCCATGCGAGAACGAGGATGGCGAGTCCCAATGCCGGAAGAACCACCCAGCCGGTAAGCGTGCTCACCCAGATGATCGTCGAGACGATCAACGCCAGGCCCACAACCGCCAGCGCCACACGCGTCGCCTTGTCGGTCCGCGAGGCGATGATCAGCAGCGATCCGGCGATCGCGGGTCCCAATGGCCCGCTTGCCGCGATCAGCGCATGGGTCAGTCCGGAAGCATTGGAGGGCACCATCGACTGAGCAATTCCGGAGCCATCGGGAAAGATCAGAAGGCGTTCGAACGACGCGCCGGTCAGCAGGGCGGCGAGACCATGGCCCATTTCGTGAAACCAGGTCGCCAATATGGTGAAGGGATAGAGCAGGAGGCTGCCGATCCTCGTCTGCCAAAGTATGACGGATATGATCGCAATCCATATCAGCAGGACGAGACGCTGGCGATGGGCTTTGTCAGCGAGAATACTGGACATCGGCGCTCCGGATTGGACGTAAATTCTGCGGGCCACCCTTATCAGGCCTGACGCTGGCCTGGCTAGAGAAGCGGTTCGTCGCCCCGAGTTATTCACACATCGCGATGTGCTTCCCTTCTCCCTCTCCCAGCGGGAGAGGAGTGTTGGGTGAACAGCGCCCCGCGCTGTTCAGGCCATGCCGGGGGCATGGCCGACCCAACACTGGGCCCATCGCGTAGCGATGGGAAGGGTGAGGGTGACCAATGTGAACGTCCCGTGCTCAACCTCACCCCGCGCTGCTGCGCAGCTTGCCCCTCTCCTGAAAGGAGAGGGGAAGAAGAGGTGATTCACCGCACCCTAACCGCCAGGTCGCGCCCCGCCAGGGCAACATTCCCCGCCCGGTCCCCGGCATGAATGCGGATCGTGTAATTGCCGGGGGAGAGGGTGCCCGGGTTCCAGCCGCCCACGCTCGCCCGGCCGTCGCGCACCATATTGCTGACGACATAGAGAAACCGCGTCCGCTGGTCGCTATGCACCGCGTCGCCGCTATCCGGAGCATAGGCAATCTTCGCGGCATCGGCCGATGTCGGCATGCGATCGAATTCGATGGTAATACGCGGCTGTTCGAACCCGGGCACCGGCGTGCCGTCCGCTTTCAGGATCTGATAGCCCGCCTTGTACAAACCAAGCCGTCGGCGCGGTTCATTATTGTCGACCTGATCCCACGCCTCGGCGACGATGCTGACGGCACCCCCAGTCCTGGACAGCACAATCCGCCCATTCTCCTTGCCCGCAACCCGCCGCCCGGCGGCATCCAGAAGATAGACATCATCGATGCGCGGCGCGACATGATCGCCAAACCCCGGAAAACTGAGCCACGCCGCGTTGATCTTGGCGCGCGGGGGCCCGAGTTCCAGATGGACATGCGCCATCCGGTTGATCGTGCCGAGCGCATCCCCCACCCGAAAGCGGGTACCGCGCTTCACCCGCACCCTGGTGACCCGCCCTTGCGCGTCGCGGATCAGCTGGAAGCGTTCCGGGTCGATCGGCTCGCCCATCGCGGTGCGGCCGACGCGCATATGGATATAGGTCATCTGGTCGAGGCGCAGGCCTTCGCTCAGGCCCTCGACGCCCCAGTTGGGCAGCGGATCCCGCACCCGCTCGTCAGCCGAGGCGACCACTGTCTCGCCGGGCGGGGCGCTGATATCGAGCCCGGCATGGAGGTGATCGCGGCTCTCCCCGTCATAATTGCCGCGCACTTCTCCCATGTCTCCCACCACCTCGTGCCAGCCGGTCTGCGGTCGAACCGGCCATGGGAAGAGAGGCGCTCTCACCAGCGTCGGCAGCGGCGGCCCGGCAATGGCGGCGGTAATCGGCGCGGCATCCGCTTTGCGCATCATGAGCTTGCGGATCGCACAGGCCGAGGCATCCGCGACATACAGCGCGCCGGACCGGTCGATCGCCAGTCCGGCCGGGCCAATCATCGGCATTGCCGCGTTGCCCTGGATCGTCGATCCGGGCCCGGCGAGCACGCGCAATTCGCCCGAGGGAGACATTTCGACAATGCGCCCCCGGCCATAGGAAGCGAGATAGGCGAACCCGTCCCAGGTCGGCACCAGCCCGACAATCCCCCGCAGGAGGCCGGCGCCATCCTTAGGGTCGCTATGGGCGAGCGTCGAAACCCGGCCGTCCCGATCGATCCTGCGGACAGCGTCATTGCCCGAATCCGCAACCACCAGCACGCCGTGCCGATCGATCGCGATCCCGGTCGGCGTATCGAACGCAGCGCCCGAACCCTGCCCATCGGCAAATCCCGGCGCATCCTGCCCCGCCAGGGTCCGCACCTGGCCGTCGGCAGCAATCACGCGGATGCGGTCATTATAGCTGTCGGCGACATAGACCTGACCCTTGTCGTCCACCGCGACACCGATCGGGCCGTTGAAACGCGCCCGTTTCGCCGGACCGTCGCCAAAGCCCGCCACGCCATCTCCGGCGAGCGTCGTCACGGCGCCGTCAGGGCTGATCTTGCGGACCCTGTTCGCGCCGGTCTCGGCGACGAAGAGATTGCCCGCCTTGTCGAGGGCGAGGCCGGAGGGCGTGTCGAACGATCCCGGCAAGGTCGTGACGTTTCCATCACGGTCAATCCTGCGGATGCGGCCGGTATCACCGGCATCGGCGACATAGAGTATGCCCTTGGCACCGAGCGCGACCGCGAAAGGCTCCCCGAAACGCGCTTTTGCCGACGCGCCGTCGACATGACCGTGGACGCCATCGCCGGCCACGGTCGTGATGCTCACGGGCCAGCCGAACTGTGTCGCTTCGGGCTCGAACCAGCCCAATATGGTCAGAAGCCAGAAGCAGCCGGCAGCACCCGCCACGACAAGCAGGCCGATGGCGATCGCGAGCTTGTGGCGTGAAGAGCTGAGCATGGCGACCGCGCCCTAGCAAACATCCGCGCCAGTGCGAACGACTGGAATTGGGTGCGTTGCAACGGCGGGGCTGGATTGCGGGGCTGCAACCTATTTTGGGGTTATCGCACGTGGCACCGCAATGGCGATCGTAACCCGCGGATTTGCGCAAACGATGGCAAAGGCCCCTTCAGAGCGCCAGCGTTTCACCATCTGCGGGTATGGCAAGGCGCTGCTCGTACCCATCGCGTTTCGAGAAAGCACGCAGATCGGCTCGGCTGAGGATGCAGTGGTTGACGGCTTCCATGTGGCTCGCGATCAGCATCGCGTTCGGCGCGGCACGATGCACGGCGAGGACGTCGGCAGGACCCATGATGATCGGGTCGAATCCGATGACGGTCGCCATGCCTGCGTTCAGTACGATCACGTCGGGGGAGTGGCGGGCAATGGCGCGCTCGACCTCCGCGTGCCAGATTGTGTCGCCGGCGACGTAAAGCGTCTTGTGAGCGGGATGGCTCATGACGAAGCCGCTGACGGGCCCGAGGATCTGTGGGAGTGCCTTCAGCGCCGCGTCGGTGCCGTGCTGCCCGCCCGTACGGTTCAGACGCACGCCCCGAAACGCGGTATCTTCGGCCAGCAACCGCACGTCCGAGAAGCCGGCCGACCGGAGCTGGGCGGCGTCCTCGGCATTCTGGGCGAAGATCGGCAGCGACTTGTTCAGCCTGGCCTTCGCCGCCTCGTCCCAGTGGTCGGGATGCAGGTGCGTCACGATGACGGCATCCACATCGACGATCGAGGCGAGCGCCAGAGGCAGCGGCACCAGCGGGTTGCGGCGCTGGCTGTTCGCCGTTCCCTCGAAGCCTGGGTAGGCGTCCTTGTCCGCCAGCACCGGGTCAACAAGGAAGCGGACTCCGCCATAGTCGATGCGCAAGGTCGCATTACGCACCTGGGTCAGGCTCGCACTTCGTCCGGAACGCTCAGCAGGGGCACCGGCCGACCCGCTCGCGGGGAGTATGGCCGAGGCAAGCAGCGCACCACCGCCCAGGGTCATTGCCTGGCGGCGGGTCAAGGCGTTCGGCGTGTGTGGCGCATCAACCATCAGACAGCGTCCTTCAACCGATAATCCGATCATTCCCCGGCGTTCCCAGGCGGTCGGCGCGCGCGTCGCCGCCCGGGACCTTACGGCTATTTCGCGTCGGCGGCCGCAGCCTCGATGAAGGCGACGACTTCCTTGGGGTGGGAAAGCATCACGGCGTGACTGCTGCTGATCTCGGTCAACCTGGCCTTGGCGCGGGTCGCCATGAAGCGCTGCGTGGTCGGCGAGACCATGTGGTCCTGCGTCGTCAGCATCCAGCGGACCGGTTTGTCCCTCCACGCTGCCGTGGTGAGCTTGGTCTGCACCGCACCGAGGCCCCATGGAACCTGCGCCACCGCCATGAAGCCGGTGACCGAGATATCGACATCCTGGGCAAAGGCGCTCGGGAACCTGACGGGATCGACAATGATAAATCCATCCGCGGGCGGCAGCAGTGGTGGACCGGACTCGCCCGGCACCGGGCGGGTGGCGAGTTCGAACACCGATTCCCCGACATCGGGCGCCAGCGCCGCGATATAGGCGAGGCTCTTCACCTTGGGATCAGCGCCGGCTTCGGTGATGACCGCGCCGCCATAGCTGTGGCCGACCAGCAGCACCGGCTTGCTCGCCCTGGCGATCACCTGGCGGGTCGCCTCGACATCGCCGTCGAGCGTGACGGTAGGGTTCTGGACGACCAGCACCTCATAGCCGTCATGCGTAAGGATGTCGTAGACTGACTTCCAGCCCGAGGCGTCGACAAAGGCGCCGTGCACCAGGACGATCGAGACGGGTTTGTCGGGCGCGCGGGCCTGCGCCGTTGCGGGAGAAATCGTGGCCATGGCAATGAGCACTCCTTGGAACCAATGTTTCATCGAAATCACTCCGAAGTTTTGACCGGCATGCCCTCGCGCCCTTGGGCGCGCCTTGCCGGTCGCAGGTGACGGATCGGGCGGGGCGAGCGGATCACGCGTGCCCAACCTTGCGATCCAGGGCGGCGACGAGGGCTTTCGCAATCGGATGGTCCGAACGCGGATTCTGCCCGGTGATCAGTTCGCGATCCTCGATCACATAGGGCTCGAAGTCGGGGCCGGTATCGACCACGGCACCGGCGAGACCGAGCGCGAACGGCATGTCGAAGTAGATCTTCGCATGGAGGATGGTGTCTTCGATGACCTGCTCTTCGGCCTTTTCGAAGACGGTCATGCGGTAGCCGGCATATTGCCAGCCCTTGGCCCAATCCTCCGCCTTGTCGGGATCGCCGGCGATCAGCGCGGCGCGGAACTCGCGTGCATAGGGCAAGGCAGCAATCGCGGAGATCGGGCCGTGGCACAGCATCGCGGTCGGCTTCTGGTGCGCGTGGAAGTGGCGTAGGATCTCGCCGACCTGCTGATCCTGCATCAGGTCGACGATGGGCGCCTGGCCGCCCGGGATGAACACGCCGTCATAGCCGGCGATGCCTTCCAGGATCGAAGCCAGCGTTCGGCCCTTCATCGAGGGATCGTTGGCGTAGAAATCCTTGGCGCGCTGATAGGCCGCGACATCGCCGCCGAAATGGGCGGGCGCGTCCGAGGCCTTGTCGATCGTCGGCGGCGTCCCGTCGGGGGTCGCCATCACGACTTCATAGCCGGCGTCGATCAGCGCCATCGCCGGGACGACGGTTTCGTTGAGATATTGGCCGGTAGCGCCCCAATATCCGCCCCTGGTCTCGATGCGAGTCGCATTCGAACCCAGGACGACGACCTTGCCTTTGCTCATGACGTCCTCCGTTGCGGTGATCTGCCGAAGCAGCAGCCGCACGTCTGATACGCTCGCGTCTCGGGTCCCGGTCGTGAATTGCGGTTAGTTTGGGTTAAGCGAAGCGTGGCGCGGGCATCGACTTCCTGATGCTGCGGCGCGAAACCGGGACCATCTTCGCGCTCAGGCTCATCGTGTCCGGCGACATCATGAGTGCCGAGGCCGGTCGAGCCTGACCGAGTTTTACCGCATTTAACCCCGCCGACGCAGCGCGCTGGTCTAGGGCAGCAATCCACCGAGACGGTGCTGCGCGACGTGGATCGGCTGTAGCGGGAGAACCGAGATGACCGACAATGTGAAGACCGTGGGCATCTTGACGGCCCATCCGGGCAAGGAAGCCGAACTGCGCAGCCTGCTCGAAGGGCTGATCGGCTCCAGCCGCTCGGAACCGGGCAATTTGCGCTACGACCTCTGGGCCGATCCGTCCCAGCCCGGCGTCTTCGTGCTCGACGAACTCTATGTCGACGCGGATGCGGCCGCGGCGCATCGGGCCTCCCTGCATTTTCAGCACTATCGCGCGAATGTCGGCGCGCTGGCCGACCGCCGGGCCTTGAGCCTCCGGGCGGTCGTGGTTGCCTGAGGCGGAGAGACGGAGATTCGAGACGAGGGGCGGGAAGATTATCGAAAGGAACTGAACAATGCCTGTGATCACTACTCCAGACGGCGTGAACATCTTCTACAAGGATTGGGGATCGGGCCAGCCGATCGTTTTCAGCCATGGCTGGCCGCTGTCGGCGGACGACTGGGACGCCCAGATGACCTTCTTCCTTCGCCACGGCTACCGCGTGATCGCCCATGACCGGCGCGGCCATGGCCGGTCCGACCAGCCCGGCACCGGCAACAATATGGACCAGTGGGTTACCGACCTCGCGGCACTGACTGAACATCTCGACCTGCGCGACGCGATCCATATCGGTCACTCGACAGGTGGCGGTGAGGTGGCTCGCTATGTCGCGCGCCACCAGGAGCGCGTCGCGAAGGCGGTGCTGGTCGCTTCGCTGACGCCGAACATGTACCGGAGCGAGGAAAACCCGGCCGGTCAACCGCCGGAGTGGTTCGAAACGATCCGGGCAGGCGTGCTGGGCAATCGAGCGGAGTTCTACCGTTTCGTCCCTGAAAATCCGTTCTACGGCTACAACCTCGATGGGGCCAGGCCCTCGGAGGCGATCATCGCGAACTGGTGGCGCCAGGGCATGGCCGGCGGTGCCCTCGCTCACTACGCGACTGTCGACTCCTGGCTCGAAGATTATACCGAAGACCTCAAGAAGATCACCGTTCCGGTGCTGGTGATGCATGGCGAGGCTGATCAAGTCGTCCCGTTCGCAAGTTCAGTGCCGCGCGCGGTCGACCTGCTCAAGCAAGGGTCGCTGAAGACGTATCCCGGCTATCCCCATGGCATGCTGACCACATATGCGGATGTCCTCAATCCCCACCTGCTCTCGTTCATCAGGTCTTGACGGCGGTCCACTCCACCGTCGGCTTCGCGCCTTGCTCCCTGCCCGCCCCAGCGGGCGCCTGGGGCAACCGTGGCACGCGGAATTTGTCCACGCCGCCCGGAGCGATGCCGACGAAAGCTCCTGTCGGACCGAATAGCTCAGTGACATGTGGCAGACCGCCGATGCGTAACTGAGTGGCAAGCGGAACATGCATTCGGTGAAACTCATGCCCCCCATGCTCCGGCGTGACACCGCGTCCGCTTTGGGTGAAAATAGGGGGCATGTCGCCCGTTGGGAAATTCCTTCTGCTGGGGATGCTCGCCGCGCTCCTCGCCAGCCTGGGCGACGCGTGCGCGGCGAATGCGCCCCGCAGCCTGCAGCAACTGCGGCACACCGCCTGGACTTCGAGAGATGGGGCTCCGCCAGAGGTCTGGGCTCTCGCCCAGTCGGGCGACGGGTATCTCTGGCTCGGCACTGGAGGCGGACTCTACCGGTTCGACGGAACGAGTTTCGAGAAGTTCCGACCCGTCAAAGGCGAGAGCCTTCCCTCGCTCAACGTCAATTCACTGCTTGCCACCCGCTCCGGTGACCTTTGGATTGGCTTTGCATCAGGTGCCTTGGCGAGGCTCAGCGCGGGTCACCTGACCACATTCGACCTGGGCCTCCCGCCGGTCCCCGTGTTGGAGCTGTCCGAGGACCGCGCAGGCGGGATCTGGGCAGCCCTGGGCGAGGGTGACAGAGGCGGCGTCGCGCGCTTTCGTCAGGGTCGATGGGAGATTTTTGGTCGTTCTCGCGGGGTAGCCGCTGGTGCTGCAACCAGCGTCCTCGGCGCGGTCGACGGATCGGTCTGGGTAGCGGCCGATGGCGAACTCGAGGTGCTGCGACCAGGCGCCGATCGCTTCCTGCGCGTCGCCGCATCGGCCTCGGACAGACCAAAGCTGAAGCAGTCGCCGGATGGTGCGATCTGGCTCACCACCGGCGCTCGCCCCGGCCTTCAGCGCGTCGCAGCATCGCCTGCCCAAGCCACGCCGACATGGATTGTGCCGCCGATGACGGTCAATCCGCGAGCGGAGAGCATCCTGTTCGATCGACACGGCAATCTTTGGGGCACCTATGGCAGCGGCGGCGTCTTTCGTCTGGACGGTGTCGGCCTCGGAGGCAGCGCGCTCGTCGCTGGCGCGAAAGCGAGGTTCGGCCTGGAGAGCGGCCTTACCTCCAACCTCGCCAACCCCATCCTGGAGGATCGCGAAGGTAACGTCTGGGTCGGGACGAATCTTGGTCTCGACCAGTTTCGGGAAACCAGCGCGGTGGTGGCCACCGGGCTGCCGACGGACTCGCGCAATGGATTCCGGATAGCGCGGGGCCCTTCGGGCTCCATGTATGTGACTTCGAGCGACGCCCTCTTCACAGCGGGCCCGGACCATATCGCCCGCAAGCTGATCCGACTTCCGCGGCGGCCATTGATCCTCCACACCGACGCCCTGTCGCGGACCTGGATCGGCACGGACCGAACTCTGGGCATTCTGTCCGGCGTCACCGTTCGGGACGTTCCGCTGCCGTGGGGGAATCGCAGGCCCTTTGCGCTTCTCGAGGAGACTGCGGGTCGAATCTGCGTCTCGTCCGTGGAGGGAGCCTTTTGCCGGAAGGGGGGTGGTTGGACGCCCGAACCACGCCTCGGGACCCCGGGCATTCTGCCGATGCAGATGCTCCGCGATGCGGCCGGGCGCATATGGATCGCGGAAGGCAACCGCATCGAGATGGTCGACGAATCCGCACGCCGGCTGTTCTCGGCACGCAACGATCTGGCACTGGGAACCGTCGTGGTGATAGCCGTTCGAGGGCGGCATGTTTACGCGGGTGGCGATTTCGGCCTGGCGCGGTTCGATGGCCGTCGCTTCGTCACCCTCAGATCGGACGTGCACCCGTTTTTGAGCCGGACGGCCGGGATCGTCGAAACGGCCGAAGGCGACCTTTGGCTCAACACTGTCGCGGGCGTCGTCCATATCGCGCGCGACGACCTGGACGAGGCGTTCGCCCATGGCGGACGCCCGGTGAAGGCACGGGTGTTCGACCGCGACGACGGGATGCCCGGCGTGGCACAGCAGGACTCCTGGTCGCAGACGGCGATCGAGGCCTCCGACGGGCGTCTCTGGTTCGTGACTCGGCTTGGCCTCGCCTGGATCGATCCCAAGCGGCTTTCGTTCAATGCGCTCCCGCCGCCCGTGATCATCAAGTCTCTGGTTTCCGGCGGTCGAATCTATGCTGCCGCGGCGCCCATTCGGCTGCCGCAAGGCACCTCCAATCTCCAGATCGCTTATACCGCGCCGAGCCTTTCCGTGCCGTCCCGCGTGCGGTTCCGCTACCAGTTGGAAGGCGTGGACGATGATTGGGTCGATCCGGGCAACCGCCGCGAGGCCTTCTACACGGGGCTCAAACCGGGGAGCTACAGGTTCCGCCTTATGGCGGCGAACGACGACGGCGTATGGAACCGGCGGGGCGCGACCCTGGAGTTCGAGATCCGGCCGACGTTCTTCCAGAGCTGGCCGTTCTACCTGCTCTGCGCGGTGCTGGCGCTGGCGCTTCTGTGGCTCGGCTATTCGCTGCGAATGCGCGCGGTCTCCGAGCGCATCCGCGCACGGATGAACGAGCGGTTGGACGAGCGCGAACGCATCGCGCGCGAGCTGCACGATACCCTGCTGCAGAGCGTGCAGGGTCTGATCATGCGATTCAGCAACATCGCCCAGGACATCGCGACCATACCGCCCGCGCACCACGACATGCTCGACGCGCTGGACAGCGCAGACGCCGTTGTGGTGGAAGGGCGTGACCGCGTACAGGCGTTGCGTCGATGGAGCGGAACACGGAGCCTGTCCGACGCCGTCGGGCAGACTGCCGAGCGGCTGCTGCAGCCCGAGGAGATCGAGACACGCGTGATCGTCGAGGGTGCGGAGCGGACAGTCTATCCGGCGGTCGCCGACGAATTGCTGCGGATCACCGATGAAGCGCTGTTCAACGTTGCCCGCCATGCCGGAGCGCGCAACGTCACCATCGCAATTGAGTTCGGTACGAAGGCACTGATGCTGCGGATTATCGACGACGGCATCGGCATCGGCATCGCGCCGACCGCCGCGGCCCAGGGTGGCGTTGCAGGTCATTTCGGCCTTGTCGGCATGCGCGAACGGGCGGAGAAGATTGACGGAAAACTGGCGATTACCCCCGGCCCGGTGGGTGGCACGCAAGTCGAAGTGACCGTCGCTGCCGAGATCGCCTATGGCGACAGGCCACGCCCGATATGGCTTGCCTGGTGGCGTCGGTTTTCGACGGAGCGTAGCGATGGATGACGCAATAACCGCCAATCCCATCCGTGTGATGGTCGTAGACGATCATCCGATGCTGCGCGACGGAGTCGTCGGTTCGATCAGGCGGCAGCCGGATATGGTCGTGGCGGCGGAGGCGGGCGACGGCGCTGCCGCCATCGCCGCCATCGCGGCGGCACGGCCGAACGTGGTGCTGATGGATCTCCAGATGCCCGGTATCGACGGTGTCGAGGCAATCCAGACGATCAGTAAACAGCACCCGGAGATACGAATCCTCGTGCTGACCACCTATGTGGGCGACGCGAAAGCCTTACGGGCGCTCAAGGCCGGGGCGAACGGCTATCTGCTCAAAAGCGCGATGCGCACCGATCTCATCGACGCGATCCGCGCGGTTCACGGCGGCGGGCACCACATCCCGCCCGAAGTCGCCACGCAGATCGCAGTGCATGCGATCGGCGAACCGCTCACCGAGCGCGAGATCGAGATATTGTCGCTCGTCGCGACCGGAAATCCGAACAAGCAAATCGCATGGAAGCTCGCGATCTCGGAAGATACGGTGAAAGCGCATCTCAAGCGAACGTTCGCCAAATTGGGCGTCGCGGATCGTACGCATGCCGTCACCGTCGCGGCGAAGCGCGGCATCATCGAACTTTGAACGGCCGGACGATCGGTGCGACGGTCGAACCTCCACAAATAACACGCCGGCGGTCGGCCCCTATCACTGAACCGGGTCACTGAACCGGGTATTCTGCCTGCCCCGCATTGGGGCCATAGACCGGTCTCCGCTGCACGCATTAAACTGCGTCGGTCGGACAAATCCTGGCGTTCGCACACCGAGAGGCGATCCGACCGATGCCGGCGCGGCGGCAACGCGCTGTGCGAGGAGGAGTGTCGCAATGCCCGTCGTCGTCCCCTCAAATTCCGTGCCTCCACCAGCGCATGGGTCGGAGCACGCCTCCCCAAGCTTTCACGGCTCAGCCGGGCGGGTGTTCGCGTTCGGCGAGTTCTTCCTCCGGCCGGAGCAGCAGTCGCTGGTGCGGCAGGAGACGCCGGTTAGGATCGGCGGCCGCGCGCTCGACATCCTGACTGTGCTGGTCGAACGACCCGGCGAGCTGGTAGACAAACGCACGCTCATGGTCCGGGTCTGGCCGGAGACCTATGTCGAAGAGACCAATCTCAAGGTGAATGTGGCGGGTCTGCGTCGAGCACTGGGGGACGATCCTGCCAGGCCCAGATATATCGCGACGGTTGTCGGCAGAGGCTACCGCTTCGTCGCGCCGGTCCATTTTACCGGGGCACTCGCATTCGCTTCGGAGGGAGGTCCCGCCAGAGCGAAGCCGAGCATCATAGAATTGCTCGAGACAATCGATTCAGTTCGGCAGCGGCTGGCGCAACTCTCGTCACCCGGAGGATGAGGCGGCGGCGGCACGTTTCGCAAATTTGGCCTTCAACTGCGGCCTGACTCGCGGCGGCTAATCCAAGGCGTACATCGGGTTATGAACGAACGTCGGGTTTCGGAGAGCGGACCTCGCGTCTTAAGTGTCGCCTATTGGGTCTTCTCGACTCCATCGGCCAGCGAACAAATATCAGCTATCATTTCATCGCGCCCGAAACCTGCCATTCCGCTCCCGGCCCAGAACCCGCAATATTCCCGCAAACCTACCGCGAAGACCGAAACAACGTCGGCCAGTCCCCCGGCGCGACCCCGCCACAGGCCTGCTGAAGCGACATCTCCGCCAGGCGGAACGCCTTGCCGTCCCAGATCCAGCTCGCGGACATGCCGCAATCGCCAAGGCCGCGCCCCTTGGCATGCACGCTCAGGGTTCCTGTCCCGGGGTCGAATGCGCCTTCCGTGAAATAGCCGCCATCGGGGTGGTCGGGGTCGCTGCCGAGATACGGCGTCGGCGCGATCAGCCGCCGGGCGTGGCCGCCGCCGCGCGGCGCGATGAAGGCAAGCGACGTCCCCTGATACGCGCCCATCATGCACGGGATCAGCACAAGCGCTTGCCCGTCGTCCAGCGCATGCGCCTCCGGCTCCATCGCGGTCGGGTCCTTTTCGCACGCCTCCTTTTCGAACACCGCCCTCTGGTCGGCGCGAACCCCGGCAATCAGCCGCGCCTCCTCGCCTTTCTGCAGGCTGGCGCTGATCGGGTGGTTGGGGATCTTCGGGATCGGCGGACGCGCCGGCACCTGAGACGCCGGCGCCGGCCCCGGCCGGAAAAGCGCCGTCACGCCGCCCAGCCGGCCTTGCCGTTCGTCCAGCCGCAGCATCGCCGCGGCAAAGCCGTCGAGCGGCACCTCCCCCTCTTCCCCAAGAGAGCCGTCCCCAAGCGAGACTTTCGATGCGTTACGCAGGCGTTGCACGAGCGCCCGGATCGCCACCAGGTCGCTGCTGGTCGCCGCGGTCTCATCGTCCGAAACGGAAATCTGCCATGCCGGCCCGGAAAGGCGCGCCGGCTGCCCGTCTATCCTGATATCGGCAAGGCTGAAGGCATGGGTTGCCCGGATAAACGCGACGAGCGTGCCCGTGGGGCCGCCCTGTCGCTCGATCGTGATGTCGGCGCCGGCCTCGGTCACGCCCCTGGCAACGCAGGCGAGTTCATTGTCGCAGGCCACGAACCAGGATTTGTAGGTGTCATAGGATTGGACTGGCTGCGGCGTCGCGGCGGGCCCGGTCTCGGCGCCCGCGCCCGTGCCGGCGACAACCGCCACAACGAGCAGGCCGGTGGCGATCGCGAGCGTGTGGCGTGAAGAGCTGATCATGGCGACCGCACCCTAGCAAACATCCGCGCCTTAGTCTGCCGGCGCCCAACCTGGTCGGGCCTTGCTGACGAGCGACGCCAGGTCAGCTCCGGCAACTCACGGATTATACCGCTCGCTCAGCAACATCGTCGCCGCGGCCGTCCGCGTGCTGTCGGATCGGTATCGGCCGCGATATTGCGACGGCGTCATGCCGGTCCACTCGACGAAATTGCGCGTGAAGCTGCCGGGCTCGCTGAACCCCACCCGGTAACCGACCGAGGTGATCGGCATGTCGGTCACCAGCAGAAACGCCGCCGCCAGCTCGCCGCGCAGCCTGGTCCTGATATGCTGGAAATTCTCCCCCTCGCGGGCGAGGTCGCGCCGCAGCCGGCGCGGATTGCTGCGCAGCCGCTCGGCGACCATCTCGATCGTCGCCGACCAGAGCTCGGCGCGCTGGAACTCGAGCAGCACATGCTCGGTCTGCGTGCGCCAGTTCAGCTGTCCGCCCGGCGTCGCGAACCAGTCCGGATTGCTCGCTTCATGCGCCTGATATTCGGCGAGCGTCCCGTGCACCAGCCGGGCATTCAGGTCGCTGCGGTCATAGCATAGCGCGTCGATCGGCGCGTCGAACTCGACCGGGCAGTTGAAGACGGCGAAGCGGTCGAACCCGTTCGCCTGAAACGGCCGGGCCCCGCGCACGGACACACTGCGCAACTTGATCGGCCGCCCGATCAGCCAGCTGAACAGGTGATAGATCCACAGGAACCGCAGCCAGACGAAGATGTCGCGGTCGACGCCCTCGATCGTGTGATAGACGCAGACATGCTTCAGGCCGGTCCGGCCTTCCTCGACCAGCTGCGGGCCGATATCGATCGACAGCGCCTGGGTGAAGCGGATGCTGACCCGCAGCGATTCGCCGAACGTCTCGCAGTGCAGATAGGAGAGCGTCCGCTCAACCTCGAGCGCGAGCCGGCACCGTTCGGCGAGGAACCCGATATAGGCATCGTCGAGCGCCGCCTGGATATGCTGCACCAGCCGGAACAGCTCCCTGCCGTCGATCGTCGCCTGCTGGTCGCCATAGACGAGCGGATCGATGCCGGCGGCGCGCAGGATTTCCCGCGGGTCGAGACCCTTGAGCACCGCGCCGCCAAGCAGGTTCCTGACCGCGATTCCGTCCAGCCCGCCGGATCTCGCCGCTCCGTTCGGAAGAGTCAGCGTCGGCGGCGCTGATTTCAACTGGTCGCCCGCCATGGCTCTCGCAGCATCGGCATTTGCATCGGCTGCTTCTAGGCCGCGAGGGCAGCGATGCAAATCGCCGAAACAGCGCGCCGCGGATCGCGGGCCACCGATTCATCCCTTCGCGCAAGCCGTCTATGCTCCCCCGCGATCAGCCACCCCCATGCCGGCCGGCCGATCCGGAGATAAGGGTTGTCGCCATGGACGCTTCGTTGATAAAGTTTCTCGGAAAATTGCACAGTATAGCGCCAGGCAATATCGATACGGGTCGTGAAAATTTTTGCACTTTTACATGTCGTGCGTCCAATAGGTAAGGGAGTTATACGCAAGTTTGATTCAGATCATTTCATGACAATATTGTATGAGTAGAGTGAGTGCTTGCAAGCGCCAAGAACAACCGAGATTCGGCCTCTCCGTGAGTGGGTCGCAAAAATCGGCGATGTCTTCGAGAACTTCTTCGTGGTGCCACGGCAGTACTTTGGTCGCGCAGCGTCCATCGGGGCTTCCCGCCAGCCGCGCATCTGCTATCTGGCCGCATGACACAGCCCAGCGACTCGATCCTCATCGTCGATTTCGGCAGCCAGGTGACTCAGCTCATCGCCCGCCGCGTCCGTGAAGCGGGGGTCTATAGCGAGATCGCCCCGTTCAACAGCGCCGCCGAGGCCTTTGCCCGGATGGCGCCCAAGGGGATCATCCTCTCCGGCAGCCCGGCCTCGGTGCTCGAACAGGGCAGCCCGCGCATCCCGCAGGCGATCCTCGATAGCGGCCTGCCGATCATGGGCATCTGCTACGGCCAGCAGGTGCTGATGGCGCAGCTCGGCGGCACGGTGACGCTCGGCGACAGCGGCGAGTTCGGCAGCGCTGTGATCGAGGTGACTGACAGCTGCGCCCTGTTCGACGGCCTGTGGAGCGAGGGCGAGAACCACCAGGTGTGGATGAGCCATGGCGACAAGGTGACCGAACTCGCCCCCGGCTTCCGCCCGGTCGCGGCGAGCAAGGGCGCGCCCTTCGCGGTGATCGCCGACGACGCGCGCCATTATTACGCGATGCAGTTCCACCCCGAGGTCGTCCACACCCCGGATGGCGCGAAGCTGATCGCCAATTTCGCCCGCCATGTCTGCGGCCTCGCCGGCGACTGGACGATGGCCGAATTCCGCGCCGCCAAGATCGCCGAGATCCGCGCCCAGGTCGGCAAGGGCAGGGTGATCTGCGGCCTGTCGGGCGGCGTCGATTCAGCCGTTGCGGCGGTGCTGATCCATGAGGCGATCGGCGAGCAGCTCACCTGCGTGTTCGTCGATCACGGCCTGATGCGCAGCGGCGAGGCGGACCAGGTCGTCAGCCTGTTCCGCAACAGCTACAACATCCCGCTCGTCCATGTGAATGCGGAGGCCGCCTTTCTCGGTGGCCTGGCCGGGCTCACTGATCCCGAGGCGAAGCGCAAGTTCATCGGCGGCGCGTTCATCGAGCTGTTCGAGGAGGAAGCACGCAAGATCGGCGGCGCCGATTTCCTCGCCCAGGGCACGCTCTACCCGGACGTGATCGAGAGCGTCAGCTTCACCGGCGGCCCCTCGGTCACGATCAAGAGCCACCACAATGTCGGCGGCCTGCCCGAGCGGATGAACATGAAGCTGGTCGAGCCCTTGCGCGAGCTGTTCAAGGATGAAGTCCGCGCGCTCGGCCGCGAGCTCGGCCTGCCCGAGATCTTCGTCGGCCGGCATCCGTTCCCCGGCCCCGGCCTCGCGATCCGCATTCCGGGCGAGGTCACCAAGGAGCGCTGCGACATCCTGCGCAAGGCCGACGCGATCTATCTCGAGGAGATCCGCGCCGCCGGGCTCTACGACGCGATCTGGCAGGCCTTCGCGGTGCTGCTCCCGGTGCGCAGCGTGGGCGTGATGGGCGACGGCCGGACCTATGACAATGTCCTGGCGCTGCGCGCGGTGACATCGACCGACGGCATGACGGCCGCGGCTTTCCAGTTCCCCGGCGACTTCCTGCCGCGCGTCGCGACCCGGATCGTCAACGAGGTAAAGGGCATCAACCGGGTGACCTACGACTATACCTCGAAGCCACCGGGGACGATCGAGTGGGAATGATTACGGGTCGTCCAGCTTTTGGTGAATAGGATCGATGGGGGCCGTGAAGTCTGCTCCCGGCCGTTCAGAGAGCGCGGCGGGTTTCGGCTCGGGCATCACCGTTTCTGGGTTAGCCGCCGCCGTTTGAAGGCGATCAGCCTCGCGCCGCTTTGTCTGTTGCCGGCTCCATCCACTGCCTGTCCTTCGCTCGGGGGACAGACGATGTCGGTCGGGCAGCCTAGCCACTCCTGCGATTATGCAGGAGGGAGAGGGCATGCTTGCCGACAACAAGGTCATCGTCACGGTTGCGATCAATGGTGGCATGCAGCAGGATCGGGACGGCGCGGTCGTCCCGAAGCAGCCGGTCGAAATTGGTGAGGCAGCGGCGCGCTGCTACGAGGCGGGCGCGGCAATGGTCCACTTCCACGCGCGCGGCCCCGACGGGCTGAACAGCGGCGACACAGCGATCTATGCCGAGGCGATCCGCGAAATCCGCGCACGCTCGCCGATCCTTGTCCAGACCACCAACGGCATCGGCGTGCGGCGAGACCCGGCAACGGGTCAGCTGCACTGGCCATCGGACGAGGAAAGGCTGGGCATCCTTGCGATCGATCCGCCGCAGGACCTGTTCGGCATCGCTGCGGGCTCAGCCGATTTCTACAATCCCGGCGGGAATTATCCCGGCGAGACGCCCTATGTGAATTCGCCAGAGCTGCTCAAGCGCACGATCAAGGCCGTCTATGCGCGCGGCTCGGCGCTCGAATATGAAGTGGTCGAGGCGAGCGCGCTGCATCGCCTGCTGCGCTATGCCAATGAGGGCATCTTCGACCGCGACCGCGACAATATATGGTTGCTGCATGGCGGCGGCTTCGGCGCGACCCCGCCGATCGCCCGCAACATCATCTTCTCGATCGATGAAGGGCTTCGCCTCTTCCCCAAGGCGATCGTCGGTATCACCGCGACGGGCCGGGACATGTTCCGCTTCGTCACGCTCGGGCTGGCGATGGGCTGCGATCTGGTGCGCGTCGGGCTTGAGGACAGCATCTATCTGCCCGACGGTTCGGTCGCGCGCGACAATACCGACATGGTGCGGGCGGCAGTCGGGATCGCGGCGCTCTACGGCGCCAAACCGGCATCGGTCGAGGAGGCGCGGGCGCGTTTCGGGCTCAAGGCCTGATCGAGTGCCTGTCCTTCGCACGAAGGACAGACCGTCACCGGCAAAGGCCGTAGGCGGGACAAAATAGAACCAAATTGGGAGGGTGTATGTCTGGACGTCTTGTGACGCTGTTCGCGGGAACAGCCTTGAGCGCACTTCCGCTCTGCGCCCATGCGCAAACTTCGGGCGTGCAAACCGGCACGGCATCGCCGGCCGAAGCCACCACGTCGGACACCGGCGACGCGCAGCTGAAGGACATCATCGTCACGGCGCAGCGCCGCGAGGAGAATCTGCAAAAGGCGGCGATCTCGGTCACTGCGATCAGCGGCGCCGACCTGACGACGCGCGGCGTGACCACAGCGCAGCAGCTCACCCAGGTCGCCCCCGCCCTGCAGGTCTCGCCCGCGGCTGGCCCGTACACGGTGCTCACGATCCGCAGCGTCAGCAATTTCGGCGGCAACGCCTTTTCCGATCCAGCCATCGCCGTCAATTTCTCGGGCGTCTATCTCGCGTCGCCGACCGCCGTGCAGGGACTGTTCTACGATCTCGAACGGGTCGAAGTCCTGAAAGGGCCGCAAGGCACGCTCTACGGCCGCAACGCCACCGGCGGCGCCATCAACATCCTGCCGCAGCGCGCCCGGATCGGCGAGCGCGCGATGACGCTCAACCTCGAGGCCGGCAATTACGGGCGGATCGCCGCCTCGGGCTCGGTCAATCTGCCGGTCAGCGACAACAGCGCGCTACGGGCCGCCTATCAGATCGTCCATCGCAACGGCTATTTCTCCGACGGCACTGAGGACGAATCCGGCGAAGCAGCCCGTCTCTCCTACCGGATAGAGCCGTCCGCCAATGTGACCGTCGATGTGGTGGGCGACTTCACCCATCAGGGCGGGCGCGGCGGCGGCGCCACGGTGATCAAACGCTGCGGAACGAGTGCCTGTTTCGTCGGAGATCCCTGGACCAGCCTGTCGGACGAACCAGCCGCCTATCTGCCGCTCGCGCGCCAGAGCACCACGCAGTTCATCGACAGCAATTATTACGGGATATTGGTCGATGCAGAGATCAAGACCGCCATCGGCACGCTGACGCTCATTCCGGCCTATCGGAAGTCGGACATCAACTATAACAGCACGCAGGCCGGCTTTCAGATCCTCGAGCACCAGAAGCCCGAACAGATCTCGATGGAGGCACGGCTCGCCTCGCCTTCGGGGCAGCGGCTCGGATGGTTGCTTGGCGGCTATTATCTGCACACCAATGTCCATGCGCGCTCGAATACCGAGAGTGCCGCCGCCCAGACTTATAGCGACCAGCTGATCAACACCGGGGGTGAGACAGCCGCCGGTTTCGGCCAGCTGACCTTCGCCGTCACCCCCGCGCTGCGCCTGACCGGCGGGCTGCGCTATACCTGGGAGCGCAAGACCAGCGACAGCCAGCGCTATACCGTGCGCCACGTGCCAGGGCCTGACCCGGTGATCCCGGTCGTCCCCGTCGGCGCCCCGGCCTTTGTGGTCAACCAGGCGCTGACCTTCAACGCGGTGACCTGGCGTACCGGCGTGGAATTCGATGCCGGCCCGCGTTCCCTGATCTACGCAAATGTCGGAACCGGCTTCAAGGCGGGTGGCTTTTTCCTCGGCCCGCCAGGGGCCAACAGCTACAAGCCCGAAAAGGTGACTGCCTATACGATCGGCACCAAGAACCGCTTCTTCGACAACCGCCTTCAGCTGAACATCGAAGCCTTCTACCTCGATTACCGCGATCAGCAGCTCGGCTATGTCAAGCTGGTCCCGCCGGCGGTGGTGCTCGTCACCGAGAATATCGGACAGGTGCATACCAAAGGCGTCGAGGTCGAGGCGCAGCTTGTCGTGACACCCACCACGCGCGTGGGCCTGCAGGCCCAGTGGCTCGACGCGGTGAACAAGCAGCTGGTCTACAACACTATCGCGCCGCCGGCCGCGACGTCGCAGTGCCGGATCACCGGCACGAACGTCGATTGCAGCGGCTTGCGCGCGCTGCGCTCGCCTGAATGGGTGGTTGCCGGCAATATCGAGCAAAGCTTTCCGCTCGCCTCCGGCGCGCGGATCGTCGCCAGCCTGTTCAGCCGCTACGAAAGCTCTCGCGAACTGGACATCTCCTATATCCCGGAGACCCATGCCGGCAGCTCGACCCGAAGCGACGCAGTCCTCACCTACGAGCCCGACGGGCGGCGGTGGAGCGTGAGCGCCTTCGTCAACAATATCGAGAACAAGGTCGTGCTCAGCAACGCGACGCCGAACCCTTCCTATTCGGCCAATGGCGTGGTCGCGGCCACGCTGCGCGCGCCGCGCACCTTCGGCGTGCGCATGTCGGGAAAGTTTTGACGAAGCACCCTTGCCCCAGGGTCGCCGGTCGGAAAGCAGTGCGTGCCGCGCTCTGCTGAGCCGGCCGGCGACAGGATGCCGCAGGCGCCGGATCGCCGCTCGACGCTTGCGATGATCGGCGTCTGCGCACTGGTCTATTTTCTCGACGGGCTGGTCCACACCATTCTCGGCCCGCTCGCGCCTGATTTCGGCCGCGCGCTCCACCTCGATGCCGCCGCGATTGGCCCGATCTTTTCCGCCAATCTGATCGGCCAGTGCATCGGGCTGGTCGCGCTGCCGCCGCTCGCCGCGCGATACGGGGATCGGCTGGTCATCGCCCTCTCGCTGGCCGGCTTCGGCGCCGCCCAGGCCGCGAGTGGCTTCGCCGGCGACGGCACCGCTCTGTTCTGGTGGAGGCTCGTGACTGGCATCTTCCTCGGCGGCTGCTTGCCGAGTTGCCTTGCGCTGGTGACCGCGGTCGCGCCGCCCGCCCGCCGTGGCCTCGCCATCACCTCGCTGTTCACCGGCTATGGGCTCGGTGCAGCGATGGCGGGAATGGTCGCCGCGGCGTTCATCGACCTGGGCGGCTGGCGGGCGGCGATGGTCGCGGTCGGGGCCGTGTGTCTCGCGAGCGCGATCCTCGCCTGGCTGTTCCTGCGCGACGGGTCGGACCCCGATGCCGTCGACACCGCGATCGAGCCGGCGGCGAATCCCCTCGAATTGCTGTCAGCCCGCTACCGCCTCGGCACGCTCCTGCTCTGGCTCTTGTTCATCACGATGCTGACGATCAGCTATTGCCTGAGCTCCTGGTTGCCGCTGCTGCTGGTCCGCCTCGGCCATGACCAGAGCTTCGCGGCCGTCGCCCTGTCGATCTTCTCCTTCGGCGGGATCGCCGCCGCGCTCGTCGTGGGGGCGCTGATCGACCGGTTCGGTCCGACGCGGGTGCTTGTCACCTTCCTGCTGGTCGCCGCAAGCCTCTTCCTGGTGACCGGCTGGTTGATCGACGAAGCCTCTGCGCGCCTGCTCCAGCTCCTGCTCGCCGGCTGCGGCTTCTTCGCCCTCGGTGCCTATGGCGGCGTCAATGTCGTCCTTGCCGGCTTCTACCCCTATCGGTTGCGCTCGACCGGGATCGGCTGGGCCAAGAGCGTAGGCCGGGTCGGCACCGTGGCCGCGCCTGTCCTGATCGGTATCGGATTGAAGGCGGGTGTCTCGGAAGTGACGATCCTGTCCTCTTTTGCGCTGCCAGCCCTGCTTTCAGCGATTGCGCTGGCGGCACTCGGCGTGTTCAACTCAGCGAAGGCCGTCGGCGCTGCGCGACGGCAGGAGAGCTGACATGTCCTATATCCGCAAAATCGAGGACTGGCGTACCCCGGTCTCGATGGGGCTGATCTACGAGCGCTTGCTCGAGACAGTCGGTACGGGGCAATTCGGGGCGACGCTCCACGACGCAGTCATGTCGGTTACGGGCGGCGCGCGGCGCATCTACCTGTTCGAGGCGACCGGTCGCGAAGACAGCAGCCTGCAATATTACTTCTGCGAGCCCCGGCTGGTCGACCTGCTCCCCGCCTACAGCCAGCGTTACCACAATATCGACCCGGTGTGCGACGCCTATAGTGCCGCGCCCTGCGTGAGCGATATCGCCATCCAGCGAATCCGGCCCGCCGACATCGAATCCGAAGGCTTCCGCCGCCACTTCTACGATCAAGCCGGGATCGTCGAGCGGATCTCGATCATCCAGCGCGGCGCGAATGCGTGGCGCGTCATCAATGTCGCGCGCCACCGGTCGACCGGACTATTCAGCGACTGCGAAGTCGATGCCCTGATCGGTCTGGCCTGCCTTGTTCTGCCGATGCTGCCGCTCAATCGCCGCCGGTTGGAAGCGCGAACGCCGAACGTGGCGGAAGTCGAGCATCGCCTGCGCACCCTCTATCCCTGCCTTACGCCGCGCGAGGGAGGGGTGTGCGCGCGGGCGATTGTCGGCATGTCGGTCGAGGCAACCGCTCTCGACCTCGACATCGCGAAGACGAGCGTCATGACCTACCGCAAACGGGGGTACCAGCGATTGGGTATCACCAGCGTCCGCGAACTGTGCGCGCTCGTTGCGAACTAGGCGGCGTGGATAAACTATTCGATATGGATACGCGGTTAGTCGAGTGGGTTTTCGGCCTGTCCGCGGCTTGGGAAGCGCAAGGGCGTTATCGCTTCATTAAAGTGGAGTTCCGCTACCCGAAGAGGAACAACAGAGTTTGCCGGATGGTCGCGGCCAGGCCATAGTGCCACCGCCAGATACTGCTAAAATTTGTCCGCTCCACCTAGAAATACTCGACACGGCAAATGAACGCTCTGCAACAAGTAGCCACAATCTAAGGAAAGCTATTTCCCAAAGCCGAATTAAGCGCGGCCAACAGAGATCTTGCGGCAGCAATGTCGTGAATCTGGATTTGGGCCGATAGAGATTCCATCCACTTGGCCTGTTCCATCATCAGCTTTCGATAGGACGCCGCACCCCGGGCGGTGGCGGCGAGCAATTTTGCCCGGGCGTGCCTCGGATTGGGGCCATAGGTCGCGAGTTCGTCGCGAACCATCACATCGGCCAAACGCTGAACGCCCTGGCGTGTCTGAGAGAGACGACGGGCGATATCCGCTACGGTTGCGGGTTCTAGAACGATCACCCCCATGACCTGCCACCGCGCAGCCGTCAATCCAAAGGGAGCACTCAGCCTGTTGCCGACGTCGATCAGGCGGTTGGCGGTTTGCAGAATATCCCAAACCAGATGGCTCAACTCCTCACTTTTGTGGGGGGGCACGGCTGTCTCCCGAATGTCGGAGGGAATTGACAATATGCTGTCAATATGCAACTTTGACAGCATATTGTCAATATGAGGCCCTATCATGACGCCGTCTGAACTCGTCAGAGCTCTTTATGAGAATTGTCTCAATCCGCGCCTGCTCGACCGGTTGCCGGACTACCTCTCGGAGACCTTCGTCGGTTCCAATGGCGAACAGGGACCGTCCGGTTTCCGGCAAACCGTCGAACGAATGTTTACGGCCTTTCCCGACCTGCGATTCGAAATCGAGGATCTGCTTGCCGATGGCGACAAGGTATGCGTGCGCTGGCGCTTCGAGGCGGCGCATTTTGGTCCGCTGTCCGGCATCGCCCCAACCGGAAAGACCGCGGTTCAACACGGGATCGGCATATACCAGTCACATGAAGGCAAGCTCACTCGAGCGTGGTTGCAAGTCGATCGTTTGGGCGTCCTGCAGCAGATCGGCGCTGTAACGCTCTGATCGGAAATGCAGGTGAGGACCGCTATTTTCTGCGTTCGTCGGAAAGCGTTGAAAAGGGTCGGCAGGCGAGTGCGCATGACCGTATCGCATGAAGGCATCGAGCCGTTTGGCGCGTTCGACCAACCCGTGTGCAAGGCGGAAAGCGCGAGGGGGAAATCTGAACCGTCGAACCGTTCGTCCTGAGGTGCCATTGAGTAGCCGCGCAGCGGCGTATCGACGGGCAGGCGTGTAGCGCAATTCGTAGGGTTTGCGCGCGGCCTGAAGGGTGAGGACTAGGCCGGCGGAAACTCCCTCGTGTCCGCGAGAGTGCTCGCCCGGGGAACGAGCTGAGGGACGACCCAGCGGATTTCGGTGTCGTCCCCCCCGTCGAGGATCGCAGCAACGCGTGAAACCGCCTCGGCGCCAATTTCGGCTATTCCGACACGCATCGTGGTGAGGGCCGGGGTGACGAGACGGGCGAGCGGGATGTCGTCGAAGCCCGCCACGGCGATGTCTTCGGGTACGGCGAGCCCGGCGCGGTGGAAGGCGACGAGCGCGCCGATCGCCATCATGTCGTTCGCGGCGAACAAGGCGTCGGCACGCTCGGCTTCTCCGATCAGTGCATGCGCTGTCGCGGTGCCCGATTCCTCGTCGAAATTGCCCGTCAGGATACGCGGGCTGAGACCGTGCCGCGTCATCGCGGCGCAGTAGCCTGCGATACGCTCCTCCGCGTCGCGATTGCCGCGTGGGCCGGAGAGATGGACGATGCGCCGCCGTCCCGCGGCGATGAGGTGCTCGACCATCGCATCCGCCGCGGCGGTGTTGTCGATGCGGAACTGTGGATGGTCCGCAGCCATGTCGGGACAGCTGATCAAAACGGTCGGCAGGCTTGCCGGCAGATGGGCAAGCAGCCGCTCGGGATCGATGTCCGGTGCCATGATGATCAGCGCATCGACGCGCCCGCGCATGAAACGCAGACTCTCGGCGCCACGCTGGTCGCCGTGCATGTTGGAGAGCAGCAACTGCAGTCCCCGCGCGGAGGCTTCGCCATCGATCCCCCGTAGCGCCTCGGAATAGAACTCGCCGTGCAGGTCGGGCAGCATCACGCCGATCGCGTTGGTCTTCGCAAGACTGAGGCTACGCGCGCCGGTATGTGGCACATAGCCGAGCGCTGTGGCGACCGCCTGAACATGCTCGCGCACATTGGCGCGGACATTGCTGTGGCCGTTCAACGCGCGCGAGACGGTTGCGATCGAAACCTTCGCCGCCCGGGCGACATCGCGGATAGTGGCATGCGCCATAAGGGCGGGAAATCTCCGGCTGTTCTTGCGACACCGCTTGACCACGAAAGGGGGAATTCATCAAGGCTCTTGCTGTAACCGGTTACATCGGGATAGTGAGACTCTTGGCAGGGGAGGATCGGGTGAACATGATGAAGGTCTCGCGACGTAGCCTGATGCTGGGCGGCGCAGCGGCGCTGGTGTGGCGCGCCAGTCCGGCGCATGCACTGATCGCGGCGTTGGGTGAGGCCACTCTGCCGCCAGCGGTCGAAGCGCTGATCGGCAGGATGACACTCGAGGAGAAGGCTGGACAGCTTACGTTGTTGGCCGCTGCCTGGGCCGGGGGCGCGGCCAACAAGCTCAATCCGATCGCGCCGAGCGGAGGCTATGAGGTGCAGCTCGCAGACGCGAAGGCGGGCCGGCTGACCGGCGTATTCAACGGTAACGGCGCGAAGATGGCGCGCGAGATGCAGCAGGCTGCGATGGCCAGCCGGCTGAAGATTCCGCTGATCTTTGCCGCCGACGTGATCCACGGTTTCCGCACCGTATTCCCCGTGCCGTTGGGGGAGGCGTCGAGCTTCGATCCGGCGCTGGTCGAGCGCAGCGCGCGGGTGGCGGCGACCGAAGCCGCCGCCGCCGGGATCGACTGGACCTTCGCGCCGATGGTCGACATCGCGCGCGACGCGCGCTGGGGGCGCGGCGTGGAAGGGGCGGGCGAGGACGTGCTGCTCGGCTGCGACATGGCGCGTGCGCGGGTGCGTGGTTTCCAGGGCAGCGCATTGACCGCCAATGACGCGGTGATGGCCTGCGCCAAGCATTTCGCCGCCTATGGTGCGGGCGAGGGCGGGCTCGACTATAACAGCGTTGACGTTTCCGAGCGCACCTTGCGCGACGTCTACTTCCCGCCGTTTCAGGCTGCGCTCGACGCCGGCTCTCTGTCAGTGATGGCGGCCTTCAACGAGATTTCGGGCGTGCCGGCGACCGCCAACCATTGGCTGATGACCTACGTGCTGCGCGATCAATGGGGCTTTGGCGGGCTGACCGTCTCCGATTACACCGGCGATGAGGAACTGATTGCGCATGGTCTCGCCGCCGACGAGCGCGATGCGGCGCGGCTCGCTTTCATGGCTGGTGTCGACATGAGCATGCAGAGCGCGCTTTACATCAAATACCTGCCCGATCTGGTTGCCTCGGGTACGGTGCCGGTGGCGCGGCTGGACCAGGCGGTGCGCCGCGTGTTGCGTGTGAAGGCGGCGCTCGGGCTGTTCGACGATCCGTTCCGTCGAATCGATCCGAAGCGGGAGGCGGCTCGGGTCGGCACCGCCGCCAATCGCGCGGTGGCGCGCGAGGCGGCACGGCGTTCGATCGTCATGCTGAAGAACGAGGGCGGCGTGCTGCCGCTGCCGCAGGACAGGAAGATCGCGCTGATCGGCCCGTTCGCCGAAGGCCAGCACGATCTGATCGGGCCGTGGAACGTCTATGGTTCCGATGGCGAGGCGGTGGACCTGGCGACCGGCGTGCGCGCCGTGGCCGGGGCCCGTGCGCAGATTACCGTAACCGCCGGTTCGGGCGTCGAGGAGGCGCTGGCCGGCGGGATCGAGGCGGCGGTAGCCGCCGCGCGTGCGGCCGACATCGTGGTGCTCGCGATCGGCGAGGGCCAGGATATGTCAGGCGAAGCGCAGGCGCGTACCGAGGTCGTCGTGCCCGCCCCGCAGCGGGCGCTGGTCGAGGCAGTCGCGGCGACCGGCAAACCGATCGTGGTGCTGCTCAAGAACGGCCGCGCGCTGGCACTCGACGGTGCGGTGCTCGCGGCGCCCGCGATCCTGGTCACCTGGTTCCTTGGTTCGGAAGGCGGGCCGGCGATCGCCGACATCCTGTTCGGCCGCGCCAGCCCCTCGGGCCGTTTGCCGGTCAGCTTCCCGCGCGCGGCGGGGCAGGAGCCCTATTATTATGCGCACAAGTCGACCGGCCGCCCAAACCCTCAAGGTCCGCTCAAACCATTCAAGGCGCATTATCGCGGCATTCCCAATTCGGCCTTGTTCCCGTTCGGGCATGGCCTGACCTATGGGAGGGTCGACTATGCCGGGCTCGAGGTGAGTAATAGCGGCAAGCTGGCGCCCGACGGCGCGCTGACCGTTTCGGCGACCATCACCAACACCGGCACGGTGGCGGCGGATGAAGTTGTGCAGCTTTATGTTCACGATGTCGCGGCGAGCATCACGCGGCCGGTGCGCCAGCTCAAATCCTATCGCCGCGTGTCGCTGGCGCCGGGCAAGTCCGAGAAGGTCAGTTTCACGCTGCGCCGGTCGGACCTGACCTTCATTGGCGAGGGCATGAAGCCAGTGGTCGAGCCCGGTGATTTCCTGGTCTGGGTCGCACCCTCGGCTGAGGCCGAGGGCGTCTCGGGCCGCTTCACGCTGACGGCCTAGTGCTTCCCGCCAGCGCGGCGACGATCCGCCGGTGCGTGTCGCGGCGCAACGGGTTGGCGGCCATGGCCAGCGCCGAGAGCAGGCAGCCGATGATCGGCGCAGCGACCATGATCCAGCGGATTCCGGTGATCACATGGGTCGATTGCGCCACTTCAGGCATGTAGCCGATCGCTGAATAGGCAAAGCCGGTGATGGCCGTCGCGGCGCCGATCGACACCTTCTGCAGCAGTTCGGCGACGCCGAAGCACAAGGCTTCGATCCGAACGCCGCCATGATATTCGCCATATTCCACCGTGTCGGGCAGCATCGCCCAGAAGACGAAGTTGAACGCGGCGAGGGCGGCTTGCATCGTCACCAGGAAGAGGTCGGCGCGCCATGCCGCACCGGTGTCGGTCAACGCGAAGGTTATGCTTCCCACGATCATCAGCGCGACCGCGCCAAGCCACAGGGCGCGACTGCCGATCCGGTGCCGCGCGAGCATCCAGAGCGGCACGAACAGGCTGCCGGCCAAGCCCATCAGCGCCAGCGCGGTGGTCCCTGCAGTCTCGTCCCTGACAATGTAGGTGAAGTAATAGAGCACCGAGCGCGAGAGCATCGTTGCCGCGATGGCGACGCACGCCATCGCGGTGCAAAGGGTGACGAAGGCACGGTTGGTGGCGAGCGCCGCGAGACCGCGGAGCAGGGGTGTCGCCGGTGCGGCAACCGATCGCCCCCCGGCGCCCTGGGGTGAACGCGCGGCGACATGGATCAGCAGCGGCGTCGCGACCAGGGCGAACAAACCGGCGGCGCACAGGAACCCGGTGATGCTGGTGCGGCTGCCGGAGACGGCGAGCGAGATGCGCTCAGTCGCCAGCGAGACGACGACCGCAGCGATCGTGCCGAACAACATGCGCAGGCCCGCGATCGCCGCGCGGTCGCGGCTGTCGGTGCTGATCCGCGCGCTCCAGGCGGCATAAGGGATGTTGACCAGCGCGTAGAGCGAGCGAAAGGCGAACTGCGCGATCAGCAGCACCGCCACGAACGCCGCACCCTGGAAGGGCGGCGCGAAATAGAGCAGCGGGAAAGCCAGCCCCAGCGGCACCGCGCCATAGCCGACCACCCGCGCATAAGCGGGCCGCCCGCGTTCGGCCCAGATTCCGGTCAGCAGGTCGGCGATTCCGTCCCAGACCGAACCGATCATGTAGATCATGCCCGCGATCTGCGGCGCGAGATGCAGCACGTCGGTATAATAGAAGAACAGGAACAGGCTGGAGCTCTGCCAATAGAGATTGAAGGCGAAATCGCCCGACGCAAAACGCAGCCGCGCGGGCCAGGAAAGTTGCGGTGCGGGCATCGGATCGGCCATCCGGGCCGGGATAGCACGGCTCTCTCGATCCAGCCTCATTTCACTTGACCAGCATCTGTAACCGGTTACGGGCGGCGCACCCGATGCACCAATCTGCACGGGTCGGAGAGCCATTTGATCGATCGCCGTTCCTTCAGCGCCTCGTTCCTGGTCGCCGGCGGGGTCGCGGCAGGTTTTGCGTCTCCGGCGCTGGCGGGCGACCGGCATGAGAGCACGACGCTGCCGGCCCTGTTCGACGATATCGAGGAACGTACTTTCCGCTGGTTCTGGGACACCGGCAACCCGACCAATGGCCTGGTGCCGGACAGCTGGCCCGATCCCGAATTCTGCAGCATCGCCGCCGTTGGCTTTGCGCTGACGGCCTATCCGGTCGGCGTGGCGCGCGGCTGGACCACCCGCGCCGCAGCGCGCCAGCGGACGCTCGCGACATTGCGCTTCTTCGATCGCGCGCCGCAGGGCGAGGCGGCCGGGGGAGTCTCAGGCCATCGCGGCTTCTTCTACCACTTCCTGCACATGGACAGCGGGTTGCGGTACCGTCGTACAGAGCTTTCGTCGGTCGACAGCAGCCTGCTGTTTCTCGGCATGCTGTTCGCTGCAGAATATTATGACCAGGACCATCCCGACGAGCAGGAGATCGGGCGACTCGCCAGGGCGATCTACGGCCGCGCCGACTGGAACTGGTTCCGCCGCGGCGGGGCTGCGATCTCGATGGGCTGGCATCCGGGCCAGGGCTTCCTCGAGCGAAGCTGGGACGGGTACAACGAAGGCATGATGGTCAATCTGCTTGCGCTCGGGTCTCCGACGCACGCTGTTGCCCCGGATATCTGGGATGCGTGGTGCGCGCCCTATCCGCGCTTCTGGCGCGGGCGCGGCGACACGCGCCGGCTCGCCTTCGGCCCGATGTTCGGCCATCAATACAGCCAGATGTGGATCGATTTCCGCGGCATCCGCGATCGCGCGATGCGTGCTGCCGGGCTCGACTATTTCGAGAACAGCCGTCGCGAGACATGGGCGCAGCGCGCTTATGCGATGCGCAATCCGATGGGCTGGCAAGGCTATTCGCGCGATCTCTGGGGCCTGACCGCGTGCATCGGCCCGGCCGATGTGAAACGAGCTTTCAAGGGCGTCAAGCGCGAGTTCCGCTCTTATTCAGCCCGTGGCCCGATCGACGAGCCCGACGGATATGACGACGGCACGATCGCACCGACCGCCGCGATCGGCTCGCTCGCCTTCGCACCGGAGATCGTCGTGCCCGCGACGCTGGCGTTGCGCAGTCGCTACGGGGATTGGCTCTACGGCAAATACGGCTTTTACGACGCCTTCAATCCCAGCTTTCGCTGGAGCGCCCAGCCGATCCAGGTCGGTGCCGTCGATCCGGCACGGGGCTGGGTGTCGCAGAACTATCTCGGCATCGACCAGGGGCCGATCATCGGCGCGATCGCCAATATGAAGGACGATTTCATCTGGCGCGCGATGCGCCGCTCGGCGCCGATCCGCCGGGGTCTGCAGCGGGCCGGATTCACCGGCGGCTGGCTCGGGGCATAGCCCATCGCTGCGCTCTGCCCTAGAACCGCACGAGAAGACCGGGAGAGGGGCGCATGAACGCAGACGGCCAGCCCGACGCACCGCTGAGGACGGTGACCATCGTGGGCGGCGGCACCGCGGGGTGGATGACGGCGGCGATGTTGTCGCACCTGTTCCGCAGCTACACGATCAGGCTGATCGAATCCGAGGAGATCGGGATCATCGGGGTGGGCGAGGCGACGATCCCGTCGATCCGCACCTATAATGACCTGGCCGGTATCGATCAGGTCGAGATGATCCGCGCCACCCAGGCGACGTTCAAGCTCGGCATCGACTTCGTCAACTGGCGCAACGGCAGCGATCGCTATTTCCACGGTTTCGGACGGATCGGACAGGATTTCATGTGGCTGCACCCCCATCAGCTATGGCTGATGGAGCGCCAGCAGGGGAAGGCGCAGCACTTCGATCACTACGCGCTCAATTGCATGGCAGGCATGCAGAACAAATTCTCCTACCCCGATCCCAGGAACCCGGCATCGCCGCTCGGCGGGCTGGATTATGCCTATCAATTCGACGCCTCGCTCTTCGCCAAATATCTGCGCGGGCGATCGGAAGCCAATGGCGTCACCCGGATCGAAGGCAGGATCGTCGACGTGAAGCTCGACGGCGAGACCGGCAATGTCGACCATGTCGTGATGGAGGACGGGCGAACGGTCGACGGTGACCTGTTCGTCGATTGCTCGGGGATGCGCGCCCTGCTGATCGGTCAGGCGCTCGGTATCGGCTATGAGGACTGGAACCACTGGCTGCTCAATGACCGCGCGCTCGCGGTGCCGTGCGAACGCGTCGCGCCGCTCACGCCCTATACAAGGGTGACGGCGCGCGATCATGGCTGGCAGTGGCGGATCCCGCTCCAGCACCGCACCGGCAACGGCCATGTCTATTCGAGCGACCATATCTCGGATGACGAAGCGGCATCGGTGCTGCTCGCCCATCTCGACGGAAAGCCGCTGGCCGATCCGCGCCCGGTGCGGTTTCGTCCGGGCAAGCGGCGCAAGGCGTGGGAGAGGAACGTCGTCGCGATCGGCCTGTCGTCGGGGTTTCTCGAGCCGCTCGAATCGACCAGCATCCATCTCATCCAGACGGGTATCATCAAGCTGCTCGGCCTCTTCCCGCACCGGGGCTTCGCCGCCGCGGATGTCGCCGAATATAACCGCCAGCATGATTTCGAATTCACCGACGTACGCGATTTCATCGTGGCCCATTACAAAGTGACCGATCGCGAAGACACGCCCTATTGGGCGTATCTGAAGCACATGGCGATCCCGGACAGCCTGGCGGAACGGCTCGACCTGTTCGCGTCATCGGGCCGCTTCTACAAGCGCGCGGCGGCCGAGCTGTTCCGCGTGGAAAGCTGGGTGCAGGTGCTACTGGGCCAGGGATTTGCGATGGGACACGACCCCAACGCGGCGATGGTGTCGGCCGATGTCCGGACCTCGTTCCTGGCGGATATCGAGGAAGTGATCGCCGATGTCGCGGCGGGAATGCCTGATCACGCCGCCTTTATCGACCGCCACTGCAAGGCGCCGCCGCTGTCCGCCTGACGGGCGAGGCGATCCACAATCCCGGCCCTGAGTGGACCCGCTACGTGCGGCCGCGACCCCGGTTTCCCGCTGTTCTCCGCTGTTCTCCGCTGTTATCGCGATTTTTTATTTTTCGCCGCTGTTATGTTGGATTTTGTGCTCTATTTTTTCATTCATTAGCAACAACTTACTGCAAATTCCGCTGTTATCGAAGAACAGCGGGATAACAGCGGGGGAACAGCGACGATATCAGCGGGAGGAACAGCGAGGAACAGCGGGGAACAGCGGATCTGTCGGAGGGGCAGCGCCGCCGGCTGGAAAAAACCAGTCATGTCAAAGAGCGGGGCGGAACCGGGACAGCATCCCGCCCGCTCGCGCTCTTTTCACACTCTCCCCAAGGATTGAATCGAACCGACCCGTTCCTGCTCGCTGGTCCGTCCCTCTTCCCACCTGATGGTCAAATTCGCACGCTTGGTGCCCGCATGCCGGCCAAGACTAACGACCGGTTCGGGAGACAGCGAGTCTCGCACGTTCAACATACGCCCGTTTTCTGCGCCTATCTGGAGGAGACAGGTGATCCAGGGATAAAGGGACCAATTGCCCGATTGCCGGCGAATGATCGGTAGCGGCAGGTCCGGCCCGAACGAACACCATATCCCGCAATTCCAGCAACGCGCCTTCGCCGTGAAGCGAAAGGGCGGGCACCCTCCGCCAACGGGCGGAGACGTGCGAGTGATGGGCGAGCAAAGCGCGGCGCAAGAGGCCGAAAGCTCCATTGCTCGTCGCCTCAGTCCAGCGGCAATGGAGCAATCATATCGTTATGCTTGCGCGATCGATGCATGAATCGGCAGTAGCGCTGCACCCAGCGCGGAACCAGCGCCGCCGAGCTGGGAGATCTCGATGTCGTACCGCTCCTTCTCGCTCTCCGCGATATGGTCGCCCCACTTGATCGCTCGGCGGTTCAGCCGGTCGGCAAGTCCGTGCATGATCCCGGACGGCAGAGGGCTCATCAGTCGGATCGCACCCGGATCGAACCAGGCAAGCGCCGAGTTGATCGTCTGGAGGAGCTGATCGGCGGCCCGTTCCAGCCAATGATCGATGGTCGCCTCATATCCCGGGATCGCGTCGGCGAAATCCGCCAGCGATTCGACCTTGCATCCGGCCGCCTGCAGCGTTGCGATCAGATCGAGCGTCGTCGGGCGCGGCTGGTTGCCTGGGTAGAACATGCCGATCTCGCCGGCGCCGCCCGTTTCGCCGCGCATCAGCCGGCCTTCATAGACGACCCCCGCTCCCACGCCGTGCCCAAGCAGAATCACCACCGCCGTGGTACAGCGCCGGATCAGCCCGCCCAGATAATATTCGGCGAGCGCCGCCGCCGTCGCGTCGTTCTCGATCCAGATCGGCAGCCGCAGCGTTTCCTCGAAGATCGTGCGCAGCGGCGCGTCCTTCCAGCCGGGCAAGTTGCGAACAACATGCCACCGGTTGCCATCCCGCGATAGGGCCGGGCCGGGCACGCTGAAGCCGACGCCGTACAGACGGCTCCCCAGCAGGCGGTGCTCGATCGCAAGATCGTGGATGCGGCGATCGACATGGCGGGCGAAACCATGCGGGTCGACGGGCTCAATCTTCTCGGAGGTGAGCGACACCACGCCCCCGGCATAATCGACCAGCGCGATTTCCAGAAGGCCGGCATAGATCGCCAGCCCGACGGCATAGCCCCCGGCGGGTGAAATCCGCAGCGGCACCGTCGGGCGCCCCCGGCCCAACAGCGCCTCGGCGGGCAATTCCTCGATCAGGGCCTGCCCGATCAGCGTCCTGGTCAGCTTAGAAATGGCGCCGTTGCTGATCTGCAGCGTCTCCGCCAGCGCAGATCGCGATTGCGGGCCGCGCGTGCGCAGCTGCCAGAGCAGCCGCTTCTCCTCCTCAAGCAGCGTGACCTGTGGATGCCTCATCATCCAGAGCTCATAGCAGCCCACTTCACAGCCTACGATTTAATTTCCAAGAAATAAATAAATCTGTCATCCGCCCCGCGCATCGGCACCGCGAGTTCAAAAAAATCTCGGGGGAACGATCCGATGAAGAAGCATAATTTCGCCGCCGGCTGCGCGGTGCTCGCGCTCGGCGTGTTGTCCGCGCCGGCCTTCGCGCAGACCGCCGACACGCCAGCCGCCGACCCTGCGCAGACCGCCGACGATGCGGGCGCAGACATCATCGTCACCGGCTCGGCGCGTGCGCAGCGCCGCTTCGACGTCTCCTATGCGATCAACTCGCTCAGCCAGTCGGACGTCCAGAAGATCGCGCCGAAGAGCTTCGCCGACCTGCTCGGCACCGTCCCCGGCATCCAGGTCGAGGCGACCGGCGGCGAGGTGCAGAACATCACCCGCGTGCGCGGCATCCCGACCGACCGCGGCTACCTGATCTTCCAGCAGGACGGGCTGCCGCTCTACCACGAAATCGACGGCGTCTTCTTCAACTCCGGCGAAGGCATGAACCGCTACGACTTGATGACCGAGCGGGTCGAGATCGTGCGCGGCGGCCCGGCGCCGATCTATGCCAGCAGCGCGGCGGCGATCGCTAACAACATCACCGTGTCGGGCGGCCCGCAGGCGCACGGCAAGGCGCAGGTCACACTGGGCGATACTGGCCTCTATCGACTCGACGCGATGCAGTCCGGCCCGATCAGCGACAACACCTACTTCGCGATCGGCGGCTTCCTGCGCCAGCATGATGGCTATCGCTATGCCGGATTCCCCAGCGACAAGGGTGGCCAGATCCGCGCCAACCTCAAACGCCAGCTGTCCAACGGGTACGTCAAGGTTTCGGCCGAATATGTGAACGACCACAACGTCTTCTATCTGCCGATCCCGACCAACGACCCGCGCAACCCAACGGTCTCGCTCAACCCCTATATCGACTATTTCACCGGCACGTTGAACTCGCCATCATTGCGCAACGTCAACATCAAGTATCGCGACGGCGCCGGCACGCTGCAGAGCATGCAGCGCGACCTCTCCAACGGCCGCTACATGCGTTTCTTCAACGCGGCGGTCGACTACGAGGCGGACTTCAGCGGCTGGCAGGTCTCCGCCAAGGTCGGCGGGACCAAGGGCAAGTCGAGCTTCGACGCCTTCTATTCGACCACCAACCCGGCCGACGCGACCAGCTTCGCGGCCAGCTACCTGACCGCCGCGCGCACCGCGTTCGGCCCCAATGTAGCCCGGCTCGGCTATGCATTCGCCGGCACCAACGGCGCGTCGATCTATGATCCCTCGACCGCCTCGGGCCTGGTCATGTCCGGTCAATATCGCGCCTCGGAATCCGACTTCTACTCGGTGCAGGGCGACCTGAGCGTCACCCGCAAGTTCGAGACCGGCGTCGGCACCCACGACGTGCGCGTCGGCCTGTACGGCTCGTTCTACGGCAACACGCTGCTCCAGGCCTATCAGGACATGCTGATCGAAGTGCGCAGCCAACCGCGCACGCTGGACCTGGTCGCATATTCGGCGACCGGCCAGGTGCTGGGATCGATCACCCAGAACGGCGTGCTGCGCTACACCACCACGCTCAACCAGGGCGAAGGCGATGCGCAGATGATTGCCTTCTACGCGAACGACACCTGGGACATCGCCCGCGGCCTGCGCGTCGACGCCGGCATCCGCACTGAGCGTTACAGCTACAAGGGCATCGCGCTGCCGACCACGCAGGTCAATCTGGGCGATACGACGACGCTCGCCGACGACACCACCCGCGCCTTCACCGGCCAGGTGCTCGACCAGCGGCTGAAGCCCAACGCGACCAACTGGACGGTCGGCGTCAACTACGACCTGAACGGCCATTTCGGGGTCTATGGCCGCATCTCGAACCTGGAAGTGCCACCGCAGCTGGGCGTGGTGTCCGGCATCAACGCGACCATCGTCAAGACCAAGGCGCGTCAGTACGAAGTCGGCCTCAAGGCCAACTTCGGCCCCAACTATCTCTATGCCACCGGCTTCTACACCAAGTTCAACCCATTCAATGCCTCGTTCGCTGCGTTCAACCCGCTGACCGGCCGCAACGACCAGACGCTTCCGTTCATCGGCGAGGCCTCGGTCAAGGGCGTCGAAGTGGATGGCCGCGTCGCGCCGATCCGCTGGTTCTCGCTGGAGGGCTCCGTGACCTGGCAGAACCCGGAATATGCCAATCTCCAGAACACCTCGGGCGCCGATCCGAGCGCGGTCAACGGCAAGCAGATCATCCGTGAGGCGAAGTTCTTCGGCAATCTGCGGCCGAGCTTCAACTTCGATCTAGGCGAGCAGAAGCTCTCGATCTTCGGGCGCTTCGAATGGGTCGGCCGGCGCTATGTCGATCTGTTCAACCGCACTGCGATGCCGGGCTACCAGACGACCGGCGCGGGCGCATCGCTCGATTGGGGGGCGTGGCGCTTCCAGGTAGTCGGCGACAATCTGTTCAACGCCCATGGCCTGACCGAGGGCAACACGCGTACCGACCAGTTCGCCGGCCAAGGCACCAGCCAGGCGATCTACGGCCGCCCGTTGTTCGGCCGGAACTTCCGCTTCATCGTCAGCCGCAGTTGGTGATGCGCGCGATACTCTCCGTGGCCGCGCTCGCGGTGACGGTGCTCGCCGCCCCGGCTTCGGCCGAGGCGGTGGGCGACGGGGTGATGGCGACGCTGTCCGCTCGGCTCTTCCCGCTGCTCGATGCGGCCGGGCACGATCCGGCGGCGCTCGAGCGGATCGCCAAGGCGCCCGGCATGGAGAGCGTGCTGCGCGTACGGCGGGAGCGCCGCGCCGCGTGCGGGACCGATCTCGTCTGCCGCGCGCAGGCGCTGCTTTGGAGCAATCCTGAAACCGATGCGTTGCGTCGCGCCGTTGTTCAAGCGCCGGGCCTTCCCGCCGCAGACGATGGCTCCGCCGCGCAGGTGGATCGCGAGATCGCAGGCATCAACACAATCGTGCGGACATATGCGCTGGGGGCGATCCCCACGACCGCGATCGATGGTCCCGGCACGATCTCGCCTCAGGATCATCAGGCGCGCCTCCAGGCGGCCGACTGGCTCGCCGAGACGCCCCGCGCCGGATCGGCACAGCGACTCGATACCAGCATCGACTATGCGCTCGCGCTGCTCGACGTGAGCGACCGCACCGATGCGATCGGCCATGAATCGCTGACCGGCGGCGCCAACACCGCGCCGATGGCGCGAGCGAAGGCGCTCGACTGGCACCGGTACCGCTATAGTGCGATGATCGTCACGGGCGTCGGGCCCGAGATCGAGGGCGAACATCTCAGCCCGTTCGGCAAATATCATCTGCGTCTCGCCGCGCGCCGTTTCGTGCAGGGCGACATCGCCTTCATCCTGGTCACGGGTGGGCGTGCGCACCCGCGCGCCACGCCTTTCACCGAGGCCGACGAGATGCGCAAGGCGCTGATCGACCGCTACGGCGTGCCGCCCGACGCGATCATCATCGAGCCATATGCCCGCCACACAACCACCAACCTGCGCAACGCCAGCCGGCTGCTCGCGCGGATAGGCGCGCCGTCGGAGGCGGAAACGGTGATCGTCTGCAATCCACTGCAGAGCGCCTATATCGAAAGCGAGAAGTTCACCGAGCGCAATGCCGCCGAGCTCGGCTACCAGCCCGGCAAGGTCGTCCGCCGGGTCTCGCTCACCGAACTGGTGTTCCGTCCATCGCGCGCCTCGGAGCGCGTCGATCCGCGCGATCCCCTCGATCCCTGAAAGGAACCGTCATGCGCCGCTTCGCCCTGGCCGCTGCCCTCATGCTGTCTCCCACCGTCGCCCATGCCTGGGGCGGGACGGGGCATGCGGTGATCGACCGCGCCGCGATCCAGGCGATCCCCGATGGCGGCCCGGTCTTCCTGCGCCGCTATGCCGACTATATCTCCGCCTCGGCCGCACTGCCGGACAGCTGGCGCGGCGACGCGGAAGGCTTCTCGAAGATCGAGGAAGACCCGAACCATGGCTGGTTCCGCGAGCAGTTCGCCTTCCTGAAGCCCATCCCCCGCTCGCGCTACGAGTTCATCCTCGCGCTCTACAAGCACTACGAGACGATCAAGCAGAGCGATCCGGCCACCGCCGCACGTACGAACGTCCGCTGGACCGGCACGCTGCCCTATGCTGCGATGGAAGCCTATGAGCGGCTAATCGTCTGCATGCGCGCGATCCGCGCGACGCAGGCGAGCGGCGGCGACGCATCGGTTCCCGAGCAGCACTGCGCGTTCCAGGCGATCCGGCTCGGCCATTATATCGGCGACGGCTCGCAGCCGCTGCATAACTCGGTGAACTCGGACGGCTGGCTGGGGCCCAACCCGAACGGCTATACCCGCGACCGCAGCATCCATGGGCGGTTCGAGAGCCGCGTCGTCGACCGCATCGGGCTCACTGCCGCGGACATCATGCCCCGGATCGGCGCGCCGGCGCATCTCCACGGCGACATGTTCGATGCGGTGCTCGCCTTTCTCGATCAGTCCGGCGATCAGATGGAGACGGTTTATAAGCTCGAGAAGCGCGACGGCTTCAACAACACGACCGACAAGGACGTCCGCGCCCTCGTCTACGAGCGCACCGCTGCGGGCGCGGCGATGCTGCGCGACATGCTTTGCCGTGCCTGGGCGGAAAGCGCGGTGCCGCCTGCCAAGGTGACGCCCTCACCGCTCAATTTCTCCAACCCCCGGTTCAATCCGGAGACCGGCTCCGCCCCCGCCTGACGGCGTTCCAGCACGCGCAGCAGCCGCGCATGGCGGCCATGGTCGAGCGTGAAGCGCCTGAGCAGCAGCATCGCCAGCAGCGCGCCGGCAAACGGTACGCCCAGGCCGAGGCCGAGCATGCCGAGACGCACCCCGGTCGGCTGGACTGCGCCGGGGACATAACCGAGCGCGTTCAGCACCCAGCCGATCATCGCGGTCGACCCGGCGCCGCTCGCCTTCACCAGGACCAGGTAAAAGGCGAATAGCCCCGTCTCGAACCGCGGGCCGTGCCGCCATTCGACGACATCGACCGCGTCGGCAAGCAGGCCCCAGGGCAGCATGAAAACGCTCGCAAAGCCGAAGCCGATCAGCGCTGCGCCCGCCATCTGCCCCGCCGGCCATGTGATGCACAGGGCGAAGAAGAGGAGGCCAAGCGCGCTCACCGCATGCCCCGCACCGAGCAGGCGGCTCTTGCTGAAGCGGTGAGTGAGCGCGGTCCAGGCGAGCACGCCGCCGAATTGTCCCGCCGTCAGCGCGGCAAGCAGCAGGGTGACCGCACGCGGCCGATCGACGACATAGGTTCCCAGATACATCAGCATCCGGCCGAAACACGGCATCGCGAAGCCGGTGAGCAGGGCCAGCGCGCCCATTGCCAACACCATGGGGTCGCGCAGCGGAACGGCGATGCGATCGCCACGCAGCGCGGATGCCGCACCGCTTTCGCCGCGCGCGCCCGAAGCCCAGGCGCACAGCAGCATGGTCAGCGCGAAGACCAGGCCCGCCCCGATCCCGGTGAAGGCCAGCGCGCCGAAATGCCGTGCCCGCCCCGCTTGCTGCACCAGCGGTGTGAGCACGGCGGCGACGGCCAGCGCGCTCGCAGTGCTGAAGAACAGCCTGTAGCCCGAAACGCGCCCGCGCGCCCGGCTGTCACGGCTGACCTGCGCCATCAGCGCATTGTGCGGCACGTCGACCACTGCATAGGCGCCGCGGAAAACGAGGATCGCCGCCGCAAGCATCCAGGCGCGATGCAGGCCCAGCGCCGGCATTGCGTAGATCAACCCGAAGGCCGCCCCACAAGGCAACGCGGCCAAGGCAATTGCCCAGCGATAGCCCCGCCCCGCCGCCCGCCAATGGAGGACGAGCCGGGCCGCGAGCAGATCGAATACCAGATCACCCAGCACCGCGAACAGCATCAGTCCCGCCGCCCGGGCGCCGTTCAGCCCCAGCACGTCGGTCAGCAAAAACAGGATCGTCAGATCCGCGCCGCCGAACACCAGGGCCTTGCCGAAATTGCCGGACGAATAGGCGAGCATCCGGCTCTCTGTGGCAATGCTCGTGATCGGCGGCATCTTTCTTATGAGGGGTGGCGGCAAGCCTAACGCCGTGCCTGTTGGTGCCCGTACGGCCTGATCATTTCAGATTGGTGACAGCACCGAAGCGCTAGCGGGCTTCGTCCGCAGATGAACGAACGGCAGGTCTAATACCAAGTCCCTGAGGGGATGACTCGCGAAGGGTTGCCAAGGGCGCTGGGTATTGATTCAAGA